>SKYV01000282.1 GCA_007127745.1 Balneolaceae bacterium
GGTGTTGATTTCGGCCGTTTCAAAATAAACCCGGGAGAGCATAACGGCCGCAGTGCGATCATCCATTTCATCTATGATGGAATCTCTCAACTCTTCATCGTTTTGATGGGGGAGGAAAATAATTTCAAGCCCGGTACTTTGCAGGCTTCGGAGCTGCCGGTACATGGAATGAAATTCGCCGGTTGTGGTGATTATTTTCGGTTTATTCTTCAGATCGAGTGCCGAAAGCCACGAAACCAGTAAAACGTGAGTGTTCTGTTCCCGGCAATAACTTCCGCGGGAATCATCATAAAAATTTCGAAGATATTCCCTCATGACTTCCGTTTTTTCGAAGGCAAAGGCCCATTTTTTGTCTAGCTGTTTCGCGGTTAGGCTGGAGTATTCCCGGATTCCCTCAAAAGCCGCATCCGGCCAGGCCTGGTGAGAATGACCGGAAAAAAGCAGGCGGTTGGCCACATCAAAACGTGAATAATGTGGTTGGAGTGAGGTGGCTAAATTGTCGAAATACTGCATTTTGAAATAATATGTGATGGATTTTGATTGTTCAATTTTTCAAATCAAAATTCATCATTTATCATTCGGAATTTATTATTCAAAATCTCCTCTGTCAAAACGTTCAATCAGTCTTTTTTCGTTGATTCGTTTGAAAGGTTCCAATTGTTCAGGATTGAGTGACGCCACCGTCATTTCACGTTTTCCCAGTGCTCCATGTGCCCGTGCAAGGTTCCATCCTGCCACAGCCATCGCCGCCCGGGCTGCTGTTGCTGCGCAGTAGGTGCTCAGGACTGCATTTTGGTGAGCGACAGATGCCAGTTTTTTAAAAACTTCCGGCATCCACAGTTCCGGATTAGCTTTGGGAGAAAATGGATCATGAAAGTAGAAATCAAATTTCCCGGAAATGGTTTCACTATCAAAAAGCTCATCAAAAAAACCTGAATAGAGTTTAAGTGTCAGCTGTTCGGAAATCTGAATTTGATTCAGTCCCGGTTTCAGGGTTTCAAAAATTCTGTGCAGCAGCTCTTTGGATTGATTCAGTTCGGGATTGTCACCAAAATCAAACCGCCTGGCCATGGCGGCTTCCACAGGAAAGGCTTCTACACTGTAAAACATTACTTCCGGAGTGTTTTTTTGTTGCTTCAGGTATTGTATGAGAAGCAGCAGGTTCAAGCCCGTGCCAAACCCGGTTTCGAAAATGTTCAGCGCTTTTTTTTGGTTGATTGCATCAGGCAATCGGGGCGTATCAAAAAATACATGCCGGCTTTCAGCCACAGCCCCGTTGGGATTGTGGTAGTGCTGGTTGAATCTGGATGAGTAGAGTGTTGTGGAACCATCTTTAGTGGGCTGTACAGAAATAGAGTTTTTATTTTTTGACATTTGGACGATATCCAGATCAAATCATTCTATTCAGCCGGTTTCACGGGTGAGGACGCCATGTTGCCCACTACGGTCATCCACGGGCGTACTTCCCATTTTTCGATGAGACCATTTTTTACATAGGGATCAGTTTTTGCAAATTCTTCGGCAGCATCGGGGGATGCTCCTTCAAACAACAGAAAGGCCTGATCGGCCGGTTCCTGCAGGGCGCCGCCAACTACCAGGTCGCCGTTTTCATGAGCTTTCCAGGCAAGGGCAAGGTGTTCGTCGCGGAATTTACTGCGACGTTCGAGGTATTCGGGGGAGAGATTATAAATCAGCAGATAGTGCATATTTTTGGATTGATAAACTTTTCATTTCAGGTAACAATATACACAAAACCCGGCGCTTGACAGAAAGAGAATCCTGCCAGATTTTGAGCAAATTTAGGAATGTGAGAAAATCTGGCAGGTTTTGATTTATGGAATAAACCGAAGCTGGAATACGGCCATTAATATAGAGTTGTCCAGGTCTGTCGGGCCGGAATCACCAAAGGAGTAGTTTAGATATATTCGGGCCAGTTCTGAATTATCGCTGTAGATGAATCGTGAAATTCCAAGAGTGTAATTGTTTGATGCAAAACGATCAAATTCATTTTCCAGGCCGGCCTGTCCGGGTTTTTCCACCATTTCATCATAGCGGCCAAGTATGTGCCATTCGCGCGTCAGTCTGTATCCGAGTTCGGCATAAAATCCATGAATGTCGTATTCATCATCATCATTCAGCAGAATTCCCCGGCTGTCATCTTTTCCGGTTAACCCAACATATTCAAACTGAGAAAAGAGCCCGTCAATACCAAAGTTATTTGTGGCAAACCTTAATGACCAGGAGGTTCGGTCGATGTCAAAAGGTCCGTTGCCTGATTGTACAACATTCCGCTGCTGGTTGGTAGATACATGCCCGCCGAGGGTCATTCCGTCGATCACTTCCACATCAACTCTGGCACCGTAGAAGCCGCCGCCAAAATCGCGTTCCGAAATGTTGGACCCGGCATGGGTTGATCGTCCGGCGCCATTGCTGTAATGCACACCATACCAGAGCCGTCCGTGTTGTCCATAAGCCATTACACCAATATCACGGAAAGCACTGTAACCCATCACTCCGGCAACGCGTGAGGTGATATCGGGGCGTTCAAAGAATCGAAGTGAGGCAGATCCCAGGATCCCGGTGTCGTATGTCTGGCCTGCCATTCTGAACTGTCCCATCCGAATGTTGAACCACGGCCGGAAATGAGCGTCCATATGAAAGTCGAGAAGTGAGGGATTTGCACCTGCAAATTCAAGCCAGGTGGTGGCGCTGAAACGATCGCTGATGTTTCCGCGTGCTGTGAGCCTTGCGCGGCGAACCCTGAAACCCTGAGTTTCGATAGTTCGGGTGGTATTCACCGATGTGTCAAAAATTTCGTTGCTTTCATGGGCGATGTACCAATTTTGCATATATCCGCCGAGATCCAGGCTGATTTGAGCGTGGCTTTTTTGAGGAGCCGACAAGCATAACATAAACAGCAGAACCCCACTGAGTGCAGTAATTTTTTTAACCATCGTCTTGATCTTTTTAAATGTTTGTAAGTAGTTGTGGATCGATCTTTTATTCACTAAGTCCCCGTGAAAGGGTTGAAGGAATATTATAGTAGATGATTGCCACATTTATTTTATAATTGAATATTACTTTTCAAAGATGAAGAGTTGATAAATATTTGGGAGATTACCCCTGTCCCTGATTAGCTTGTGCTTTTGCCACATCAGAAAGCTGTGAAACAACCTCCTAAACCTGATCTTCGGTTTTTTTGAAAACCTCGATAATGTCAGATTTATTCATCGGTCCGGCTGCATCGAGCGGATAGCCGCCACCATATACGTTAATTGCATAAGCCGCTATTTCATCAAAAGCCGTTTCGGGGATATCCACATCCGAGAGCCGTTGATAAAGACCGTTTTCTCTCAGCCAGTGTTCAAACTGCGTGATAAATTCCGAAGCAGCTTCATCCTGGTTTTGGATATTGATACCGAACAGTTTTTCTCCCAACAGGGCAAGGCGGTCTGCTGCACGGTTGTTTTCCATCAGCCATTTAAAATATGCCGGATAGATAATGGCAAGGCCGCGGCCATGTGCGAGCTCGGGGTTGTATCCACTCAATGCGTGTTCAAGGTTGTGCATGATAAATCCATACAGTTTACGGCCGGCAACCTGCATGGCGTTGAGTGCCATCGTTGATGACCACAATAGCTGACCGCGCAAAGCTTCGTTCGTTGGATCTTTCTCAACCAGGGGGAGTGTTTTGAGAACGGTTTGCATGATGCCCTCGCTGTAGCGGTCGGCCGGAGGAGAATCGTTGCCGCCAAGAAGATAATTTTCAAACACATGGCTTAGAATGTCTGATGCGCCGTCGCGGGTGGTTTCCAGAGGGATGGAAGTGTGATAAGCCGGGTTCAGCCACGATGCCGACGGTTTAAAGAATGGATAACTGACCGGGGATTTTCCTTTAACGTCGGGGTTTGAGATTACCGCATGAGGGGTCACTTCCGACGCCGTAGCTGCCGTAGTTGGGATGGTGATAACGGGCAGGGCTCCCTGCATGGTTTTATGTTTCGGTTCACCCAGCACAAACGGCCAGATTTCCTTCTCATTATCATGTATCAATCCGGCGATGGCTTTTGATGCGTCCATTACCGACCCGCCACCAAATGCCAGTACAAAATCAACGTTATTTTCTTTGCCGATGGTTGCGGCTTTGTCGATGGTCTGGGCATGCGGGTTAGGCTCGATGCCTTCAAACAGTGTGATTTCCATTCCTCTTTTTTCCAAAGCTACCGTCACTTCGTCCAGGTATCCAAGTTTTTTTACACTGCCGCCGCCAATCACAATCAATACATTTGTACCGTAATCGTGTAATCGGTCAAAAAATGCATCGGCCTTCTCTTTTCCAAAATAAATTCGGGTGGGGATGTGGATTTCAAATGAGTTCATAATTGATGAAATTTGGTTATCATTGGTATGGCTTTATATGAAATGTAAGAAATCGATCACTCTCTAAAAGAGAAGTTTTTTATGGAAGGTTTAAAACAGGTAATCCGGGAAAAATCAGAAAAATATTTTGATTACATGGTACAAGTCCGCCGTTACCTGCATAAAAATCCGGAAGTCAGTTTTAAGGAATTTGATACAACGGTGTACATTCTCCACGAGCTCAATAAAATGGGAATCGAAACCGAACAGCCGCTGGA
>SKYV01000179.1 GCA_007127745.1 Balneolaceae bacterium
GGAATATTTTGTTGTTCGAAGTAATCATTTTCCAACACTACAGGAAGCAGCTCTGATGGCAACCCGATATTACAACCCTCTTCTGCCGAGGTAGAATCATCTGAACACGCTGTAGTTGCCAATACCAAACCCAGCGGCAAAGTTAATAATACTGTTAACTTTTTTATTGTTTTCATAATATTTACCGGAATATTAATATGAACATTTAACTTGCACTTATTTTTATAAAATAATATGACATAAAAGCCCTATCATACTATTCAAAATTAACTCTATCCTTCCTTACATATATTATGTAATAATTTTTACAATAAAGAACAAAAAAAGCCAGTTACTTAAAATGTAACTGGCTTAATTCATTTTCTACTTATCGGTTTAAAACCTGAATCTGACGCCACCTGATAGAGAAATCGGTGTTCCTCCGATAGTACTTAGTTTTGCTTCACTAAACAAGGTTACGCTATCTAATTCATATTCTAACCCGCCTCCAAGATTTAAACCACTTGTGGAGGAAGAAAAGCCAAAAGCAGACCAACGCCATATTCCAATTCCAGCCAAGCCGTACAGAACAAGGTCATCTTCATTTTTGAAAATATAGTGACCTTCAATGTTGAAGACAGTAAATCCAAAATCACCTAAAAAGTATACGAATTCAGCTCCGGCTCTGATTTCGTCGGTAATAGAGTAATTACCATTAACATTGATGCCGATTTCACCACTTGCTCCACTCACTCCTGTGGTAAAGGTTATACCTCCGCCTGCAGTGATGTCACCTTCTTGTACTACTTGTGCCGTGGCGTTGGAGCTCAATCCAACACTTATTACGATTGCAAATAGAACGGTTAGAACTTTTTTCATAAATATTCCTCAGTTACTTAATTATTATGCTTGTGTTTTTTATTATATGAAGTCTTGTTTGATGTTGAAACGGATTTTAAAATCCGCTTCTAAACTAATCACGAAAATTCTTTTGTGAATAGCTCATGAAAGAAAAGAAATTTTAATGATTTTTCACAGGCTGAATGAAAGAGGATAAACATTTTACCAAAATTCTACAGAAGTTTTCAGAGGGTGAAATTCAGTCGAATGAATTGATACCGCTTATTTATGATGAATTACATCTGCTTGCCAGAATACAGCGAAAGAAATTTTCTTCAGCCGAAACCTTGAATACTACAGCACTTGTGCACGAAGCCTATCTTAAAATGGTAGATCATTCACACCAAAACTGGGAAACCCGCTCCCACTTTTTCTCCGTTGCTGCAAAAGCCATGAGGTGCATTCTGGTTGATTATGCGAAAATGCACAAAGCCGCAAAACGGGGCGGTAATCAAAAGCCGGTTCAATACGATGAAAGCCTGATTTCCGGCGAGCAGCAAGCCAACGAACTTATTGATCTTGACGAAGCTCTCAACAGGCTTGAAAAGATAGCCGAACGTCAAAGCAAAATTATCGAACTCAGATTTTTCTGCGGATTCACCATCGAAGAAACTGCAAAGATTCTGGACATGTCGGAAGCAACGGTAAAAAGAGACTGGAATGTTGCACGCTCCTGGCTCTACAGAGAAATTCAGAAAGCGGAAAAAAATTAAACTCAGCTGGACTGACCGATTTCGTTCTGTTCGAAGACTTATCGAAAATTGCCATTATTCTATTATATTTATGACCCGTTTAATGTAAAAAAACGGGTTTTTGTATTGAACTTATAACCAATAACAATGAGTGACACAGGTAATTTTTCGTGGGATGACCTAAGCCGGATGTACGAAGAATTGCGCAAAATTCCTCCGAATGAGAGGGATGCCTGGATCGAAAAAAATTGTCCGGATGAGTGGATCAAAGAGGAACTCTACTCCCTGCTTCAGGTGGATGAAGACTCAGCTGATTACTTCGACTCACTCACATCCAATGTCATCAGTCCGGCACTGGATGAACTGAGCGATCTGCCCCCTGCCTCTGGCAAAGTTTTTAATTATAAACTGCTACGAAAAATTGGCCGTGGAGGCATGGGGAATGTTTATCTGGCTGAACGGGATGACGACATGTACAAAAGCCGTGTGGCGGTAAAAATTCTCCGTCGTGGCATGGACAGCAAAGATATTCTCGAGCGTTTCCATACCGAACGACAGATACTTGCACGGCTGAATCATCCAAATATTACCCACCTTTTGGATGGCGGAATTACCTCCGATGGCAGGCCCTATTTTGTCATGGAATATGTGCAAGGAAAACCCATAACAGAATACTGCGATGAAAAAAAATTACCCGTAAATGAACGGATTGAACTTTTCAATCAGATTTGTGATGCCCTTGCCTTTGCACACCAAAATCTTGTCATCCACCGGGATTTAAAACCCCGCAACATTCTTGTAACCGACCAGGGAAATGTAAAACTACTCGACTTCGGAATTGCCAAAATCGTGGACAACGAGAGTTCGCAGAACCTCACACTTTCCGATTCTAACGAACGGCTGATGACACCGGAATATGCAAGCCCGGAGCAGGTCAGAGGTGCAACCGTAAACACGGCCAGTGATGTTTATCAGCTCGGCCTGGTTCTCTACAAACTGCTGAGTGGAAAAACACCGTTTGATTTTGAAAATAAATCCCTCCTTGAAACCGAACGGCTTATACTGACTCAAATTCCACAGAAGCCGTCTTCCTATCTTGCTTCTCTCACACTCTCAGAAATGGAAGAGATAAGCCATAAGCGAAAAACCAACCCAAATAAACTGATACGGAAGTTAAAGGGAGATCTTGACCTGATTATCCTGACTGCAATTCAAAAAGAGCCTGAGCAGCGGTTTACATCAGTACTGGAGTTCAGAAGGGATATTGAACGATACAAAAGAAGGCTGCCGGTCAGATCCAGGGGAAACCGGTTTGGCTATAAAACCATCAAATATATTCAGCGAAACAAACTGTTTCTTGCTATTGCGGCTGTATTTTTGATCATGCTCACCTCCTTTTCTGTTTTTTATAATTTTTCCATCACTGAGCAGAGAAACCAGGCACAAAATGAAGCTGAAAAAGCCGCACAGGTTACCTCATTTTTAATGGAACTTTTTGAAGCAAATGATCCCTCTCTTTCGCAGGGCGAAGAACTGACTGCCTGGCAGTTGCTGCAAAACGCAGAAGAACGAATAGAACTGCTTGAAAATCAGCCGGAAATACAAGCTCAGATGTTTGATGTAACCGGACAGATTTACCGAAGAATGGGTGATTTTGACCGGGCAGAAGAATTTTTGAACCGGGCATTAGATCTCAGAATCTCCCTTTTTGGACCCAATCACAGCGAAACTCTTGCGGTATATGATCAGCTCGGCCTCCTGTACAGTGATACCGGTAATTTTGTCCGTGCAGATTCTATGTTACGCCATGCTCTGGCCATCCGGTTTTCACAATCAAGCCCGAACGATCCCGCCCTATCAGACACGAAAACCAACCTGGCCTATGTATTGCGGAGAACCGGAGATTATACTGAAGCCGAGCGGCTGTACAGAAACAGTTACGATATACGAAAACGACATTATGGAGAAAATCATCCCTCCACCATTGAGAACCTGAGCAGCCTCGGAGTTACCATGATCAACAAAGGAGATTATCTGAATTCGGAATCTGTTTTAAGGCAGGTGCTCGAATTGAGGCGGAATACCCTTGGGTCAAATCACCCTGATCTGGCCATGAGCCTGAACAATCTCGGGGCCGTATTGCTGAATATCGGATTATTCAGCGAAGCTGAATCACTGTTTCGTGAATCGCTGGAAATGAGACAGCATCTATTTGGTGATTTACACCCAAAAGTTGCTTTATCAATGAACAATTTGGGAATTGCCCTGCGGGAACAAAACCGGTATGTTCGTGCAAGGGATTATCTACTGGAGGCTCTTGAAATTCGAAAATATTTACTTGGCCGGGATAATGTAAATACGGCAATCAGCAAATTCAGTCTTGGTCAGTTAAAACTCCAGTCCGGAGAGGTTCACAGTGCACTGGATCTGTTGCAGCATGCTCATGAAATTTTTGAAAAACATCTTTCAGACAGTCACTCATTCACAGCACGAACAAAAATGGCTGTGGGCAGCTGCTATATGGAGATGGGAGAATCCGAACTTGCCGAAAATTTTATCACTTCAGGGTATGAAAAAGTGATGGAAATTCATCACGAATCTTCTCTTGAAATGGCACTGGCTGACTGGGAGCTGGGTACATTTTTCCAAAACAGAGGCGAATACGATAAAGCATCAGAACATCTACAAGGCGCCTACGATACTCTCCAAAAGGTTGAAAGGGGCACAACTTTTCGGCAGGAAAAGGTATTGGCACAACGTGAACGAATCAGTTCAGGCACAATTCCGGTTGCCTACGAAGAAAATTCCGGACAAAACCGGCAAGATCTTCACAATAATGAACAGTAAAAACCGATCGGCTGATTTGGATTAAAATTTGTCTCTTTTATCAATTAAAGCTTTGTACAGCATTTCTCGTGCCCTGAAAATATGTGCTTTTACCGTACCCAGGGGCAAATCGAGTTGTTCGGATATTTCCTGATAACTCAACTCTTCGAGATGCCGCATTTCGATGACATTTCTGTATTTTTCAGGCAGA
>SKYV01000076.1 GCA_007127745.1 Balneolaceae bacterium
AGAAGAAATGCCTGAACTAATTGGCGGGGTTGAATCTATTGCAAATGAAATCACATATCCGGAAACGGCAAGGCAAGCAGGTATTGAAGGCCGGGTGTATGTTCAGTTTATTGTGAATGAAGAGGGTGAGGTTGAACATCCGCGTGTAATCAGGGGAATTGGCGGTGGTGCAGATGAGGAAGCTCTCCGCGTGGTGAGTCAGGCTACATTTAAACCGGGTTTACAACGTGGACAACCGGTTAGAGTACAGTTTTCCTTACCTATTATATTTCGCTTGACAGAAGAAGAAAGAACACAAACCATACAACCTCAATCATCTGTTGATTTTGAAAATCCGGAAGTTATCGAAAAAACAATGACGATTATCGATCTTGACCAATCCGAAAACAGTGTATCCGGAATTGTGGTAGACTCAGAGACCAGAGAACCCCTTGCCGGAGCCAATATCATTATTGAAGGAAGTAATATTGGAGCAAGCTCAGATCATAATGGGCGATTTACAATTAATCATACTGATTCTGAACTGTCGGGTATTTCTATTTCCTACATTGGTTACAGGCAGGCACAAATAAACTTCTAACATGCTGAGCCATGGCATGCGGAAACGGGCGGAATTCACTTTGTGGATTCCGCTTTTTTATTTGGCACAAATATTGAACAGGTTTTTTTAAATCAATATTCATTTCCATGACTCAGTTATCTTTGTATCAAATATTCCGGCCTCTTTTATAAAAACACTCTGTAACAGAGAGCCTGGCCGGTTTATGGTGGGGTTTCGGTCTGTTGGCTGGCAGATGTTCAACCTGCCGAATCAATCCAAAGAATCCACACTCCTCATACGCTCAGCTAAAGATTGATAAGACCCTGCTGAACCTGTATGAAACTTACACATTCCGCTGATTTTTCACGTGTAGTTTGGATACAGATTTCAGGCTTGGTGGAATGTCCAACAGTATTTAATTGGTTCTGTGGCTCAAGGAAAGCTCCTTTCAAGTTTTGGCATATCAATTGCTTTCATTTTTTAACTCTGATGCGCTATCCAGAATGCTTTTCGATCAGATAATGAAGCACTTTTAAAAACGGACTAATGCCATGATTCCACTACAAAAAATAGAGAAGTATCCGGTTCTTGGAATTGATATATCGTCTTATTCTAAACACGAGTTTTTTGAGGCGATAGAATCAAGATTGAGTGATCCCGACCCTGCCACACCTCCATTGTTTGTTGTGACTGTTAATCCGGAGATTATCATCGAGTCGATCGTCGACAGCGAATTCAAGGATATTTTGAAACAGTCGGGTGTTAATACAGCAGATGGTGTTGGAGTCAGCTGGGCAGTTCGGTTTATATATCGCCAGAATGTAGAACGAATTACCGGCTCAGACTCGGTTGAGGAAATTTGCAAACTCTGTTCCCGATTATCACAAAAAGTTTATTTTTTCGGGGCAGCTCCCGGTGTTGCATCCAGGGCGGCCGAGATTTTGCAAGAACGGATCGACGGACTTTTAGTGGCCGGCACCTATTCTCCCGCCGCAAGAGATATTCCGTTTGATGATCTGCCGGTCGATGTACAAAAGAGCCTTGCCTCTTCTTCAGTCGTATTTGTTGCTTTGGGCGCACCGGCACAGGAAAAATGGATTCATAAAAATCTCGGAAAACTGTCGTGCTGCAAGCTTATCGTTGGTATCGGTGGGAGCTTCGATTTTATAGCCGGACAGGTAAAACGGGCACCGGTTGCTTTCCAGAAATCAGGTCTGGAATGGGCATACAGACTTTGGCTACAGCCATCGCGGTGGAAACGCATGGTTAAACTCCCACTTTTTGCCCTTAATGTGATGCTGCTAAAATCGAGCATGAATGGGATGAAGAATGCACCGCATTAAATGATAAAGAGCCTTCACTGCTAAATTTAAAATTTAATCCAACTCTCCATGAAATCTGTAGCCGACCGTTTTCTGTCTAAATCATTTCTTATCACCAAAAAGATATTACTTTCTAATAAGCGAATCAGAAATGCTGTATTTGATGTATATAACAATGAGGAATTTTCTGATCTCTATGAGTACGAAAAAATGCTGGCCGATACCGTCCGGATGAACACCTATCATAAAGCCATTCTAAAGCATATATCAAAAGATGATAGAGTTTTAGATCTTGGTACAGGCAGTGGGATTTTATCGATGTTTGCAGCACAATGCAACCCGAAAAAACTTTATGCTATTGATCATTCCGGTTTCATTGAAGTTGCCCAAAAAGCAGCCAAGGAAAACGGAATTTCAGGGATTGATTTTCAGGAAAATAACAGCCGGTCGTTTGAATGCCCGGAAAAGCTGGATGTTTTACTGCATGAACAGATTGGTGACGACCTCTTCGACGAAAACATGATCGAAAACATACTGGACATTAAACGCCGTGTGTTGAAAAAAGGTGGAAAAGTGCTACCCGGCAAGTTTGAATTGTATCTCGAACCTGTATCGTTAAAACCGGATTTCCGAGTTCTTTACATATGGGAACATCCTTACAATGGGTTTGATTTTGGATTTCTAAAGAACAGCTTATTTATACCAAAATATACACAGCGCGGTTACAATCAGAGGTTTTTGGAGCCGTATGCCGTGGACTTTTTGATGTGCCGGCCATCACCCATCATGACCATTGATTTTAACCAAGAACCTTGTGAGCCGAATTTCAACCTTCAGTCACAAACAAAACTGATTTCACAAACCGGGCAAATGGATGGAGTTTGCCTCTATTTTAACGTTTTTTTTGATGAAGAAATCAGCTTCAGCACTTCCCCGTTACACAAAAAAACAAGCTGGAATAACCGTATGTATCGCGTACCTGCCGGGTTCTATCACGCCGGCGATGAGATTTCATTAACCGTGGATATGCCAACTCATTTGGTTGCAGATACCTGGAGCGTAACCGTGGAACCGAAAAAGAAGTCAGAAACTGTGGACACCAAACCTGCACCGGTTATGTAAAAAATCCCCATCAAAAAATCGTTTTTTACTGTTTAACCCGCTTTGATATTCTTTGAAAAAGAAGCGATTGATATTTTTGTAACCCTTTCAGAAATGACACATTCGCAACCAGATATCGAAGATGTGTACATTCTCGTACCAATTTTCTTTTTAACAGCATCATCCTTTGTATGAATTCTGCACGGTACAAAGAATTGTTTTCGGGATGATGCACCAAGATACGGTACAGTTTTTTAGAATGATTAGAATAGGCCTTTTTGTAATTTTCAGAACCCCGCAAAAAATCAAAAAACGGGATTTTATTGAAAACTGCATCCTGAAGCCCAAAACTCAGAAGAATTGTACCGGGGCCTTTTTTATAATAAGCCGATTGGTCATCTACAGCGCAATGTGCCCCGTAAATTCTATTTTTATATCGATAATTTACATCAACAGCAATGCACCGATTCTGCTCGTTTACAGATAACAGTTTGTTGATTTGAATCCATCCTTTTGTTGAAAAAGTCTGAGCAATTTTCTTCTGAAATTGATAGTTCGAATTTTCTGCAAATGTCCCCAGATAGCCATTTCTTCTCCACCGGTTTTGATGGATCTCCACCATTTCGTCAAAATGATTTTCGATTTCATCCGGACCGGTAATTTGCTGTATCTCAAATAGTTTCTGATCCTGATGATAAATTTTCTTAAGAGCACGACGAGTATGTGAACGCGTATCTTTGCTGAGAGACATCAAATAATGTTCCCAGTCCTCAGGTAAATTAACAATGTAGCACACGTTTGAGAGAAAAATTGAAGATCTGAATCCATGTAATTCCAGGTTCGGAAGCAGTTGATGAGTAAAACTATTTTCTTTCACTGCGTCAAATTGTATTCTGCAGGACTTCAGATTTACTGAAAGTATAAAGTTGGTAAATTGTTTTCGGAGCCACTCTTCACAGCCCGTCCTTACAATAAAATCGAGATAATCGGTATATGATGACAATCCAATTAAAACGTCTTTTTTCGATTGTATGACGTTTGATCCAATGAAGCGAAGGCACGAATATATCTTTTTTCTCAACAGGTGAACTTCATCAAAAAAAAGAGGTGCAATGCCTGCAAGCTCGTCTTGCTGATAAAATAACAGAATATTCAACGTCCCTTTTTTGCCAAAATATTTCCACCAGGTTCTGTTCCATTCGTAGGTCTGGAAAATCGTAGTATCTGATGCCTCTTCAAGTGCAGTCCATTCATCAGCAATGGCATCAAAAGCATCGGAATCTATAATGACGCGAACCGTGCATTTATCAACTCTGATCTGTTTTACTGACGAAGGTTCAAGAAGAATGTCTTGTTTCATGCCGGTTCTAATTTAGGGCTCTTTAGACTTATGAATGCCTCATCAACAGAATGCCCGATTATGTTCCAGTCATATTTTTGCATCACCAGATCATAACCATTGGAAACCAGCCTGTTGCAAGTAACCACATCATTCATCAGCTGAATGACGGCCTCGGCAAATGCGTCGGGGTCATCACGAATCAGCAGATGGCTATCATTCTCCACTTCAATTCCTTCACTTCCAATTGATGTTGAAACGATAGGCTTTTTCATGGAAAGAGCT
>SKYV01000054.1 GCA_007127745.1 Balneolaceae bacterium
AGACTATAGCCAGAACTACCATGTATTTATCACGTAAGCGCAAAAAAAGATGAGTTGGGTCATTTTTTTCCTCTTGATTGAGATGGCCTTAATATTCAGCTGTCACCGATTTCATTGAACTGCACTTTCTGTACGATTTAATCCATCGACCTGGCTGAATGCACGGACTTTTGTGAAGCTTTGATTTTTACTCAGAACGATTACAGCCGCCACCACTTTTATTCAGAATCAAACCCCATGAAAAGAAACGATATTGGCGCCGATTTTTCGTATTTTTGGAGATTTGAAAGGAACCTGACCGAATGCCAGAAACTGATTCGAACATCAACCAATCTACTGCAAAAGCCGGCAACCCAACGGCCGACCGTCCCATCATTGTAAAAGGTGCCCGGGTTCATAATCTCAAAAACATTGATGTGGAGATTCCGCGTAACAAACTCACCGTCGTTACCGGGGTTTCGGGTTCAGGGAAGTCGAGTTTGGCATTTGATACGATCTATGCAGAAGGCCAGCGCCGGTATGTGGAGAGCCTGTCCAGCTATGCCCGGCAGTTCCTGGAGCGGATGGACAAACCCGATGTGGATTTTATGCAGGGTATCTCGCCGGCCATGGCCATTCAGCAGAAAACCACAAGCAGCAACCCGCGCTCAACCGTGGGAACCTCCACAGAGATTTACGATTATGTGAGGCTGCTTTTTGCAAGGGTCGGTAAAACCATTTCGCCTATTTCGGGCAAGGAGGTTCAGAAAGATACCACAGCCACAGTAATTCGGGAACTGTATGATGAGCTTGAGGCTAAAACCAGGTTCTACATACTTTTTCCATACCAACTCCGAAAAGGAAGAAAACCGGAAGAGCAGCTTGCCGTGTTGAAAGAGAAGGGGTTTACCCGGCTGCTTCGAATCGGGGATGAAAAGATGACCGACCTGACCCGTGATGAATTTGATCCGAAAGAGATCAAACCGAAAACACACAGGGTGTTGGTTGACCGACTTGCCGTGAAGAAAGATGACGAAACCCGCAGCCGCATTGCCGAATCGGTTGAGACAGCATTTCAGGAAGGGAACGGAAGGTGTTCGGTTAAAATCCGTAATGGAGATGAGCTCCACTTTAGCGAGCGGTTTGAACGTGACGGCATGGAGTTTCTGGAGCCCACTCCTCAGATGTTTTCCTTCAACAACCCATTTGGAGCATGCGATACCTGCGAGGGCTTCGGTCGTGTGGCCGGAATTGATGAAGACCTGGTAATCCCTGATCCCGATAAAACCATTCGCGGAGGGGCGGTGGCTCCGTTCGATTCACCCAAATTCGGAAAATATCTGCGCGATTTTGTGAGAGTTGCCGCAAAAGAAAACATCCCCATTGATGCACCCTACAAGGCCCTGGATAAGAAAGCACGGGACATTTTGTGGAACGGAAAAGACGGCTACGCAGGCATCCACGGATTTTTTGAAGATGTGAAAAGCCAGTTCTATAAAGTGCACATGCGGGTTCTCTATTCGCGCTACAGGGGTTACAGCCGCTGCCATGATTGCGAGGGCTACCGCGTGAGAAAAGATGCGCTCTATGTGAAGGTCGGGGGGCTTCATATCGGCGAAGTTACAGAGATGACCATTGGCCATGCAAGAACCTTTTTTGATGAACTTGAACTGACCGATTTTGAGCAATCCGTGGCAGGCCAGATTTTGTATGAAATCCGCAAGCGGGTTAAATACCTGGACGAAGTGGGGCTTGATTACCTCACGCTCGACCGCCTCACTAATACCCTCAGCGGCGGAGAGTCGCAGCGGATAAGTTTGGCCAATTCACTTGGAAGTTCGCTCATCGGAAGCCTCTACGTACTTGATGAACCCACCATCGGCCTGCATCCGCGGGATAATGACCGTCTCATCAATATTTTAAAATCACTGCGGGATATCGGCAATACCGTTCTGGTTGTAGAGCACGATCCGGAGATGATAAAGGCAGCCGATAATATCATCGACATTGGCCCATTTGCCGGCACCCACGGCGGGGAAGTGGTGTTTGCCGGATCGTATGATGAGCTGAAAAAAGCAAAAACGCTGACCGGAAAATACCTGAGCGGCCGAATGGAGATTCGTGTCCCTGAGAAACGAAGAAAGGGGAATGGTAAATCAATCACTGTGGAGGGCGCATTTGAGCACAATCTCAAAAATATTGATGTAGAATTTCCGCTGGGCAAGCTGGTTTGTGTGACGGGTGTTTCCGGGTCCGGAAAATCGACCCTGGTGCACGATACACTCTTTGCATTTATCCAGAAAAAACTGGGCACATGGAAAGAGAAAGTGGGGAGGCATCGCAGTATCTCGGGTATTCGCAATATTGAGGCGGTGGAGATGGTGGACCAAAGCCCGATCGGGCGCTCAACCCGCTCCAATCCGGCCACCTACACCAAGGCGTTTGATGGCATCCGCGAGCTGTTTGCAAAAACCAGGCAATCAAAAATTATGGGCTATACGCCGGGGCATTTTTCTTTTAACGTGCCGGGAGGCCGGTGTGAATCGTGCCAGGGCGAGGGCGTTCAGAAAATTGAAATGCAGTTCATGGCCGATATCGAACTGGTTTGCGAAGAGTGCGGGGGCGCTCGTTTCCGGAAAGATATTTTGCAGATCAAATACCGCGGTAAAAATATTGCCGATGTACTGGACATGAGCATCAGTGATGCCATCGATTTTTTTGTGGATGAACCGGCCATCATCAGCAAGCTACAGCCCATGGAAGATGTGGGGCTCGGGTATCTCACCCTTGGTCAAAATGCAACTACACTTTCCGGAGGCGAGGCCCAGCGGGTAAAGCTGGCCAAATTTCTGTCGAAAACCAACACGGAAGAGACACTCTATTTTTTTGATGAACCCACTACCGGCCTTCATTTTGAGGACATCTCAAAACTGCTCAAGTCATTCAACGAACTGGTAAACAGCGGGCACTCTGTCATCATTATTGAGCACAACCTGGATGTGATCAAATCCGCCGACTGGATTATTGACATCGGGCCGGAGGGTGGATTCGGCGGCGGACAAATTGTTGGAATCGGTACTCCCGAAGAAGTTGCCCAAATCAAAGAGAGTTATACCGGGCAGTTTCTGAAAAATGTATTGCCTGCCTGAATTTTCTGAAACTGATTAAGTGATCAGCTTTCTATTTCGTGAACCTCTTTCAGGATAGCCCTGGCATCTTTGTCGTTTTTTTGCATTACCCGGTGCTGCAAGTTTGTAACAATTTCGGGTTCGGCATTTTCGTAGGCCAGTTCCCGTGCCTCTTTTTCGGTGCCTGTTCTCACAAGATCATAAATATCATCAGCACGGATAATGCTGTAGAGTTTATCTTCATTAAAAGCGTGCGATCGCAACTCTTCATATTCGGCAAACAACTTTGGAAATTGATTGCTGTTGTCTGCTCTGTCTATGATCTCTACATCTTTTGGGCCCTCTGCACTTAACGGAGTTTTTGTCAGGTAATAAAATTTTTGTTTATAAATCATATCTCAATGTTGTTTCAAATTTTTCGATGCAAATATAAGAGTTTTTTTACTGATTATTGAGCACGATCAACGAAAAATGGGAAAGAAAGGTGTGTAGTAAAAAATCATAAAGTAGATTTCGGGAAAAAGTTTAACGGCAGATTTTACACTTTTTGTGAGCATTTTTCAGGAAGGTCCGATGGGCTTACTATCCACTTCAAGGAGCACTCTCCCGACTGTACATTCTTCCAGGCAGACTTCCCAGGCTGCAGGCAAATAATTGTACCGGTGTTGATGGACCGATATTTCAGCCGATTTGTCAAAATACCCAGGACATTTTCAATCATAGGATTATGGCCAACAATCAAAATTGTGCCGGAAGATTCATTAGCACTGTGAATTGCATCAATGTAGGACTGAGATTCGGTGAAATAGAGCTTGTCATTCCAGGTGAGCGAACTGGCCGGAAGATTCAGTTGATCCATCATAATTTCGGTTGTACTCCGGGCCCGCAATGCCGGTGAACTGAATATTTGATCGGGAATCAAAAGTTGTTTAGCCAGGTAACCGGCCATTTTGTGTGTATTTTCACTTCCCTGAGAATCTAATGGCCGTTCATAATCACTCAACGAAGGTGCTCTCCAGGAAGATTTGGCATGACGCATTAACAGAATAATTTTTTCGGAATGTAAATTCATATTTTTTTAGTGGATGGCTGTATTTCTGATATAGGGTTAAATCTCTCAAATTCATATGTGTAGGTATCTGTAACCCGATTCAGAGTAGATTGTTCCTTTTCCTGTACAATCAACGTATTGAATAGTTTGTAAAACTTTTTGTGTTCTTTGACAGATGAATGGCCAAAAAGTGATTTAAGGTCGTTTGCGAATTTAAAAACCTGTTTATCATACAGGTGCAGGTTGTACTTTAAACGCATAAAAAAAGAAGAGAAAAGCCGATTTGAACTCAGTATGTTTTCAGCTTTAAAATAAACGTGTTTCTAAGAGTTCAAAATAGTTTTTGGAAGATAAAACCCGAGTGCCAAACCTCTTGCAATCATAAAGAGCACCATGGCCAGCCATAAACCATGCACACCAAAAAGCGGGGTGGCAAGGTAATATACCGGCAAAAAGATCAAAAAAGTGGCGGCCAGCATGGTGTTTCTCATGGGCCGGGTTTCGGTGGCACCGATAAAAACTCCGTCAAGAATATAGCAGATACTTGAAACAAACGGAGCAATAATTGTCCAGAACAGGACGGATTGTGATTGAAGAATTACATCCTGTTTATCTGTGAAAATCTGGAGAATTTGATTTCCAAATATCAGATAAACGAATGTTCCTGCAGTTCCCAGAGCAAGCCCCCAACCCAGGTTGTAGAATACCGCTGTTTTCAGCTTTTCCTGATCACCTTTGCCTGTAAATTTCCCGACAAGGCTTTCAGCGGCATAGGCAAAACCGTCAATCCCATAAGAGGCAATAAACCAAAATTGAAGTAAAATCGTGTTGGCGGCCAGAATCAGATCTCCCTGCCTGGCTGAAACGGCAGTAAAAAAAGAGAAAGTAAAAATCAGACAAAGAGTTCGTATGAAAATATCTCGATTTACAACGAAGTATTTTTTTAGCTCATCAACATTAATGAGTTCGGTTTGAATGTAGTGTGAAAGATATTTTCGGTACGATTTAAAGAAGAGATAAATAGCAAGAATGAGTGCGAGGTAGGTAGAAATGAGAGTGCCGTAGGCAACTCCGTCTACGTGCATGCCAAAACCGTATATAAAAGTGACATTCAGAACAATATTGAGCAGGTTTAGCACAATGGTGACAATCATAGGGTATTTTGCATTTTGCATCCCTAAAAACCAGCCGTTGAGTCCGTAGAGGGCAAGAACTGCAGGGGCTGTGTAGATTCGGATATCATAATAGACCCGCGTGTATTCTGCAACCTGCTGCGTGCTGTCGATAAGCCAGAGGCTGAAAAAAGCAATGGGGTGCTGCAGCAGTAGAATGAGAAGCCCAATACCCAGTGCGATGAACTGCACTCTTGCAAGGATCATCATCATACCGAATCGGCTGCGTTTGCCATATTCCTGAGCGGTCAGCCCGGTGGTGCCCATTCTCAGAAACCCAAATCCCCAAAAAATAAAATTGAAGATAACACTGCCCACTGCCAGTGCTCCCAAATAGTACACATGCTCCAGATGTCCAACCAGGGCGGTATCCACGGCACCAAGCAGCGGCACCGAAAGATTGCTGATGATGTTGGGTGTGGCAAGTCGTAAAATGGGCTTATTCAAATGATCTGAAAATTTATTTCGTGAAAAACATGGCAAGCATCAAAGAACATTCCGGGAAAATGAAAAGTGCTTGTCAATTCAAAAACATTCAGTTAGGTTAGGCTGCAATTCAGCAAGTATTCAAAACAAGCTCTCAAACTATCGTTTAATTCGCACTAAAGAAACGGTTAAATGGAACTGAGTTATTGGCAGAGCAGGTGGAGAAAAGGGAACACCGGCTTTCATTTGGATGACACGTATCCCGGCTTAATCAAACACTGGAAAAATCTTGGTGTAGGAACGGAATCTACCGTTATGGTGCCTTTGTGCGGAAAAAGTAAAGATCTTTACTGGCTCTCAAGCAAGGTAAAAAAAGTGATTGGTGTTGAGGTGTCTAAAATTGCAATCAACCAATTTTTAAGCGAACACAGCCTTTATGCCGAAAATACTACATTTGGCTCATTTGATATTTCAACGACAGGAAATATAGAATTGTGGTGCGGGGATTTTAATCATCTGCCGGAAAACAAATTTCAGGATATTGATTTGATTTACGATAAAGCGGCCCTGGTTGCCTTGCCTGAGACATTCAGATTTCGATATGCAAGGAAACTAAAAGGTCTCGGAAGCAATCAAACAAAAGTGTTGATTCACCATTTTGAATATGTGCAGGAAGAAATGAACGGACCGCCTTTTAGTGTGCCACCGAAGGAAATTTCGGGACTTTTTGGCGATTCTTTTTTTATCCGGCAACTGGAGATGAATACCCTGGATATTAAAAAATTCAAAAAATTTCTAAATAGGGGGCTCAAAAGTCACTTAATAGAATATTTATCATTACTTTCAAGAGAAGAAAACAATTAATCTAAATTTTTAATTGTTATCTTTCGGGATGAATGCAATAGATAGTTGCATATCAGATTGGCTGCAATTATTTTGCTCTTTCGCATTATTTTAATACGATATCGATAACCAACACATTTTTATCACATGGATTTAACGACTAAAAATAACATCTTGACGATTGTTTTAGGTGTTCTCATTGTACTTTTATCTTGGTTTTTATACCGCTCTCTTGTTGATCCCTATCAAGAAGTGCTTGAGGAGAGAGAAATGGTTGAACGTGAACGCCACCGTATGGAGTTGGTTAGAGATGTATTAGTTCAATACCGAAATCGCAGAGGCAACTTCCCTCCAACGGATGGAGGCCTCGATAGCCTGGTGCAATTTCTTCAAACCGATACCATGATGGTTGATAGAGGCGATTCACTTTTTGCATTCATGGCGCCATCTCAGTATAGTCCCGATTCTCTTGTTTATTCACCGCGCCCCCCGCACCACCGGTTTGAATACACGCTGAATGACACCATCCGGCCGAGATTGTATCTGTTAGAAAATCCCGGCACCGAAGATCGGATTGGAGATCTGCAAAGAACCACACTGCTCAACGCACCAAACTGGAATTAAAATGGATTCCGGCGGGTCTTGTCTCGGTGTATGTTATACAGGTAATCAACTTTTTTACTCTGTAAATAACACCGGGCAAAACTCACACCTTACCCGAATCGGAAGCATCGATTTCAATTTTGACATCGAACAGGCAATTATTTCAGGCCATTCGGACGGGTTCCCCACTCTCAAGAGTTCTCTTGAAGAGATTAAACAGGAGTTTGAGTGCAGTGCAGTTAAAATTCTTGCCCCGGCTACCGAAGAGTGCTGGACGATTGTTCCCCGATCTGTATATGAAGATGCCTCCGAACGGGAAGCGCACATTCAATTACTGATGAGAGGCTCGGATAGAAGTGAAATTCAGGCAATCTGGCAAACGGTAAGCAATTCGGATAATCGCCTTCTTTTGCTGCGCGATAACAGCTCTATGGAGGGAATTAACAACCTGCTCTATAATTTTAGTGACAAGGAAATTGTATCGGATTATGAGCTGGGAATAGATTGGCAACTACACACCGGTGATACCGGAGCGTTTTTAATGATACACTGCCAAAAAAACTATATCAGTGTAACATCATTTATCCTTGGCAAATTAAGAGGATGCACTTATATCGATTATGATGAGCTCTCGGACCTGACCTACCTTTGGAATTTATATGCTGAAAAACTCTCCTGGATGCGCGGAATGCACGAAAATACATACGTTTTTGGCCATTATGGAAAATCGGTGATCGATCTGCTTAATGCGTTCTGGCACGATCATGGTAGCATTCGCATACCCGATACACTGGAAGCAATGAAAGTGGATGCCCCTGAAAAAACGTACGGTTTTCGCCTGGAAAGTGCATTTCCCGCCATAATGATGAGCTTGAATAAAGAAATGGCAGATAATACACTCCATGAGAATTATAACAGGCAAACTTAAAGGGCGGACAGTCCCCGTGCCCAAAACCGGGGAATTACGCCCAACCTCAGACCGAACCAAAGAAGGATTGTTTGCGGTAATTGACGCACGTGTTTACTTTGATAATACCCGTGTGCTCGATCTGTTTGCCGGAAGTGGAAATCTCGGATTTGAAGCGATATCACGCGGTTCAGAATCCTGTCTGTTTGTGGATGAAGAAGTAAAGCATATCAGGCAGATAGAAAAAACAGCCAAAATTTTTGGCGTTGACGGACAGATTAGTACACTGGCAGCCGATGTGGAAACATTATTACAACAGCATCACGGCAGGTTCGACTTTGTGTTTGCCGATCCCCCCTACGACTATTTCAGGATGGCGGAAATGATTGATACGATTGTTTCTGAACATTGGCTTAATGAGGATGGATGGTTTATTTTAGAGCATGATAAGCGCCATGATTTTTCATCTCATGAACACTGCGTTTTCTCCAAATCGTACGGACGAACCATCGTCAGTATATTTAAGCTGAATCCGGGCGATTTTTGACGGACATTCGAAATTCCAATTTTCTTCAAAAAACCAAAAGCCATGAAAAACTCCGCTCTCTATCCCGGTTCTTTCGATCCGCTAACCAATGGCCATCTTGACATACTACAGCGAGCTGTTCAAATGTTTGAAAAGGTGATCGTAACCGTTGCCGTCAACAATAAGAAAAAGTCGGTATTTACTGGAGATGAACGGATACAGTTGATTGAGGAAGCCATCGAAGACAAAGAGTGGCGCGATAAAGTAGAAATTGAGCAGTTTACCGGCCTGTTGATTGATTTTGCCAGAAAGAAAAATGTGAATGTGCTGCTCCGGGGTGTTCGTCAAATATCCGATTTTGAATACGAATTCCGAATGGCTCTCACCAACCGGCGCCTGGCCCCCGAGATAGACACTATTTTTTTGATGCCGGATGAGCAGCTTACATTTATTTCCGCCACCATTGTAAAAGAAGTTGCCTACTGGGGAGGCGACCTCAGCAGTTTTGTGCCAGATCACGTAGCGAAAGCACTCCGGGGAAAATACAGCTCTTAAAATACCCCAATTGCACTCTGAGAGAAAGTTAATTTCATTAAAATTATATTGGAAAACAGTGAAATGGCTCTCATCTGATTACGGAGCAATTAATTGACACCGTTTAAAATTCAAAAAACTTCACTCTATTCCCATTTGCGTTTTCATTATCTTTATATTCATAAAATCGTGTTTAACGATTAATGATGAATCAACAAAAAGCGTAAAGTACTGATTTTTGATTGTTCAGAACCAGTCTGAGAAATTCGCTTATCATCCATCGTTAAATACAGCCCAAAATTGAACTCACAGGTACATATCCATGATATCAGACAGAGCAAAAAATTTATCGCCTTCAGAAACATTGAAAGTTTCTGCCAAGGCCAAACAACTTACCCGAGAAGGGGCATCCATCATAGCTTTAAGTGCAGGAGAACCGGATTTTAAAACACCCGCTCATATTTGTAATGCGGCCATTGAGGCCATTACCGATGGCTTCCACGGCTATACGATGAACACGGGCATGCCTGAACTGCGTGAAGCGATCAGTAAAAAACTGCTGCGGGATAACCGTATTTCGATACCGCCGGATCAGATCGTTCTTTCAAACGGAGCAAAACAATCTGTTGGTTTTACAATTTTGGCAACCATCAATCCGGGAGATGAGGTTCTGATCCCCGCACCGTACTGGGTGTCTTATCCGGAGATGGTGAAACTGGCGGGTGGCAAACCGGTTATCGAAAAAACGCTGTTTTCGAATAACTATAAATTAACACCCGAACAGCTGGAGGAGGCTTTAACGGAAAATACGAAGTCAATTATTTTGAACTCACCTTCCAACCCCACCGGTGCCTGTTACACACGAGCCGAGCTGAAAGATCTGGCCAGTGTATTGGACGAATTTCCTGATCTTCTCATTATTTCGGATGAAATTTATGAGTATATCGTGTTCGATCATGAGCACGTCAGTATTCTGAATGCTGCTCCTCACCTGAAAGACCGCACCGTACTGATAAACGGTTTTTCCAAAGGGTTTGCCATGACAGGATGGCGCCTGGGGTATTTGGCAGGCCCAAAACCTGTTGCCGATGCTGTTGCAAAAATTCAAAGCCAGGAAACCTCAGCTCCATCGTCTATTTCGCAAAAAGCAGGAATTGCGGCTTACACCGGCAGTATGAAACCCGTGGAAGAGATGCGGGCTGCATTTAAAGAACGCCGAAATTATATTGTAGAACAGCTAAAATCGATTGAAAATGTGGAGTGTTTCACTCCCTCCGGTGCATTTTATGTGTTCCCGGATATCCATCATTTCCTGGGTAAATCAACCCCGACGGGCGATAAAATCAACACATCAACCGACCTTTCTATGTACCTTCTTGAACAGCACGGAGTGGCCGTTGTACCCGGAGATGCTTTTGGTGAATCAACCGGAATTCGGCTGAGTTATGCCGTCTCGATGGATGATTTAGAAGAGGCAGTACTGAGAATGAAGGACGGCTTATCATCGCTGTTGTGATTTTATAGTGACAGGATGTTCTACATGGGCAATTTGGCACATTTTCTGCTTGGTATGCAACCAGAATGAATTCAGGAGCGATATTGTTCGTTTTTTGAATCATTTAAAGTCAACCAAAAATATTGAAATAAACTTTTTTAATTATGCCAACATACGAGTATAAGCGGGAAGACGGTTCTGTCTTCGAAATAACTCAGGGTATAAACGACGAACCACTTAGCACTTGCCCCACATCCGGCCAGTCTGTGAGCCGAATTATATCCGGCGGAGGTGGTGTAGTGTACAAAGGAACCGGTTGGTATGTTACAGATTATAAAAACAGCAACGGAACCAACGGCACCGCCTCAAAAGAGACTAAAACAGAATCAAAAACAACTGAAAAACCTGACTGACAACACTGCCGGTTACATCCTTGCAGATGGGTAAATGCGCCCCGGCCGATTTGCCATCGTCTCAGGCCTGAAGATGATTTCAGTTACCCGCACCGGCAACTGAATCCAAAATTTATTTCTGATGGCAAAAACCAAATCCGAAACTCATCAACATGCAATCGACCAGTTTGTATTGCTGTGGGGGGAAATGGCCTCGGCCTGGGGTATCAACAAAACGATGGCACAAATACACGCATTGTTGTACGCTGAAACAGATCCGCTCGATACGGATACTATCATGAAGCAATTGAGCATCAGCCGCGGCAATGCCAATATGAATCTCCGTAACCTTCTGCACTGGCAGTTGATTCAAAAAGTGCACTATAAGGGTGAGCGAAAAGACTTTTACACAGCAGAAAAAGATGTTTGGAATATTGTGGCAATTCTGATTCGGGAGCGCCATCAGCGTGAAATTGATCCGATCAAACAGAACCTGGTGGAATGTCTCGAGATTTTTGAACAAAACAGTGAACAGCTTCCTGAAGAAAGAGAGTTCAAAGAGCGAATAGAAGATTTTATTGAGTTTCTGGAGATGTTTGAACGCTTTACACAGGCTTTACTGCCGTATATCAACCGAAAAAACCTGAAGTTTTTGAAGCACCTGGTGAAGCTGGCAGAAGCCCATCAATCATTAAAAGGGAATAAACCGGCTGAAAAGACCGACTCGTGATGGTAAAAACTACCCGGGATATTGGCAACAATGGCGAGGATATTGCAGCGGCTTATCTTGAATCGAAAGACTGGATTGTTCTGGACCGGAACTACTTTTTCGAAAAAGCGGAAGTGGATATTGTGGCCACTGATCGCAATTACATTGTATTTGTGGAAGTAAAGACACGATCCGGTACCTATTTTGGCAGGCCCGAAGAGTATGTTACGCCCGAAAAAGAGAAAAATATCAAAAAAGCAGCCGAAGCCTGGATTTATGAGCGAAAAATGGAGACCGCGGTTGTAAGGTTTGATATCATCTCTATAGTCCAAAAAGGAAACGAGGCGCCGGAAATCACACACTTTGAGGACGCATTCAGGTAATAAGATTTTACGTTTCCGGATTCGTATTTGTTTGTGGTGTTGATATATTGTTTTTTATCCATTTACTATCAACGAATTTTTGATTATGTCTACAGATGAGAGGGGATTTAAAGCGTCTGAATATATTCGCAGTGTACTCTCAATCCCCGCTTTTTTTCTGCTTCTGCTGCTTTTTACCCCCATTATCCTGCTCTTGCTGATTGTATCATTCGGCCGCCTGAGTAACTTTGTTATCGAAAAAATAGCACCGGCAATTGCACGGCCTGTATTGATGATTCTGGGAGTTAAGTTTCACATAAAAAAACATACAAGCACAATTCCCGGCCCGGCAGTTTATATTATCAATCACAGTTCAACACTCGATATGCTAACTCTGCTGGCGATGGGGCTGCCGCGTGTGCGATTTGTAGCCAAATGGGAATTTCAATATAATCCCCTGTTTTTTATTGTGGGGCGGTTGACTGGCCAGGTTTTTATCCGGCGCCAGCATTCGGACAAAGCGGTCAGCACGCTTCAAAAAAGTGTGTCGCGGATAAAAAACCAGAATCTTTCACTTTTAATGGCACCAGAAGGTTCAAGGAAACATCCCGGAATAATAGGTCCGTTCAAAAAAGGACCGTTCAGAATGGCGATGGATTTGGAATATCCCATTGTTCCTATTTATTTTGAAGGGCACAGGGAACTGAGCGATGGTGATTATCTTGTTACCCGAACGGGAACATGCACAGCTCATATACATCCACCTGTTGATACCTCCGTCTGGAAAAAAGAATCCCTGGAGATTCATATTGAAGAGGTGAGGAATAAATATTTGAAATGGGCCGGGGTAGAAGAATAAGTTTACTTTCAGTGCGAATTAATATTTATTGATTAGCTTGCGTTATAACCGCCCGAGTGCTAAAATGATAGAAGGTTTGGGAGAATGGTGTATTGTGTTCAGATTATGATTTTAAAAAATGAAGTGCATCAACAACAGAAACTGATTCCAAAAAAAAGGTTGTTTTTGCTACCGGGCATGGCAACCAGTGTGTTAAATTAAAAAATGTGTAAGAGATGAATATTCGTGTTAATAATGAAGAAACTGCCGGTTTTATATCAACACTCAGGCAGTATTTAAGTAAAGGTATAACCTACTCCAATGCTCCACTTTTAGCTAAACACCTTGGGGCTCATGCAGATGGAGATATGGCAAGGTTCCTGTTGTGGAATCCTGTCATCAGTGAGGCAGAGAAGATTTTTATCGAGTTTTATATTCCGGTTTCTGATCTGATTTTTGATAAACCGGATCAGCACAGCAATGTTCTTTATTACCGGTTTGAAGCTGCCAAAACAGGAGATTTTGCTGTGGTTGCCGTCGAAAATCTGCCTGCTGGTAACCGGCAACAGTTTGGGGCATTTTATCAGTATGAGTGCCGGTTTTCAGATGGATCCAAAAAAACACTTCGCGA
Source organism: Balneolaceae bacterium (assembly GCA_007127745.1). Classification (GTDB taxonomy): domain Bacteria; phylum Bacteroidota; class Rhodothermia; order Balneolales; family Balneolaceae; genus Rhodohalobacter. The sequence continues at coordinate 13,597 of SKYV01000054.1, forward strand.
CCCGATGGCATGGTCACTTCCTTACGGAATACATGCCCCTGCAGAACTGTACGACACGAAAAGTGTGCTCGAAGAACGGCAAGACACAGAATATTACAAAAAGCTTGAAAATGAATTAATCACAAATGGAAACAATCGGGTAGGCCCCTCAACAAATCTTCTCGAACTCCATGCCGGCACTGCAACAATAGACGGTACTCTGCAGTCGTTGGCACATCGATTCAGGCAAATTGCCTCAAATATTGATAATAAAGATCGTTTATCGGCAGAAGAAAAGAATCTGATCGGGTTTGATGCCATTGAACTAATGCCGATCAACCCGGTGATTGAGCACCCCGAGCACCACAGATTTTGGAGTGTAATTCAAACCCCGGAAGGCAACGGATCGGAAGTTACGGTGCATCTGCGTAAACCCACGGTAAATAACTGGGGGTACGATACACCCATATTCGGAGCCGGTGCAATAAATGCCTCCATCTTGTCAACCGGCCGCCCACACGAGCTTCTGACACTCATAGAAACACTGCACAATTTCCCAACCGGCCCGATCAAGTTGGTGGTGGATTTGGTTTATGGCCATGCCGATAACCAGGCGCTGGACATACTTCCAAAACAATTTTTTGCGGGCCCCAATATGTACGGGCAAAATATCGATTATAAAAATCCGCTGATACGTGCCATTATGCTCGAGCTGCTTCGCCGTAAAATGAGCTGGGGAATTGATGGCTTGCGGGTAGACAGTGCACAAAACATCATTTACTACGATGCGGAACAAGATCAGGTGCTGCATGATGATGAATTTCTAAAACAGATGAGCGAAACAACTATTGAAGCTGCCGGTGTAACCTACAAGCCCTGGATGATTTTTGAGGACGCACGCCCCTGGCCGCGCGATGACTGGGAGCTGGCCGGCACCTACCGAAATGTAATTGAACAACAAAAGCACGCATACCAGTGGGCACCAACTATTTTTGCCTATAATACTCCCTATAATTATACCTATTGGGTTTCCAAATGGTGGAGAATCAAAGAGCTGATGAGCAGGGGCGGACAGTGGATCAGTGGCTATGCCAATCATGATACAATGCGCCGGGGTACCCAGGCCAACCCCGACACGATCAATGTGAATTTTCTGCTTGGAAATTCACTGAAAATGGTGATGGACAGTGCCTATAACAACCCCTCCACAACCGTGCTGATGAACGCATTTCTGCCCGGCGTACCGATGGATTTTCTACAAGCGCTGAGCAATACACCCTGGAGCTTTTTCCGGAATACCGATGCCGAATATGGGATTAAAGTTGCCGCTGAGGAAGCCTATTTTTCAGAGTGGCAAATCACCGATATCGAATACCGGAATACACGCTTTTTCAAGCGGCTCAAAAATTTTGGTTTTCAAACGTTGTCCGATTTACGGCGGTTCAGCAGGGTTTTGCTCGATCTGGTCGATGCCACAGACTATAACCCCGGGAATATTGCCAAACTGCTAAACAATTTTGACTTTCCGTTTTTTGATGAAGAGTGGACGGTAGAAAGGCTAAATGAATATGCACGTGTATGGATGGCCGATGTGAAGGAATATTGCAATGTAGATCTTCACACCGATTACATGGATACCCGGAAAGCCAATTTTAACCTGCAAGTAAGAGAGTACAGGCTGGCCAATCCCTGGCTGAACAATAACTTTGTTGATGGAGATTTTCTGCACTACCGTGAACCGGTAAATGGTACAGTTATTTTCTACGGATACAGAAAAAATCCCGAAAACGGTAAAGAACTGATATTTTTAGCAAACATGGAAGGACAGCCGAGGCAGGTTATTCCATCAAAACTTGATTTGCCGGTTGGCAAGCCGGGCGATTGGGAAGTGGCTATTTCAACTCCGTCTGTCAGGGCGAAAAAAATAGATCAGCCTATACGGTTATCAATCTCACAAAGTATTTTATTTGAAAAAAATATGCAGTAATTAACCAATAAAAAAATCAGACTTATTGCTGGTAAAAATTATTTTTCCCTGTAAAAGTAAATCTTTTTATTTGCAGCGTCTTTTCCGCTTTTAATTTTCACATTATTTTCTTGATTATATTGGTAAACAGCTGTACGCATTGAGTTTACACTTTTTTCATTTGTGTAGGAAACTTCAACGGCCT
>SKYV01000172.1 GCA_007127745.1 Balneolaceae bacterium
CTGTCGATGGCTGATTCGCTGACAAACGGTACGAATTGTTCATCTCCCGATTGAAGCTGAACCAGGCGTACCGGCGTACCGATATGCGGATTTTTAAAATCCCCTTTTTCAACATCTTCTGTTTGATGGTGGTAGATAATCGCCCAGCGGCTGTCATTTGAAAACTCAAACTGCTGTACATTTTCAAATTCTTTCATCTCACCGGATGATGTATTCACCAGGGCGAGGCCGTCTTTGGGTGCATCATTTTCTGCGTTTTTGGCTTCGATGTAAGGAGGTTTCACAATGGCCCCGGCCCACCGGCCGTCGGCTGAAATTTGCGGCCTCTCCCCTCTTTCAATCAGAAATCTTTCGTTCCCGTTACCATTTTTGATTCGAACTTCACCATCGCCCAGCTCCGGCCATACCCCAAAAGCAACCCACTCTCCATTGGCAGAAATTACCGGGGTTTTGATATCTTCGAATTGCATCACATCCTGAAAGGTGAACTGCCCCTGTGCTGATAATTCTTCTGCTGAAACACCGTACAAAACGGATAATAGTACTATACATACTGTAGCAAATTTTGAGAAATAAACTTTCATAAACGATAAAAATTTTGTGGTTATGCCATCATCCTGCCTGATGGTTTAAATTGATAAGATACTCGATCCCAAGTGAGATTTGAAGTTTAAAACAGCAGATTATCAATTTTCCTGATGAAAGTGCACATTTCATGTATATTTCAATTTCATGAATTTTAAATACCCGAATCCCTATGTCTTTGTTAATTATTGCTCAGCACCGTGACGTTAAACTATTTAAATCAGCAATTGAAGCGGTTGATCCCGATATTGATGTAGAAATCTGGCCGAATGTAAAAAGCCCGAAACGTGTGCAATTTGCCGTAGCATGGCGGCATCCAAAAAATGTTTTTTCGCAGTATCCAAATGTAAAAGTGATCTCCTCGTTGGGCGCCGGGGTTGATCATTTGATACAGGACGAAACCATTCCTGAACATGTAAAAATCACACGCATCGTCACTCCCGCCCTTTCCGATCAGATGTGTGATTTCGTTTTAACAACATGCTTAAATCTCTTCAGGAAGACAGAAATCTACCTTGAGCAGCAAAAGGCCGGTAAATGGAAAGTTCATCAGGCGTATAAAAAAGATGAGCTGACCATCGGAGTTTTGGGCCTGGGTAAACTTGGACAGGAGGCTGCAAAAAGGCTGATGATGAACGGTTTTTCGGTGGCCGGATGGTCCCGGACTAAAAAGATGATAGACGGAGCAGAAACCTTTGCCGAAGATGAATTGACCGGTTTTCTGAACCGCACCAACGTGCTGGTAAACCTGTTGCCACTGACAAATAAAACCGAAGGCATTCTGGATCTCGGACTTTTCAAACAGCTGAAACAGCCGGCTTTTCTGGTGAATGCAGCCCGCGGCGAACACCTTGTGGAAGAAGACCTGGTTTACGCACTGGATACCGGCCTTATCAGTCATGCCGTACTGGATGTTTTTTCGGAAGAGCCGCTGCCGGAATCGCATCCGTTTTGGGGAAGGGAAAAAATCACCATCACGCCACATATAGCTTCGGTCACTGACCCTCACGAAGCCGCCGAACTTCTGGTTGAAAATTACAAACGCACTTTATCTGGCATGAATTTGTTATATGAGGTGGATCGGAAGGCGGGATACTGATCTCCGGGAATCTATTTTCAATTTTTGAAATGAATGAATACGATATGGGCTAAAACCAATTTTAATGGATTAGCAAATATTACCTAAAGGCTAAGAAACAGATAAGGATTTACCATAATTGATTGGCCACCATCATGATCCGATTTTTTTTGCCGCTTATTATTTTTGTATCCGGCTGCCTTGGCCCGGTGAAAGAGCTCTATCCTGAGGATATCGAACAGAGGCCGGTGCCGGTTTATGTGGTGAGCCACGGCTGGCATGTGGGTATTGCCATCGAACAGGAATATATCAAACACCTGCTTCCGGAACATCCGGAAATGCCGGAAGCACGTATTTTGAAATTTGGCTGGGGCGATAACCGGTACTATACAGACAGTGAAGCGGGATTCGGACTGATGATGCGCGCCGCGCTGCTACCAACCCGAAGTGTGATTCATGTGGTGGGGATGGATATCCCGATCGAAAATTATTTTGGCGCCAGCAGTATTGTCCGGGTTCAGGTTACAGAGGAGGGAGCCGAGCAACTTGGCAAATTTATTGCCGACCGGTTCCGGCCTGATCGTGATGGCAACGTACAGCTTGCAAGCGAAGGGTTATATGGAAACAGCAAGTTTTTTAAAGCAAACGGCCTTTATTTTGTCCCCAAAACTTCCAACACCTGGACCGCCCGGGCACTTCGCCGGACAGGCTTTCCCATCACTCCGTTTTATGCCGTAACTTCGGGTAATGTAATCCAACAAGCAAGAAAAGGTGGGGAACTGATCCGGTAGATGGTGGAGTGTGGGTTGCGGATTGGGGAGTGCGCGGAGCGCGTGGCGAAATCTTCGTCTCACGAATTTCCTCAAATGAGATAAAGTCCAATCATTCGTCAGGCCGCGTGGAGCGGTACAACGAGTGATGGGTTGCGAACATCCCCGAAACATTCTATCTAAAGAAATACCCGGTGCGGTGAAGTTTTTTCGCAGGAAGTCTCCGGTTCGATGAGATCCTTCAGTCGCCCAAAAAACGGGCTCTTTCAGGATGACGGATACCGGCAGGGATTATGCACCGGCGTATCCGTAATTTATGCACAACAAGTTGTTGTCTTATGCCGGTTCACCAATCTAACCAACACCAATGTAATCCTGAGCCACTAATTTCACCTAATTGCGAGACAACACCATTTAAAAGTTGAACAGCAGACTCCTTCCTTGTCCCGATGCAGTTCAGTCGGGAGAGGGAGGGCACGGGTGGGTCCGAAAGGGCTGAAAACTCATCTGTCATTGGTAGTAGACGGACATGAATGAATGTGAATGGACGCACACCGAAGGATCTCTTTGTTCTAAGCCTGTATACGTTAAAGGCAATTCTTTTCAAAGGAAACCCAGCACAAATGAGACGTTTGCAGCATTATAAGAGCTTCCTTACAGTGAGCACAAACGGGACGTTTGCGCTATCACAATTCCCATCATTCGACAGTCGAGTATGTACCTCACCCGGCCATGCTTTTGCCCCTCTCACTACCCTCGCGGATGGCAAGCTGACCGCACCCCGCATCGATATCATCCCCGCGGCTCTGGCGAACGGTGGCCGTAACGTTGTGGCTGATCAGCTCTCTCATAAACAGGTCAAGCCGTTCTTCGCGTGCTCGCTTCAGAGTTACACCGGACACATTGTTGTACATGATAATATTGACCTTGGACGGCACCCAGCGTGCAATTTTTGCCAGTTTCCGAGCATCGTCAGGCGTATCATTGAATTCATCAAACAGCAGGTATTCGTAGGTTACCGGTTGTTCTGTTTTTTTGAAATAAATTTTAACTGCTTCTTCCAGTTTTTCCAGATTCAGTGATTCATTGATTGGCATGATGGTATTTCGCTTCTCATCATTGGCTGCGTGTAGTGAAATAGCCAGTTTTGTACCCAGATCTTCATCAGCCAATTTTTTGATCTGTTTGGTAAGTCCCACAGTAGAGATGGTAATCCTTCGGGGTGAAAGCTCCAGGCTGAGCGGATCGGATATAATTCGTGCAGATTCAACCACTGCTTTATAGTTGTGCAGGGGCTCACCCATTCCCATATACACAATATTGGTGATTTTTTTGCCAAAACGCTCTTCACAAAGTTCGTTGATGGCCTGCACCTGGTCCACAATCTCTCCGTGTGTAAGATTCCGGAAATAACCCATTTTCCCGGTTGCACAAAATGAACATCCAAACATGCAGCCCACCTGCGACGAAACACAAACCGTGAGGCGGTTGGCTTCTCCGTCATCAAAAAAATCGGGAATTAAAACTGCTTCCACCTTGTAGCTATTTAGATCATCAAGCTGAAACAGAAATTTTATCGTGCCGTCTTTTGATTCCTGCCGGTTATACTCCACCGCTTTTTTGATGGTGGCTATCTCACTAAGCTGCGCCCGTAAATCTTTGGAAAGGTTGGTCATTTCTTCAAAGGAGGCAGCCCCTTTCTGGTAGAGCCACTGGAACACCTGATCGGCCCGGTAACTTGCCAGCCCCAGGCTCCCCAAATAATCGGAGAGCTCATCTTTGGTGAAATTCTTTAAATCTGCTTTTTGAACATCAGTATATTCTTCTTTTTTCATGGGCTAAAGATACGAATGAACTTCCGAAAACAATAAAATGATTGGCTGCGGATGTTGTTTCAACGATCAGCTATTAATTAAAACCGTGGGTTCACGATGTTATTGTAGATTGAACCAAAAGTGTACGAAAGGCCAAACGAAAAGGAATAATCATACGAAGTGGGCCGCTGCACGCCACGGATAATCGATTCGGGATCGTTCGGATCCACATCCGACGGGAGTTCAAGGGAAAGCTGATCGTTGATGATTCTATAGCTGCCGGATACACTGACAGAAAATCCGCGGGTAATACGAATATTGAATGACGGATTGA
>SKYV01000205.1 GCA_007127745.1 Balneolaceae bacterium
AAATTCTACCCCTCCGGGGTTTGATCATCCTGTTTCCTCACCCAGTACCGTTTCGGCTGCCAACACCTCAAAATAAAAACGTGCCAACAAAGTAATTATTCATTGTTTGAGGCAGTATTTTACAGGATTGACAGGTTGTAATTTTCGGCATTTTAAATTATCTTTCAAAGTCTATGAAGTGAGCGCCGGAAAGGTTCTCACTTTTTTTTGTACTTGTTACAGATATTGTAAATGCACGAACAGATTATAAATCAGATTAAAGAACTTGCGCAACCCATTGCAGAGGAGAAAGATATGTTCCTTGTGGATGTTGAGGTGAAGCATCAGAAGGTGCCCGAAATTTGGGTGTTGGTTGATACTGAAACCGGTCAGGTCAATCTGGATTCTTGTTCGGCAATCAGCCGGGAGTTGGGAGCCGGAATGGATGCGCAAAATCTGTTGCAGGGCAGTTACCGGTTAAATGTTTCATCACCGGGATTGTCCCGGCCGCTGAGCGATAAAAGGCAGTACGCTAAAAATCGTGGTCGAACCGCAAAAATTAAGTATAAGCAGCAAGAAAATTATCACTCAGTTGAGGGAGTTATTGAAGATGTTGATCATGATAAAATATTGATTCTGCAGGAAGCTCAGGATCCCGTTGAGATCCATTTTGAACAGATTGTGGAAACCAAAATTATCCCTAAAATATAGTTGCCAAATAATTTAACAGGTTTTTCTGATGCAAAACGATATTTCAAAACTAATCATACAGTCATTTGCTGAAATTGCCAAAGACAAAGGGATAGATAAAGATCTTTTGCTTTCTATTCTGGAAGATGTGTTTCGCACTATGATTCGGAAAAAATATGAATCCGATGAATCATTTGAAGTGATTTTGAATGCTGACCGTGGTGAGATTCAGATACTGCATATCCGTGAGGTGGTTCCGGAAGATGAATTGACGGACGCCGTCAGTGAAATATCACTTGAAGAAGCTCAAAAGCACGATCCGGATCTCGAACTGTATGATGAGTTTGCGCAGGAAATTTCCATTACCGATTTCGGACGCCGTGCTGTTACCATGGCAAGGCAGCAACTGGCCCAGCGCATCCGGGAAATTGAAAAAGATAATATTTTTGAAGATTACACGGACCGGGTCGGAGAGATTGTGCTGGGTGATGTGTATCAGGTTCGGAGCAATAAAGATATCCTGGTAAATCACAATGGCGTAGAGCTGCTGCTGCCAAAAAACGAACAAATTTATAAAGACCGATACAGAAAAGGTGATACCATCCGGGCTGTTGTGGTAGAAGTGCGCAGGCACGGTGGCAACCCGACTGTCGTAATTTCAAGAACTTCGCCCCTGTTTTTGGAGCGCTTGTTTGAAAATGAAATCCCGGAAGTATTTGACGGCATTATCGAACTGAGGCGCATTGCCAGAGAACCGGGTGATCGTTCAAAAGTGGCCGTTGTATCGCACGATGAGCGGGTTGATCCCGTTGGAGCTTGTGTAGGCATGAAAGGAATTCGCATACATGCTGTGGTGCGTGAGCTACAGAATGAAAATATTGATGTGATCAACTACAGTGATGATAAAGTTGAATTCATCAAACGTGCTTTACAGCCTGCAAAAGTGTTGAAAGTAGAAATGAGCGAAGATGAAAAACAGGCAAGTGTTCTGGTTCCGGCTGATGAAGTATCAAAAGCCATAGGGAAGGGCGGGGTGAATATTCGCCTCGCATCCAAACTGGTTGATTGTGAAATCGATGTATTTCGTGAAGTTGAAGAAGAAGATGATATCGATCTCAAGGAATTTGAGGTAGATTTCGGAGCCGAAACCATTGATACCCTTCACGAAATTGGCTGTGACAGTGCACGTGCAGTGCTTGAGCTGGACGAGGATGAACTCGTCAGCAGAACCGACGGAAAAATCAGTCGCGAAGAGGCAGAAAGAATTATCGATATCATTGCCTACGAATTTGAAGACGAAGAAGATTGATCGTACCTTTTAACCGAGCTGTAATCCATTTTTTTGATAAAACGACGACAAGTAATTTATGACCAAACAAAAACCTAAAAAGCTCTTTAAGGTTGCATCCGAGTTTAATGTTGCCACCCAATCTATTGTAGATACTTTGGGGGAACATGGATTTGATGTAGCCAACCGGCCAAACTCCAAAATCACCAACGAAATGTATGAGGTGCTGGACGGAGTGTATGGCGATGACAAAGAAAAGAGTCGTGAGCACGATAAAGCTCGCGAAGAGTACGAAAGTCGTCGGAATCAGATTATGGAAAACCGGAATGAAAGTGTCACGATCGACAACTTTCTGGAGCCGCTGGATGATCTGCCCCTGGAGCCGGAAGAAAAATCTCCGGAATCTGAGCTGGAACCTTCAATTGACGAATCAGAACAGGAAAAAGCCGAAGAGGTAAAACCGGAGCCTGAGCCAGAACCGGAAAAAGAACCTGAACCAGAAGAAAAGCCAGCCGACAAAGAAGAAGTTTCGAAAAAAGATGAAGTTTCAGATAAAGAACCTGAACCCGAAAAGTCTGAAGAGCCGAAAACAGAAACCGAAGAATCTGCTCAGGTTGAGGAAGAGCCGGTAGAAGAAAAGCCTGAAGAGCCTGCTGAAGCGGAAGAAGCTGAAGAAGATCTACAGGAGGCTGATCAGGAAGAGGACGAAAAAGAAGAGGCAAAAGAAGAACAGGATTCAGAGGAAAAAGAAGAAGATATTATTAAAGGACGTGCCGGTAAACTATCGGGCACCAAGGTTTTGGGTAAAGTCGAGTTTTCACGGGATACAAAGAAAAAACGAAAAACCAGAAAACGGCGAAAAGACCGCCAGGATTCGGACGAATCAGCACCGAAGAAGGAGAAACAAAAGAAAGCAAAACCAAAGAAAAAAGAGGATACTTCTCCTGCAAAAAAGACCTCCAGAAAGAAAAAGTCGAAGCGCAGTTCACGTGTTGATGAAGAGGACGTTGAAAAGAAAATGCGTGAAACCCTTCAGAAGATTAAAGGTAGTGAAACTGTTGGAAGCCGCCGCCAGAAACGCAGAAGACAGCGAAAAGAAGAACGTGAGGAAGAGCGTGCCATGCAGGACGAGATGGAACAGCTCGAAAACTCGGTTCTGGAAGTTGCAGAATTTATTACTGTGAGCGATTTGGCTGATTTGCTTGATGTTAAACCCACCGATGTGATTACCACTTGTATGAACCTCGGGATGATGGTTTCCATCAATCAGCGTCTCGATGCAGCTACTATTGAACTGGTAGCGGCTGAATTTGACTATGATGTTGACTTTGTGGACGCTGATGAGATGATTGAAGAGGAAATCGAGGTGGAAGAAGACGATCCCGAAGATCTCGAACCACGTTCTCCCATTATTACCGTTATGGGGCACGTAGATCACGGTAAAACCTCACTACTTGACTACATCAGAAAAACGAAAGTGGCTGCTGGAGAGGCAGGTGGTATTACCCAGCACGTAGGTGCTTACGAAGTGATAACTGATGACGACAAAAAAATTACATTTCTCGATACACCGGGTCACGAGGCATTTACGGCGATGCGTAGCCGGGGTGCCCAGGCCACAGATATTGTTATACTCGTGGTAGCTGCTGATGACGCTGTGATGCCTCAAACTATTGAGGCCATTAACCACTCCAAGGCAGCAGGTGTGCCAATGGTTGTGGCTGTAAACAAAATGGACAAGGAAGGGGCCAATCCCGATAAAATTAAACAACAACTCTCTGAGCACGGTGTGATTGTTGAAGAGTATGGCGGAACTGCTCAGGTGGCAGAAGTTTCTGCAGAAACCGGAGATGGTATTGACGACCTGCTTGAAAAAGTATTGATCGAAGCCGAATTGATGGAATTGAAAGCCAATCCCAACAGGTTGGCCCAGGGAATCGTACTTGAGTCACGGATTGATAAAGGCAAAGGTACCGTTGCCAACATTCTGGTTCAAAACGGATCACTGAAAATTGGTGATCCTTTTGTAGCAGGCAGTGTATTTGGCCGGGTTCGGGCAATGGAAAATGAACACGGACAGAGGCTAAAAGATGCAGGTCCTTCAACGCCTGTACAGCTAACCGGCTTTGTGGATACTCCTCAGGCAGGTGATAAACTCATTGTTCCGAAAGATGAGAAAACTGCAAAAGACGTAGCCAATCAACGGCAGCAAATCCGCCGTGAACAGTCTCTCAGAAAAGTGAAACATCTTACGCTTGATGATCTCTCACGAAGAATGGCACTTGGTGAAGTTTCCGAGCTGAATATTATCATCAAAGCAGATGTGGATGGCTCTATTGAAGCACTTTCAGGAGCACTTCAAAAATTAAGTACTGAAGAGGTTTCTGTAAGTATTATTCATACCGGATCGGGTGCTATTACAGAATCGGATGTACTTCTTGCATCAGCATCTGATGCCATTATCATCGGTTTCCAGGTTAGGCCAACCTCTGCCGCAAGAAAGCTGGCAGAAAACGAAAGTATCGACATTCGGCTGTTCAGTGTTATTTATGATGCTGTTGACGAAGTCCATGATGCTCTGGAAGG
>SKYV01000053.1 GCA_007127745.1 Balneolaceae bacterium
AACAGTTCGTAAGGCGTCAGTTCCATGATGAAACCCACTTCGCCGATCCACTCTTCCGGCATGGGGCGGTCCAGGTCCACGCGGACATGAATTTCATCGCCTTTGGCTGAAACGATCACGTCGTAATTAAAATAGAGATCAGGATAATAGATCGGATTGAAACCCTGCATATGCTGGCTGGAATCGGGGTAGGTCAGTGTGGTGGTAACAGTTTGATTTTCAAAATCCACCACTCGGTTTTGCTGAAGCGGCATGGTTGACCATTGCCCGGGAGTCGGTTCAAGACGCAGATCGCCGTTTGTGGCGATTCGAAGCCCGTGCGATACGATGATAATTCCGCTTTGATGGCTTTCAGGATCGGTATCCAGAAATGGCATCACTCCCACGCCGCGGTTTTGAAAATACTCCAGTTCGTTGAGTATAAATTGACTGGTTTCTTCGGGCGGATCTGTTTTCATACCATCCTCAGGCTGATGAAATGTTGAAAAACCGGTTAAAAGAAGTATAGATAAAATAAGAGAGCTGATTGTTTTAAATAACATGGAAAATAATTGTCTGATAGTTAATTGGTAGTTACTTGAAAATCCCCTTATTAGATAATACCCTTTTTTTCCTTGTTACCCTGACAATTTCTATGCCAAATAGTGTATGCAAACTTTTTCTGCCACCGTCGGCTGACGACTGTTTTTTGTCTGCCGACTTAAAATAATTTGTATCAAAGAACCTGCCAGTTGTGTGATTCAGTCCGCTAAACACGTATCGATTGCATTTCTTGTCTGCTGATTTAATAAAAATTTCATTTAAGAACCTGCCAGAGTTTTTTCCCATATTCTGGAATCAATATAGAGATTAGTGGCACAAGCGGGGACGCTTGCGCCAGGAGTGCGGCGGATTCAGTACAGGCGCTTGATCCAGGATGGGGCTTACACAAGTTGTGATTTATTTTATCTGCCAGAGGCATATATTACTATGAAAAGATCATCTGAAAACGGAGCTATATGAAAAACTTGTACAAGAGAGTCACTTCACTTTCTTTCATTATTTTATTGCCACTTTTAGTAACAGCACAAAAAATTCCTTATCTGCCGGTCGATATTGAAACCTACATCATGAATCCCTCTTTGGTTGAGGAGAACCAACAGCCGGCTCAGGTTCCGATAGTCGTTTTTGATAACAGGGAAGAGGCACTTTCCGGAAACTGGGAAAATTCGCCTTGGCATTTTTCGCTGGATGGAACCTGGAAATTTCAATGGGACAGAAACTTATACGCTGTTCCTCAAGATTTCTTTGAGCCAGGATTTGACAGCTCGGATTGGCACGATATCACTGTGCCGGGAACATGGCAGATGCAGGGATTTGGCTACAGCCTGTATCGTAATATTCCGCTGGAATTTAGCCCGTATGGTCCGCCCAATGTCCCTCTCGATTTTAATCCTGTTGGTTCATACATCAGAACGTTTGAGCTGCCGGAAAACTGGAACGGTAAAAACGTATTCCTCAATTTTGAGGGGGTAAAAACAGCTTTCTGGATCTGGCTGAACGGAGAGTATGTGGGATTTAACAAAGGGGCGATGACATCCGCCATTTTTGATATTACTGACAATCTTCAGCCGGGAGAAAATCACATAGCCGTCAAGGTCATCCGGTGGGCTGATGGCACCTATCTCGAAAACCAGGATATGTGGAAGTTCCATGGCATCTACCGGAGTGTTTACCTCTATGCCACGCCGGATCTTCATATCCGCGATTTTTTTGTACGTACACAGTTCGATGAATCTTTTACTGATGCCGATTTTCTGGTTGATGTTGAAATTACCAATTATGGTGCGGAAACAGACGAACGTATCAATGTGAGGGGGAAACTTTATGATGCGGATAATAATCTGGTGAAGGATTTTACTTCTGCGCTTTCCTCTCCCGGGCCTGGTGAATCCGGTTTCATTAATTTTTCGGAACGGGTGAGTGAGCCGCTGCAATGGTCGGCAGAGAAACCGAATCTCTACACGCTGCTTCTTCACCTTGAAGACAGCAATGGCGAGACTCTCGAAATTCTGCATCAAAAGGTTGGTTTTCGCCAGGTTGATATTGTTGATGGCGTGCTTCTCGTAAACGGGATTCCTGTGAAAATCAAAGGGGTGAACCGCCACGAACACAGCCCGTATAAGGGGCGAACAATGGATATGGCGCAGGTTGAGGAGGAGCTCAGGCTGATGAAGAAGCTCAACATCAACGCAATTCGAACGGCTCATTATCCGCATTCACCGGAGTTTTACCGCCTTGCCGACCGCTACGGATTTTATGTGGTGGATGAGGTGAATGTGGAGTGCCACCAGGGTGAAGATTGGCTGGCACAAGTGCCCGGCTGGGAAGTGCCTTTTCTGGACAGAATGGAGAAATTTGTTCAACGCGATAAAAACCATCCGAGTGTCATCATCTGGAGCACGGGTAATGAGTGCGGACTTGCACGCGTCCATCAAAAAATGGCCGACCTTACCCGCGAAATCGATCCAACAAGATTCATCATGCATCAGTCAAACCATCCGAATGGGGACGCTCCCTTCGCTGATGTTCTGGGGACCCGCTATCCTCATCCCGCCCTGCTCGCTGCAATCGGCGATACTACCAGCAGGCCAGTCATTATGGGTGAATATTCGCACGCCATGGGCAATGCACTGGGCCATTTTGATGAGTACTGGGATATTATCTACAAGAATAAACGCCTTCAGGGTGGCTACATCTGGGACTGGATGGACCAGGGTGTTTTGTTTGATCTGAAGGAAGTAAGAGACCGTTCTCAGTACGATCAACAAGCGGTTTTGATGGGACGGCCTGAAATCCTGAACAGCGAAATGGGGCCGGCTGTTGGTTTCAGTGGTCTGGATGATTTTATTGAACTGACACCATCGGAAGAACTCGACATCAGAGGACCGTTTACGGCAGAGTTCTGGATCTATCCGAGAGGGTTTGTCAATCATAACAACCTGTTCGGAAAAGGCCTGGCCATCGATCTTGCACAGGTTTCAGAGCGTGAAATTGAATTTACACTGAGAACTGACGAAACAAACCGTCTCCGGGCAGAATTACCGGTAAACTGGAACTTTAACTGGCACCACCTGGCCATTCAATATGATGGCAGTGAAATGTCGATCTGGCTGAATGGCAGAAAAGTGGCTGATGCTCCGGCGAGCGGAGATGTGCAGCGGGTCAGAAATCCGATTACCATCGGAAAAAATCACATGATCAACAATGAAGCGTGGGTGGGATATATCTCAAATTCAAAACTCACCGATGTCAGGCTTTACCGCAATGCCATTGATTCCGAAAAGATGGGCTACCATAGAAATAATCCAGATATTGATGATAACCTGTTGCTGTGGTTGACATTTGATGAAATTAAAAATACGGGAACGTTCTATTCCTACGGTTCAACTCCATTGAGCGGTTCGGGTTCGATGAACGGAATTATTGCATATAATCGTGAGCCGGAACCAGAAGCCTGGCAGGTGAAAAGGAGCCATGCACCGGTTTCCTTTGAAGCGGTGGATTTATCGGCCGGATTGATCCGTGTTCACAACCGCCATCACTTCACAAACCTGGATGAATTTGAAACTGTCTGGCTGCTGAAAAAGAACGGACAGGTGATTGAAGAAGCAGAGTTGAATTTGAATATCAAACCTCTTGAAGAGGAGGAAGTTGTCATACCGATTTCAAGTGATATAGCTGATGATCAATACTTCGATCTGTTTATTTCTGTCAGGCTGAAAGAGGATCGAATGTGGGCAGATGTGGGATATGAAATTGCATTTGGCGAGTTTCATCTGAAAGGAACGGAAACCTTCAAACCGGATTTTTGGGCTGATGACTCTTCACAAACTGGTCAGATACAACTGGAAGAAGATGAAGAATCAATCACAGTAAGCGGTGAAAATTTCAAGTATATCTTCAGCCTTAAAGATGGAGCGATCGAATCGCTGAGCTGGAATGAGGCTGAAATCATTCATCGCGGTTCAGTTTTAAATGCATCACGTGTCCCGATCATGAATGAAGTTTCATCCTGGGGTGTGGCGGAGTTCGACCTGATTTATGAGTGGGGGATTGATGACCTGGTTCATGAATTGCAGCATGTGGATGTTTATAAAAAAAGTGATGACTCCATCCGGTTAACATTTGAAGTGAATTCATACTCGGGTGTGGTCAGGGATATGCGATTCGATAACACGTTTGTATATACAATTTTCAGCAGTGGTGAGATTAATCTTGAGCATACGGTGATACCTCGACTTGAATACTCAGGCTGGCCGCCATCACACATTCCGTGGCTTCAAAAGCTGGGATTGCAATTTACACTCGGCAGCGAGATTCAAACACTGGATTGGTTTGGCAGGGGTCCGTTTGAAACTTATCCGGATAGAAAAACCGGTGCAAAAACCGGAATTTATTCTGTTAATATCGATGATATTGAAATCCCCTACATCATCCCGCAGGATTTTGACAACCGA
>SKYV01000081.1 GCA_007127745.1 Balneolaceae bacterium
CAATGTGAAGATGACGGTGAAGCTGATTCAGCCGGTAGCGATGGAGCCGGGATTGCGGTTTGCCATTCGCGAAGGAGGCCGAACAGTTGGAGCCGGTGTAGTAAGTAAAATATTAGACTAAACGATTTTATACGTGGCAACACAACAAAAAATAAGAATCAAACTGAAGTCCTACGATCACAATCTGATTGATAAATCAGCTGAAAAGATCATTCAAACTGTCAAGTCAACCGGAGCGGTAGTGTCAGGACCCATACCGCTGCCAACAAATAAAAACATTATCACTGTGAACAGATCCGTTCACGTGAATAAAAAATCACGTGAGCAGTTTGAATACAGATCTCACAAACGACTGATCGATATTTTATCAACCGGATCACAAACTGTTGATGCGCTGATGAAATTGGAGCTGCCGTCCGGTGTGGATGTGGAAATTAAAGTTTAAGAAAATCTTACAGAGATAGTACAATGAGTGGATTAATTGGAAAAAAATTGGGTATGACCAGCATCTTTGATGAACTGGGCAGGAGTATTCCTGTTACGGTGATCGAAGTTGAACCCTGTGTTATTACTCAAATTAAAACCAAAGAGAACGATGGTTACAATGCGGTTCAGATAGCTGCTTTCAGTAAAAAAGAAAAAGCTGTATCAAACGCATTAAAAGGTCATTTTTCAAAAGCCGGAACGGAGCCAAAGAAATACATCAAAGAATTTCGTGATTATATCCCGGAAGGCCTTGAAATCGGTGATGAAATTACCATCGATGATGTTTTTAACATTGGTGACCTTGTGGATGTTTCAGGAATTACCAAGGGTAAAGGCTTTACAGGTGTAGTAAAAAGACACAATTTTAGTGGTGTGGGTGATCAAACCCATGGCCAGCACAACCGTGAAAGAGCCCCTGGTGCAATTGGCCAGGCTTCTGATCCGTCGCGTGTATTTAAGGGAATGAAAATGGCTGGCCGATCCGGAAACAGCAGAACAAAAATTAAAAACCTTTCTGTGGCTAAAATACTGGCAGAATCAAATATGTTACTTGTTACTGGTTCTGTACCCGGTGCCAAGGGAGGTTATGTTGAAATTTATAATAAATCACAATAAGTAGCCTCATGAAGCTTACGATCTATAAAACAGACGGAAAAAGCAGCGGGAAAAAGGCTGAATTGAACGATACCGTTTTTGGTATTGAGCCAAACGAAACGGTATTATATGAAGATGTTCGCCGAATTTTGGCAAACAAACGTCAGGGTACAGCAAGTACCAAAGAAAGAGGTGAAGTGCGTGGCGGCGGTCGAAAAGCCTACAAACAAAAGGGTACTGGTATGGCGAGACGTGGATCCATACGATCACCGCTCTTGAAAGGTGGGGGCACTGTATTTGGCCCGAAACCACGATCATACACCGTGCGTTTGACAAAGAAAGCTAAAAAACTTGCCAGAAGATCAGCTCTTTCTTTAAAGGCAACTGATGAAGCAATCAAGGTTGTTGAACAGTTTGAATTTGAAACTCCAAAGACCAAACAGGTTACAGAACTTCTGGATGCACTCGAAATTGCAGGCAAAAAAGTGTTAATCATTGTTTCTGAATCTGATAAAAACCTGTTTTTGTCTGCAAGAAATATCCCAGGAATATCGGTCATTGAAGCCAATAAACCAACATCGTATCAAATAATGGATGCAGATATACTGTTATTTTTGGAAGATGCTATCCCGGTACTTGAGAGAACTTTGATACCAAATGTTGAGGAGGAAGCAGCATGAGTATTTTAATTCAACCATTAATAACGGAAAAATTAACGCGTCTGCAGGAAGAGCATCAGCAGTATGCTTTTGAAGTTGATCGAAATGCTACAAAGCCACAGATCAGAAAAGCAATCGAAAAGCGATATCCTGAAGTGAAAGTTGCCAGAGTAAACACCATGATTGTGCCTTCCAAACCAAAAGGAAGATACACCAAGAGCGGGTTTGTAGGCGGAAGAAGCAGAATTTGGAAAAAAGCAATTATTACACTGAAAGAAGGCGAAATTGACTTCTTTAGTGAAATTTAAAACAGATTTGAATAATGTCTACTAAGCAATTAAAACCAACAACACCGGGTCAGCGCCACAGAATTGCGCCTGTATTTGATGATGTTACTATAGATAAACCTTTAAAATCTTTAACTAAAGGCATCCTCAAATCAGGTGGGCGAAATAATCGCGGACGTATGACAATGCGTTACCGGGGTGGCGGCCATAAAAGGAAATATCGAATCATCGATTTTAAACGTGATAAACGTGACATTCCGGCCAAAGTTCTGACCATTGAATATGATCCAAACCGTACTGCAAGAATTGCCCTTCTGGCATATGTAGATGGCGAAAAAAGATATATTCTTGCTCCAAATAAATTGAATATTGGAGATACGGTTATCAGCTCCGAAACGGCACAACCTGATGTAGGAAATGCAATGCCTATGAGAAATATGCCGGCCGGTACATTTATTCATAATATTGAATTACAACCCGGAAATGGTGGACAACTATGCCGTGGCGCCGGAACTGCAGCTCAAATGGTTGCCAAAACCGATAAATATGTAACGGTTAAACTTCCTTCAGGAGAAGTGAGGTTAATTTTGGGCAACTGCTATGCTACGGTTGGTACTACCAGTAATCCGGATCATTTTAACACCACGAAAGGAAAAGCCGGAAGAAACCGATGGCTGGGCAGAAGACCAAAAGTCAGAGGTGTTGTAAAAAACCCAGTTGATCACCCGATGGGTGGTGGAGAAGGAAAAGCATCCGGGGGACATCCAAGATCACCCTGGGGCCAGTCAGCTAAAGGTAAAAAGACAAGAAATCGGAAAAAGTTGTCGTCTAAATACATTGTGCGACGTCGTAAAACCAAAAAATCGTAAATAAGCATGCCACGATCACTAAAAAAAGGACCCTACGTTCATTATAAACTTCAGCGAAAAGTTGATGATATGAACGAAAGCGGAAAAAAGAAGGTGATAAAAACCTGGTCAAGAAGTTCAATGGTTACACCTGATTTTATTGGATTAACCATTGCTGTGCACAATGGAAAACAATTTATACCTGTATACATTACCGACAATATGGTAGGCCATAAACTGGGCGAATTTGCACCAACCAGAACATTCCGCGGCCATCCAGTTAAAAAGGCTAAATAAAAACTAATTGATTGATGGAAACGCCAGTATTTAAAGCTAGAGCAGTACAACGGCACTTAAGAAAAGCTCCACGTAAAGTAAGGCTTGTAGCCGATTACGTAAGAGGGGATCGAGTAGATCGTGCCTTAACAAAACTTTCATTTTTGAAAAAAGCTGCTGCATTTGATGTATCCAAAGTTATACGGTCGGCTGCTGCTAATATCAGAGATAAATTTGAAGAGGAACGTCTTGATAATGACTTGCTCTATATCAAAGAAATTTATGTTGATGAAGGTGTTACGTTGAAAAGAATCCAGCCTGCACCGATGGGAAGAGCGCACCGCATTAACAAGCGCAGCTGTCATATTACAGTTGTAGTTGCCAAACAACAGGAAGAAACGATAATTGAATAATAAACGAGGTTAATTTGGGACAAAAAACCAATCCAACCGGACTTAGACTTGGAATCATTCGAGGATGGGACTCCAACTGGTATTCTGAGGAGAACAAGCCAGAAATTCTATTGGAGGATACCAAACTAAGAGAATACCTTCAGGCTCGACTCAGAAATGGAGGCCTGTCGAATGTATTAATTGAAAGAACTCCAAAGAGAATTCTTTTAACACTTAATACATCAAGGCCTGGTGTTATTATCGGTAAAGGCGGAGAACAAATTGAACTGTTGCGTGAAGAGTTAAAGAAAATCACGAATAAGGAAGTACAAATCAATGTTAGTGAAATTAAGCGGCCTGAACTTGATGCAAGCCTTGTAGGACAAAATATTGCCCAACAGCTTGAAGCCCGGGTATCCTTCAGACGAGCGATGAAAACTGCAATATCGTCTGCAATGAGAATGGGTGCCAAAGGTATCAAAATTAAATGTGCTGGCCGGCTGGGCGGTGCAGAAATGGCTCGTACCGAACAATATAAAGAAGGGCGTGTACCCCTGCATACACTTCGTGCCGATATAAATTATGCAAAAACTACCGCCAATACCATTTATGGCTCCATCGGGGTTTCTGTCTGGATTTTTAAAGGCGAAATAATTGGTGATGTTGACTTATCTCCAGGCGCAAAAAGCAATCAGCAGGACAGTGAAGCTGGTAGAAAACGCCCCGGAAGAAAAGACAGGAAATCACGAAGAAGAAGACGTACAAGCAACTAATCAGAAGGTAATTTACGATGTTAGAACCCAAAAGAATAAAACGACGTCGCGTTCACCGGAATAAACTGAAAGGAAATGCCCAGCGTGGACACACTCTTGCATTTGGCAGTTTTGGTTTAAAATCACTCGAACCGAAGTTTATTACATCAAGGCAGATTGAGGCTTGCCGTGTTGCTATAGCCCGGTCACTACAAAGAGAAGGAAAAACGTTCATTCGAATTTTTCCTGATCAGCCGATGACAAAGAAACCTGCTGAAACCAGAATGGGTAAAGGTAAAGGTACTTTAGACCATTTTATTGCAGTGGTAAAACCTGGCAGAATCCTTTTTGAAATTGCAGGTGTTTCTGAAGACAAAGCAAAAGAAGCACTCAGAAGGGCTTCACACAAGCTCCCAATTAAAACAAAATTTATAAAACGCCGCGATATTGATAATGGTGTTTAAAGGTAAAGGAGTAGAATAATGAAAGCACACGAACTGCGGGATTTATCACTTACGGAATTGAAGGCAAGATTGAACGACGAAGAAGAAGCTCTGATGGATTTTAGGTTTAATAAAGCCATTGCAGGGCAAATTGAAAATCCGTCAAGGATTAAAAACACACGGCGGGAAATATCCCGGCTGAAATCGATTATTAATGAAAAATTGAGTGCGGAATAAGAGTATGGCTCAAGCACAACGATCTCAAAGAAGAACAAGAACCGGAACGGTAGTAAGCAACAGTATGGATAAAACCATCACAGTTGCGGTAGAACGCCAGATGAAACATTCTATTTATGGCAAATACATTACCAAAACAACCAAATACATGGCACATGATGAATCCAATGATGCCAATAATGGTGATAAGGTTCTGATAATGTCAACAAGACCACTGTCCAAAAGAAAATCCTGGCGGTTGGTAGAAGTTCTTGAACGAGCAAAATAACGATCAATTTGTAGGTTTAGATCATGATTCAAACATCATCAATATTAAATGTTGCAGACAACAGCGGGGCCAGAAAGCTCATGTGTATTAAGGTTCTTGGAGATTCGAAAAAAAGATATGCCAGAATCGGTGATCTGATCTCCTGTTCCGTTAAAACTGCAATCCCCGGCGGAAACGTGAAAAAGGGGGAAGTAGTGCAAGCTGTTGTAGTAAGAACTAAAAAAGAAATACGGCGCCGTGATGGAAGTTATATTCGATTTGATGAAAACGCGGCGGTAATCATTAACAAAGAAAACGAGCCTGTTGGAACACGTATCTTTGGCCCAGTTGCCAGAGAACTTCGCGAAAGAAATTTTATGCGTATAGTTTCACTGGCACCGGAAGTACTTTAAATAAATATTCGTTATGCCCAGAAAGTATAACAAACAGAAAAAATTACACGTTAAAAAAGGCGACCAGGTTTTGGTTATAGCCGGTAACGATAAAGGCCAGCGGGGCCGCGTGCTCATGGTATACCCAAAACGCGATCGCGTTCTTGTTGAAGGGATTAACATGAGAACTCATCACGAAAAACCATCGCAGGATAACCCTCAGGGTGGCCGGCTGAAGCGTGAAGCATCCATTCACATTTCGAATGTAATGGTCATCGATCCAACCACCGATGAACCTTCCAGAATTGGACGAAAGAGAATTGAAGAGGAAGGCGGTGGCCGATGGGTGAGATATGCCAAGGTTAGCGGCGAAATAATAGATAAGTAAGAAATAAAACAATGGCAGAAGCAAGACTTTATACGATCTACAAGGACCAAATCGTGTCCAAACTCGTTGAAGAGTTTGAATATGAAAATCATATGGCGGTTCCCAAACTTCAGAAAATTGTAATTAATGTTGGAACCGGTGAAGCCATCAATGATGCGAAATATCTCGATACAGTAGTTGATAATATCGGGCTGATTACCGGTCAGCGTCCCGTTAAAACCAAAGCGAAAAAATCTGTATCGAACTTTAAACTTCGTGAGGGAATGCCAATTGGTTGCAAAGTAACATTGCGCAAAAAGATTATGTATGAATTTTTAGACCGGCTTATTAATCTTTCCCTGCCAAGAACCAGAGACTTTCAGGGCGTACCTAACAAGAGTTTTGATGGAAGAGGCAATTACACTATGGGAATTAAAGAGCACACGGTATTCCCGGAAATTAAAGTGGATGATGCCAAATTTGTGCATGGAATGGACATCACATTTGTGACAAGTGCCGAATCTGATGCTGAAGCATATTCATTGCTGAAGCATTTTGGAATGCCATTCAAGAAATAATTTCAATCAACAAAAAAGTAGATAATGGCTAAAAAATCCTGGATAGCTCGAAACGAAAAAAGGAAACGAACTGTAAAAAAGTATGCTGAAAAGCGACGGAAGTTGAAAGAAGCAGGAGATTATGAAGCCCTGCAAAAGCTTCCAAGGGATGCAAGCCCGACAAGAGTAAGAAACCGTTGTGGAATTACCGGACGCTCCCGCGGATATATCAGCAAATTCGGAGTTTCAAGAATTAAATTTCGTGAGCTGGCGCTGGAAGGCAAAATACCCGGAGTACGTAAAGCAAGTTGGTAAAACCAGATTATTATAGATTATGAATAGTGATACCGTATCAGACTTTTTAACACGAATCAGAAATGCCCAGCAAGCGGGCCACCGGAGAGTTGATATACCGGCCTCCAAGCTCAAGCGAGCAATGGCTAAAATTCTTGTGGATAAAGGCTATATAAATAAATTCATTGATATTGAAGACGGTAAACAGGGGATTTTACGCCTGTTTTTGAAGTATGATGCCTATGGGCAGCCGGTAATCAAAAAAATGAAACGAATTTCTAAACCCGGGTTACGAAAGTACAGCCCAAGTAATGATATCCCTCGTTTTTATGGAGGTTTGGGTATTGTGATTATTTCTACATCTCAGGGTTTAATGACCGATAAAGAAGCACGTAAATTGAACATCGGCGGAGAAATACTCTGCTCAGTTTATTAATCAAAGTTTTTTAAAGCTATGTCGAGAATAGGTAAACAACCCGTTCCATTGTCAAGCAATGTTGAATTTAATATTGGCGCTGATAATGTTGTAACGTTAAAAGGTGATAAAGGAACCGGTTCGGTACGAATTCACCCCGATATTTCAGTGGAAATGAAAGAAGGTGAAATTATTGTAGCCAGGCCGAGTGATTCAAAAGAGCATAAATCTTTGCACGGTCTGTATCGTTCTCTACTGAATAATATGGTAGAAGGAGTAACCAAAGGCTACAAAAAACAGCTTGAAATTATCGGTGTAGGTTATCGTGCTACTTATACTAATGGAGTTCTTGAATTAAGCCTTGGTTTTTCTCATCCTATCTATTTTGTACCGCCAAATGGTATTGAGATAGAAGTGGATACAAAATCAAGAAAAAACCCTTTATTAACGATTTCCGGTGTTAACAAGGAACTGGTTGGCCAGGTAGCGGCAAAAATCAGATCATTAAGAAAACCTGAACCTTATAAAGGGAAAGGTATTCGATATCTCGGTGAACAGGTCAGAAGAAAAGCTGGTAAATCTGCAGCCAAATAATCATTAAGAATTTAAGAAAATGAGAAAAACCGATTTAAAACAGAAACGACGAAGTAAAATCAGGCGAAGAATTCGCTCTACCATTCGGGGAACTGCAGAAAGGCCACGCATGGCAATTTATAAAAGTAATAAGCATGTTTACCTTCAGTTGATTAATGATCTTGACAATGTGACCATCATGTCAGTTTCTACTAAATCGGCTGATATTAAATCAGAACTGAAGGATAAGCCCTCTCTGGAAGCAGCCAAAATTATTGGTAATGCTCTGGCCGAAGCAGCCAAAGAGCAGGGAATTGATAAAGTGGTTTACGACCGAAGTGGATACAAATATCATGGAATTGTAAAAGCCGCTGCCGATGGAGCTCGAGAAGGCGGCCTGGACTTATAATTAGATTAAATCATGCCAAAAATCAGAAGAAAACATAACATTCCAGCAGCCAATTTAAACCTTGAAGAAAAACTGGTGCATATCAACCGGGTTGCCAAAGTAGTAAAAGGTGGACGCCGGTTTAGTTTTAACGCAATTGTTGTTGTTGGCAACGGTGAGGGTGTAGTAGGCCACGGACTGGGTAAAGCCAATGAAGTATCAGACGCAATCCAGAAGGGATTTGATAATGCCAAGAAAAACCTGATCAAAATTCCACTTACCAGTACCGGAAGTATTCATCATCCGGTTGTTGGGAAAGCGGGTGCCGGTAAAGTATTACTGAGACCCGCTGCTGAGGGTACAGGTGTAATTGCCGGTGGTGCTGTAAAAGCCATTTTGGATGTGGCCGGTGTTCATAACATTTTATCCAAATCACTTGGCTCTTCCAATCCGCACAACATGGTCAAAGCAGCCTATCAGGCGCTAAAAGATTTAACTGATCCGGTTGAAGTGGCACAACGCAGAGGCGTGAGTGTTAAAAAGGTATTTGAAGGATAAATAAATTAGCAGTCAAAAATATAGATCCACTATGAAATTACACAACTTAAAAGCACCGGCAGAAAATAAAAGACCCCGAAAGAGAGTGGGTCGTGGCCAGGGATCCGGAAGGGGCGAACAATCAGGTCGTGGCCATAACGGACAATTATCAAGAAGCGGCAGTAAAGAAAAAGCCTGGTTCGAAGGCGGACAAATGCCACTTCAGCGAAGACTGCCGAAATTTGGTTTTAAAAACCGATTCAGGAAAGAATACAAGGCCATGAATGTTCAAAAACTGTCTGATCTGTTAGAAGCAGGGCGATTAACAGAAAACATCACCATTGATGGGCTTGTAGAAGCCGGAATTATCAAAAAGAAAGAATTGGTAAAACTTTTAGGTTCCGGTGAGATTGAAAAGGCGGTAAATATAGAAGTTCATGCATGCAGTGCATCTGCCAAAGAGAAAGTAGAGTCAGCAGGCGGTTCTGTAACAATAGTATCCTAATTTTAAAGATCACAGCTGTACGATTTAAATGAGTTTAATAGAAAACTTTAGAAACATTTTTAAAATTGAGGATCTCAGAGACCGTATTCTCTACGTTGTTGGGGTTCTTTTGGTATATCGTATCGGTAGTTATGTTACAATGCCGGGGGTGGATGCAAGTGCACTTACCGCTCAGGCGGGAGATGCCTCAAGCCTTTTAGGTTTATTTGACCTGTTTGTAGGGGGAGCTTTTTCTCGTGCCGGCGTTTTTGCATTGGGAATTATGCCTTACATTACAGCGGCTATTATCATTCAGCTGATGGGTGCAGCAGTTCCTTACTTCCAAAAACTTCAGCGAGAAGGAGAAGAAGGACGCCGCAAAATAAACCGGCTTACCAGATATGGTACCGTTGGAATTACGGCTGTTCAGTCTATTGGATTTGCTATCAACCTGATGGCAACATCACCCAACGCAATTGTAGTAAGCAATACAGCTTTTATTTTAACCTCAATTATCGTTCTTACTGCAGGTACAACTTTTGTAATGTGGCTTGGTGAACGAATTACAGACCGTGGAATCGGGAACGGTATTTCACTGTTGATTATGATCGGTATTATTGCCGTTCTGCCAACCAACCTGATGAACGAAATTACCACCACCAATAATGCCATCATCATTATTGTTGAACTTGCCGGACTGGCTCTGGTAATTGCTTCTTGCGTACTTTTAACACAGGGTACCCGAAAAATTCCCGTGCAGTATGCAAAAAGAGTTGTTGGACGGAAAGTTTATGGCGGGACCACACAATATCTGCCGCTCAGAGTTAATGCCGCAGGTGTAATGCCCATTATTTTTGCTCAGTCTATCATGTTTATTCCGAGTACAATCGGAACCTTTTTCCCTGAAAATGAAACCGTGCAGTGGTTAACGGCTTGGTCAGCTGATTTTACGGGAGTGGTTTACTCCATTGTATTCTTTATAATCTGTGTATTCTTTACGTTTTTCTACACAGCTATTGCAGTTAACCCAAGAGAAATGGCAGATACCATGAAGCGCCAGGGAGGTTTTATCCCCGGTGTAAGGCCAGGAAAGCAAACTGTGGAGTTTATTGACAATATTCTTACAAAAATTACACTTCCGGGATCTCTGTTTCTTTCGTTTGTAGCTATTATGCCAGCTATTGTTGCAAGAATGGGCGTAACACCTGGATTTGCACTTTTTTATGGCGGAACAAGCCTACTGATTATTGTAGGTGTGGCATTGGATACATTGCAGCAAATTGAAAGCCACCTGATGATGAGACATTATGATGGATTTATGAAATCAGGAAAAATTAAAGGTAGGCGACGATCCTGATGATTTTTTTGAAGAGTGAATCCGAAATTGAGAAAATGCGTGAAGCAGCTCAATTAGTCTCAAGAACACTGGCTGAAGTTGCCAAAGAAATAAAACCTGGTGTTGAAACGGGAAAACTTGACAGAATTGCTGAAGATTTTATTGTAAAAAACAATGCCAAACCGGCATTTAAAGGTTATGGACCAAAGAACAATCCATTCCCTGCAACATTATGTATTTCAATTAATGAAGAAGTAGTTCATGGAATACCCGGAAACAGAAAGCTGGAAGAAGGTGATATTGTTTCAATTGATTGCGGAGTTGAAAAAAATGGATATTTTGGTGATCACGCTTATACATTTGCCGTTGGTGAATGTAAAACTGAAGATTTGAAATTACTGAAGGTTACGCTTGAATCGCTGTATAAAGGTATTGAACAAGCCGTGCATGGTAATAAAACCGGAGATATCGGTTCTGCCATTGAAACACATTGCAGCAATAACGGTTATGGGGTTGTTCGGGATTTAGTAGGCCATGGTATCGGTAAAGATATGCATGAAGATCCCTCAGTACCGAATTACGGGAAGAGCGGAAAGGGTGAGCGGTTACGAACAGGAATGACGCTGGCAATTGAACCGATGATTACCAGAGGCACCTGGAAAGTGAAATCTTTATCAGATAAATGGACGATTGTAACCGCTGATGGATCAAATGCAGCTCATTTTGAGCATGATATTGTAGTAAGAGAAGGTGAGGCTGAAATTCTCAGTACTTTTGATTATATTGCTGAGATCACTAAAAATGTAATTTTAGAAAGTAGCTATGGCTAAACAAGAGCCGATTAAACAAGACGGAAAGATTCTGGAAGCATTACCAAATGCACAATTCAGAGTAGAATTGGACAACGGGCATGAAATACTGGCTCATGTATCAGGTAAAATGAGAATGTATTACATCAAAATTTTACCCGGAGACCGAGTTTCAGTTGAAATGTCTCCATACGATCTGACAAAAGGAAGGATAACTTACAGATATAAGTAAAGATTATTATGAAGACAAGATCATCAGTTAAAAAACGAAGCTCAGATGACAAAATAGTGCGTCGAAAAGGACGTGTTTATGTTATTAATAAAAAAAATCCGCGACATAAACAGCGGCAAGGATAAAAAAACAGGATTTATTATATGGCAAGAATTGCAGGTGTAGATTTACCTAAACAAAAACGTGGAGTAGTTGCTTTAACCTATATCTTTGGTATTGGCAGAACAACGGCCCGTCAGATTTTGGAAGAGATTGGGATAGATCCGAATGCAAAAGTTATTGACTGGAACGAAGAAGAAGTAGCAGAACTTCGGAAAGTGGTTGACAATGAGCTGAAGGTTGAGGGTGCACTTCGCACTGAGATTAACTCCAATATCCGTCGGTTAATTGAGATTGGAAGTTACCGCGGGGTAAGGCACCGAAAAGGATTACCTGTTCGCGGCCAGCGCACACAAACCAACGCCCGCACAAGAAAGGGTAAGAGGCGTACCGTTGCAGGAAAGAAAAAAGCTGTTAAATAATAAATGCTAAAATTCTGATTATAAATGGCAAAGAAACAACGAAAAGGAAGTGAAAAAACTTCCAGAAAGAAAAGACGAAAGCAGGTAGCCGATCCTAATGGAATGGCATTTATTAAGGCTACTTTCAATAACGTTCTGGTTAGTGTAACAGATGCAAATGGTAATGTGCTTTCATGGTCTTCATCAGGAAAAGAGGGGTTTAAAGGGTCACGAAAAAATACACCCTATGCAGCTCAGCTAAGTGCAGAAACCGCAGCAAAAGCTGCTTATGACATGGGACTGAGAAAAGTTGAAGTTTTTGTAAAAGGGCCTGGGTCAGGGCGTGAAGCTGCCGTCAGGGCATTGGCTACTAGCGGTTTGGAAGTTAGTTCAATCAAAGACAGAACTCCGATACCGCACAACGGCTGCCGCCCTCCAAAAAGAAGACGAGTTTAATTAAAATAGTTGATAATAAATGGCACGATATAGAGGACCTAAACAAAAAATTGCAAGGCGTTTTAAAGAACCCATTTTTGGGCCAAGCAGTGCACTGGAAAGAAAACCTTACGGGCCCGGAGAGCATGGCCGAAGCAGGTTTACCAGAAAATCTGAATATGCAATCCAGCTTGATGAAAAGCAGAAAGCCAAATACACATATGGCTTGCTTGAAAAACAATTCAGAAACTTATATGAAAAAGCGACCCGACAAGAAGGGGTAACTGGCGAAGTATTATTGCAGCTACTCGAATCAAGGTTGGATAATGTTGTTTATCGCATGGGATTCGCAAGAAGTAGAAGACAGGCCAGGCAATTGACTTCACACCGGCATGTTGTGGTAAACGGGCAGGTTGTTAACATTCCCTCGTATCATGTTAAACCGGGAGATATTGTCAGTATCAGGCCAAAATCAAGAAATTTGGATTTGGTTAACGAGGCGTTAGAATCTTATTCAACCAGTAAGTATAAATGGCTCGAAACTGATAAAAAATCCAAAACAGGAAAATTTTTGAACAATCCAGTGATGGATGAAATTCCTGAAAACATCAACGTTCAGTTGATTATTGAGCTTTATTCTAAATAAAACCAAACAGTTTATATAAAAGTACGAACTATGAACAATTATAGTTTACAGATGCCGGAAGCATTGGAAGTTGCAGAAGATTCAGAAAATTTCGGAACATTTATTCTGCAGCCGCTTGAAAGGGGGTTTGGTGTAACCATTGGAAACTCCTTTAGAAGGGTATTACTTTCTTCACTTCCAGGCTTGGCCATCACAGCGGTACGCATCAATGGTGTTGAGCACGAATATTCAAGTATTGATGGGGTTAAAGAAGATGTTTACGAGATAATTCTTAACCTGAAACAGGTTCGATTTAAGCAAGTAGAGCAAAGTGGTGGTGTAATCAATTTAACCAAAAATGGGCCCGGCAATCTTACTGCCGAAGATATTGGAGAAGCAACTGCTGATTTTGAAATTTTAAATCCGGAGCTGGTTATTGCAACACTGTCCGAAGATGTAACGCTCGAAATGGAATTTCGGGTAGGCCGGGGCCGTGGTTATGTACCTGCAGAAGAAATGGCACCAGATTACGAAGATGAAGTAAATTTGCTTCCGATAGATGCTATATTCACACCCATCAAATCGGTACAGTTTGAGGTGGAAAACGTTCGTGTAGGTCAGAGAACTGACTACGAAAAACTAGTGATGAATGTAACAACAGACGGCTCTTTAAATGCGAAAGAAGCTCTCACTATTTCAGGAAAAATCCTGAAAGAACATATCGAGAAGTTTATCACCGAAAAAATAGAAGAACCGTTTACTCAGGAAGAAGAAGAAGTTGATGCTGAAAAGCAGAGAATTTCAAGCCTTCTGAAAACAAGTATTGAAGATCTGAACCTGAGCGTGCGGGCATATAACTGTTTGAAATCCGCAAACATCAATACCATTGCCGAACTTGTATCCAGAGATGAGCAAGATCTGCTCAAATTCAGAAATTTCGGTAAAAAATCACTATCTGAATTGGTAGAAGTTATTGAAGAAAAAAATCTTGAATTTGGAATGGATGTTTCCAAATACATCGATAAATAGAGGAAATTAAAATGCGTCACCAAGTAAAAGGCAGAAAATTAGGAAGAACTACAGCACACAGAAAAGCAACAATGCGTGCTTTGAGTTCTGCACTTATAAAAGAACACAGAATTGTAACAACCGTATCTAAGGCCAAGGAATTGAGAGGCTTTATTGAACCTCTTATTACCAGGGCCAAGGTTGATAATTCTTTGAATCGAAAAAAAGTGTTTTCAGCTTTACAGGATAAACGTGCAGTGCATGATCTGTTTGGAGAAGTTGCTCCTGCATCCGTCGATAGGCCGGGTGGATATACCCGCGTTTTAAAGCTTGGATTCCGGCAAGGAGATTCGGCTGAATTAGCTGTAATTGAACTGGTAGATTTTAATGATGTGAAACCGGAAAAAAGAAGTACCAAGAAAAGGCGTACACGCCGTGCTGGCAGATCAAATAAACCAGATACAGCACCTGTTACAGAGAAGCCGGAAGAAAAAGAAATGGAATCAAAAGAGGCTGAAAAAGCAGATTCCGGTCAAACTGAAGAAATAGAAAAATCAACGACAGAGGAAGTTTCTGCTGAAGAAGCTGAAAAAAGTGAAACTGCCGAAGGTGCTGCAGAAGTAAAGGAAGAGAAGAAAAATGTTTCTGGTAATCAGCAAGAATCTGATGAACCAGAAGAAGAATCTGACAAAGACAAGGAAGATTCTATATAATATTTCAATAAGTTTGTCGAAATTTCTTGACATTGCTTATTAACTATTCTTATATTATAAATCTGCTTCGGAAGTGAAGTGATTCATTTTTGTGGTAAGAGAAGTTCTTTGGATTAGTAGAGATATAACCAGATTGTTTGAGTGGGTTAGGGTTTGGCTCCAGAGTGTATAGTATTAAAGATGTATACAATGGAGAGTTTGATCCTGGCTCAGGACGAACGCTGGCGGCGGGCTTAACACATGCAAGTCGAAGGAGAAGGGTGGTGCTTGCACTACCTGGAGACTGGCGCACGGGTGAGTAACGCGTAG
>SKYV01000027.1 GCA_007127745.1 Balneolaceae bacterium
ACTTTTGTAATGAGTTGGGTATTACCTACTGCTTTTCTTGAATTTCATCCTTATCAATAATCTCTTCCAGTTCCTCTACATTAATCCCCAGTTTTACTTCCATCTCCTCGAGGGTGATGTTTTTGGTTTCCGGCATCACTTTCCAGACGAAGATAAGCTGCAGGAGCATCATAAATGCGAAGAAGGCGAAAATCGGGCCGCCGCCGAAAATGCTTTCGATGTACACAAAGTTACCGGCAATCAGAGCGGCAAAAATCCAGTGGGTACTGCTGCCGAGCGAGTTGCCGTACGATCGTACAGAGTTCGGAAAAATCTCTGAGATAAATACCCAGATCACAGCTCCCTGGCCGATGGCATGTGCTGCGATAAAGATGAAAATGAGAATCGGAACTGTCAGCCCCACAAACGTCTGTGTGAAGAATGCATACGCAATGGACGACAGCGAAAACAGATATCCGAACGAGCAGATATACATCAGGAACCGGCGTCCGAACCGGTCGATCAGCAGCAGGCCGAGCATGGTAAAGATCAGGTTGGTGACACCCACACCCACCGATGAGAGCAGGGCGGCATCGGCTCCCAGGCCGGTCAGTTCAAAAATTCGCGGTGCAAAATAGATGATGGCGTTAATGCCCGAAACCTGGTTGAAGAAAGCAAACAGAAAGGCCAGCATGATCGGGAACCTGAACCGCTTGCTGAAAAATTCGCGGATCGGGGTAGCACGGCCCGGATTCAGGTCACTTGCCTTAATTGCTTCAAGATTGGATTCAACAGTTTCCGGGTCAATAATCCGGAGAATTTCCCGGGCTTCCTCAATTTTATTTTTCGCAACAACCAGCCAGCGCGGACTTTCAGGGATAGTAAAAACCAGGATCAGAAATAGTGATGCCGGAATAACCTCAACACCCAGCATCCATCTCCACGACTCAATATCTTCGGTGCCAATCAAGAAGTTGGAGAAGTAGGCAATTAAAATTCCGAGCACAATATTGAACTGAAAAAGTGCTGTAAGCTTTCCTCTTTTTTCAGCCGGAGCAATTTCAGAAATATACATGGGCGCCACAACCGATGAGGCTCCAATACTTAACCCGCCAATAAAACGGGCAATCATCAGCGTGTACACCTCGGGAGCCAATGCCGACCCAATAGCAGAAATCAGAAAAAGTGCAGCGATCCAGATCAGTGTCAGTCGGCGGCCAAATCTTTGGGCGGGAAAACCACCAAATAATGCACCAATAATGGTTCCGTACAGTGCCATGGCCACAGTCTGGCCAATCATGATATCACTGAGCTCCCACATCAGCTGAATATTTTGTTCACCGCCCGAAATTACAGCCGTATCAAAGCCAAAAAGAAATCCGCCAAGCGCAGAAGTGATGGCCCAGAAAAAGATTTTATGTTGCTTCATTTTTCAAAGAAATTTGATTGAATATTTTAATCAGAGTCCCTCAGGATTTGTGATTTGCATTGGTGATAAAACGTAAATCAGGATGCAGAAGTAAATATGAAAAGCCCTTCTTATTAAGTATGTGTTTAGCGCGTGAAAAGTGTCCTTATAGCGTTACCGGTTCTTTTCCGGGATCCTCCAAGCGCCACTTCGTCGCAAATGAACGCTTCAGGGATCCCGACAAATTATTAATAATAAAGAAACCAGTTATACTAAATGTCGGGAACGCTTGAAGGTTTTTTTCACTAAAAAGCCCTTCTTGTTAACCTGAAAAGGGCTTTTCTTTTTCAATAATTGATACTTTTTATTTTGATCCGTATCAAACCTCTGCTGTCGCTTTCGGGTTTGCTCCGTATTGATTGGCACCCGGCTCGCTATCCTGCACAAAGAAATAAATAAGAACAATTAAACCGATAAGCGGAATAAAGCCAATCAACAGCCACCACCCGGTTCGTCCAATATCATGCAACCTGCGGATACCTACAGCAATACTTGGAAGTAATATGGCAAGGCTAAACAGTGTTCCAAGAAAGCTGAAAATGTTACTTAAAATAACAGATATCAATAGGTTAACAAGAGTAAAAATCCAATACTCTTTTCTTCGGGATCTGCCTTCAAATTCTACATATTTTTGAAATGGCACTACATACCACTCCTTAATTTCGTTAAAATCCATATTTCCCCTTATTTAGGTTATTTCGATTATCGTGATATTTTGGTTTGTGTGTTCGATGATAATGAACAATCCAGACTGTAATTTCAACATTAAATCGGTGTGTTTCAAAGTTTTTATTCTAATTTCTGTCAAAAACTTATCCTGGCCGGATTGAACGTTCTGCTTATCTGCCGATTGACTCTCTTTTTCATGAATTTAAAAAGTCTGATCAAAATTGATCTGCAAATACATTGTATTTTAATTTTAAGTGCTTACTTTATCGAATTATCAACCCAAAAAGCCGTTAGACCTTTTTTAATAAATGACTGGCTTTTCAAAATATGAGAAACATCCGGAAGTCAAATTCCCAGCTTGCCGGTCATATAATTAAATGTTTCTACTGAAGATTAACTGCTTTGATGACGTTTGAGATACAGCAACGTACTGTCCAGCCGACTCGGGCATCGCGCCGCAACCTTCTGGATAAACAACAACATAGTGAACCACTTTTTATGAAGATTCAAACCTTTTTCTCCCTATTTATTTTCTCCTTTTTGATCCTCTTTTCCTGCACCACAACAGAACCGGTTCAGGAAACTGCCACTGCCCAATATGACAGGGTTGAGCATGAACGCCTGAATATCGAACGCCCCCTGCCCTACCCGATTGACATTCCCGATGCCTTCACTGCGGCTGTACAGTCGGGTACCCGGTCGGATGACGGTTCACCCGGGCCTAACTACTGGCAAAATTATGCCAGCTACGATCTGCATGCCGAACTCGATCCGGAATCGCACCGGGTGTACGGTTCAGCCACGGTAACCTATCAAAACAATTCGCCCGACAACCTGGATCTGATTGTGGTAGAACTGGCCCAAAATCTCCATAAAGAAGGCACTCCAAAAATGGACGTGACCGAAATAACCGGCGGCAAAACCATCACAAAAATCACTGCAAACGGAACGAAACTGGACGAAACCACCATGGCTGCACGATGGACACGCGGGGCCAGCGGCTACATCATGGAGGGAACGCAACTCTACCTGTTCCCCGAGGATATGCTGGAGTCCGGTTCATCCATGGATTTTGAATTTGAATGGTGGTTTGAAGTGGCGGAACAGGGAGCTTCGGGACGAATGGGCCGCAGCCGAGATAACCTCTATTTTATCGCCTACTGGTATCCCCACATTGCTGTGTATGATGATGTGCATGGCTGGTTTTATGATCCGTTTCTTGGCAACGCAGAATTCTATCACGGGTTTGCCGATTATGAATTGACGGTTACCGCTCCTCAGCAGTGGCTTGTAATGGGAACCGGCGAATTTCTGAATCCTGATGAAACACTCGCAGAACAGACCCTGGACCGATACCAGGCGGCTGGCGAGAGCGATACCCCTGTTATCATCACCGATTTTGATGAAGTAGAGAGTGCCACCCTGCCGTCGGATGATGGTAAACTGACGTGGAAATTCAGTGCAGAACAGGTTCGCGATGTTACCTTCAGCGCAACGTTGCAATCCCGGTGGGAAGGAGCACGCACCCCCGTGGGAGACCTTACCGGAAACGGTGAAACCGATTATACCCGCATCAATACCTATTATCGCGATACGGCCCCTCTTTGGGAAGATCAAACCGAATATGCACAACATTCCATCACATTTTTATCTGACTACATGAACACCCCCTATCCATGGCCTCACATGACCTCGGTTGAGGGCGCCGATATCATCGGTGGCGGAATGGAATTTCCAATGATGACCATAATCGGAGATTACAACTCGGTGGGTGCTGTGCGCCTGTATGGAGTAACAGCCCATGAACTGGCCCATATGTGGTTCCCGATGATTTTGAGTACCAATGAACGCCGTTTTACCTGGATCGACGAGGGATACACAACCTTTCACACCAATCTTGCCAACATCGACTATTTTGGAGAAGACCGATTTGACCAGACAGATGTATTCAGCCAATATTTGCAGATTGCCGGAACCGATTTTGAAGGCGAAATTATGCGATGGTCAGATTATCACTATCCCGGCCCGGCCTATGGTGTGGCCTCCTATCCAAAACCGGCTTCCATCCTCTATGTATTAAAGGGCATTCTTGGAGAAGATCTGTTTCGTGAAGCTCACCATGTGTTGATCGAACGATGGGCATACAAACATCCCTACCCCTGGGATATATTTAATACGTTTGAAGATGTAACCGGCAAAGACCTCTCCTGGCTCTGGCGATCGTGGTACTATGAAACCTGGGTGC
>SKYV01000006.1 GCA_007127745.1 Balneolaceae bacterium
ACCCGCTGTGTGGCAAGAGCCCCAAAACCGGTATTAATACCATAATAAATTTTTCCATCTTTCAGAGCACGGTCCACAATCGCTCTTGAGCTTTCTACTCTGGAAGGATCTTGTTCTATCGCAGCCATACTTTTATTTAGATCGTAGTAAAGAGATGGTATCGTAATCTGGATATGACTCATGTGATTGATTTTTAAATTAAACGCTAAGGCCGTCTTAAATTACCAATTGTAAACAATCTTTACAGCCCGGCTGTTATTATCAAATGTTTTTAAAAATTTTTCTAAGACTTAATACTCATAATTCAACTAATAACCTTATATTTAAGACTTAGATTAATAGTAATGACAACCAAAAAGATTAGAGAACCATATTATGGCTAACATAAATAAAATTAAAGGCGTCATAGGAATTTTAACAGGAGGAGGTGACGTACCCGGCTTGAATCCCGCAATTAGGGGAGTAGCCATTCGGGCCATACGCGAAGGATATAAAGTAATTGGAATTCGTCGTGGATGGGGCGGCATGATTGATATTGTACGTGATAATAATGCCGACAACAGCGAAAACTATTTTGAACTGACTGAAGAAGTTGTCAACAGAGCAGCTCGTACCGGCGGAACATTTCTGCACACCTCAAGAACCAACCCGAGCCGTGTAAGCCGAAAAGACCTGCCCGATCAGTACAAAGAAAAGTACACTGATGATATCAACGATCTGACAACGGAAGTACTCAAGAATCTCGACTTTCTCGGTATTGATACCATGATTCCTATTGGAGGAGATGACACTCTCAGCTATGGTGTTCGTCTGCACAAAGAAGGATTTAACGTTGTGGCTATACCTAAAACCATGGACAATGATGTTCCCGGTACGGATTACTGCATCGGGTTCAGCACCTGTATTTCAAGAACCATTCAGCTTGCCAACGACCTCAGGACTCCGGCAGGCTCACATGAGCGTTTTCTGGTTATGGAGGTATTTGGCCGTTACGCAGGTTTCACAGCAATGCTGCCAACACTTGCAGGCGCTTCGCACAGATGCCTGATACCGGAATACAAGTTCGATCTTGATCATCTGACCGAAATTATGGTTGAGGACAGAAATAGCCATCCGAGTAAATACTCGATGGTAATGATTTCTGAAGGAGCTATGATTGAAGGCCGCGATATGATTTTTGAAGGCGATGAAGCCGATGCTTACGGACACAAAAAACTCGGTGGAATCGGTGATGTTGTTTCCTCAGAAATCAAAAAGCTTTCAGCTAAATACAACAACGGCCGCGAAATTGGTGTGATTAACCAAAAACTGGGATACACAGTTCGTGGCGGCGATCCTGATGCTATCGACAGCATTGCACCCATGGCATTTGGTAATATTGCACTGGACCACATACAAAGAAAAGAGTTTGGCAAACTGGTTGTGCTCAACAAAGGAACCTACGGAAGCACCGATATTGAAGTAGTGACGAGTACAGAAAAAGTGGTTGATATTGATAAATACTACAACAAGGAAAGATTAAGACCTTTCTACAATGTATTTGAAGATCAGCCGCTGTTCATTATGGCGAGCCAAATTGCAATCAAATGATCATTCGCAGCAGCGAATAATTGCTCATTTTATAAGCCGGCATTCATTTACCACCGTAAATGCTGCCGGCTTTTTTATTTCAGTAAATTCGACACCCTTCTTTTCAAAACCTTAAAACGTCATGTCTGATAAATCATCCCAACCGCCTCCTTCAAATAACAATATGTTCGATACACTGCGAGAAGCAAATATTATTCGTCAACAAGAATGGGACTCGGACAATCAGATTTCACTCTCTTACCGTGGAAACGAACTTGCAGGAGAAGTGGGTGAGGCCTGCAACATCATCAAAAAAATTGACCGGGAACGGATAGGAATCAGGGGCAGCCGGGCAACTAGACAGCAATTGGCCGAAGAACTTGCAGATATCATTATCTGCGTAGATTTGATTGCCATGCACGAAGAGATCGACCTTGATGAAGCAATTCGGGAAAAGTTTAACTCCACTTCGAAAAAGTACGGATTGCAAACACGAATCCGGAAAAAGGGGTAAATCAGATATTGATAAAAAAATAGTAGGCCAGAATAACAGCAACTCCCACTTTTAGTCCCATTGCCACCAGATAGCCAACAAACGAACCCAACGCAGCTTTTAAGGCCGAATCTGAGTTTTTACCGGCAAGATATTCTCCGACTAAAGCGCCAATAATCGGGCCGAAAATCAGGCCTGCAGGCGGAAAGAAGAACAGGCCGAAAACACCGCCCAGAAATGCTCCGTAAATTCCAAGCTTACTGCCTCCCATTCTGCGAGATCCCTCAGCCGGCATAAAACTGTCCAGCGTTACAGTAATGACCACAACCGCTCCCCACGATAGCAGAAATAACCAGCTAAACAGCCCGTCTTTAATAAAATGAAGAATTAGGATGCCAAGAAAACTGAGCGGAGGACCCGGCACCACCGGCAAAAATGCACCCATAATCCCGGCAATAATAAAAAGAGCTGCGATAATGATAAAAAGTGTTTCCATATTCTTACTGTATCAACACGGCATCCTGTATTTTAAATTGAATATCCGGTTTTTATGAAAAAATGTTCAGAATTATTCAGAGTTCAAAGTGAACCAATATACAAAGGATCGGCTTTATTGTTACATTTCAAAATATGAATTAAACAATCAGACATCGCAGAGTGAATACAACCAAGTGAAATTCAGAAAAATTATTTTACAGAGGCTGATTCAAAAAACCACTGTGCTGTTGTGGCCATCGATTTTGCCTGTTGTTTTAAAAAACTCCTGCTCCGGAATTTTTTGGGCCTTTCCATTTTTCATACCCCGGGTTACTCCTGATAAATAATAATATAACCCCGGGGTATTGATTTCGCCATAATCCGCCTGGTAAATATTACATAGCCGACGGTTCTTTTGTGCTTACCTGTTTGATCTTGAAAATGATAACCAGATATGTTAACAAACCGGGAATTACTGTGAGCCAGAACATTGCATATAGTTCACTTGTAATATGCTGCCACCCGGCTCCTGCAATCATTACATTTCTGAACGCTTCAAGAAAGTGAGTTAATGGTATTACAGAAGCAAACCATACCACCCATTCCGGCATTTGAGACAAGGGCCATGTAAATCCACTGATGATAAATGCCGGTGTAGCAATTACCATCAGAATTTCCGTTGATTTTAACTGACTCGGAATAACAGCACTGATTAAAATTCCAATGGCTGTTACCGACAAAATAAACATTATTGACAGGCTGTAAATCATAGCCCAACTGCCGGCGTTCGATACCCCAAAAGCAGCCAAAAGCATGTGCAGAATCATCAGCCAAATCAAACCTCCCATTAAGAGATACGGAAATGATTTTGTCAGAAGCACCATCATTGGAGAAGTGGTGTGTTTAAGTAATTCGGGAAATGTGCCATCTTCATAATCTTTGCTAAAACTTAGTGCCAATGCCAAGAGCAGCACCTGCTGCAAAATTGTGGCAAGAAGCCCCGGAAACAAAAATGTTAAATAGTTAAGGGAGGGATTAAAATTAGAAATCGTGGATATGGAAAATGCCTCAAATTGCTGCGAGGCAATAGTTGCCGGAACCCCCTGTTTTTGAAGTGCTTCAATTTGCAAACCTGCATTTATCGTTTCGAGACTTTCTCTGAGGCCCCGTAATGCAAAGTTAGTATTTACAATATTTACTGCGTTTAACTCTACATGCACTTGCGGATATCGCTGCATAAATATATCCTGCTCAAATTTATCCGGAATATTAACAATACCTACTATTTTCCCACTTTTCAGATCGTCGTTCAATAAACTTATATCCGGCACTATTGCCACTATTTCGATGTGCTGATTGTCATTCATTGCATCAATCAAAATGCGGCTGGTTTCTGTTCGGTTCTGGTCTACAACGGCAACCGGTAGATCGGTTACAATCCCCTGCTGATACACAAAACCAAAAAGCAAGCCATAGGCAACGGGTGCTCCGATCAAAATTACCACAGCTACAGAGTTAGAAAAAAATAACCTGAACTCCCTGGCAATCAGCTTTAAAAATGTTTTCATTTTTCTTACCTATTTATGATTACAGACTGCCTGTTACTGATTACAGGGACCGGTTCATCATGTACCGGCACCATTCTTACTTCAAACCATTTTTCATCAAAACTTCGTGCAGGATATGCGGATGAACGTGTTGCATATGAAGGTAATTTGCGGATTGACTGAACCCGGAGTGAAAAATTTTCCGAAGTTGCAGACAGCTTAGCTTCATGTATACTACCAACCGGAAAAGTATAAATTTCTGACTCCGGCATTG
>SKYV01000170.1 GCA_007127745.1 Balneolaceae bacterium
AGAGGGCTTTGCAAAACCATTGCAGTCATTCTGAATTCATTTCAGAATCTTTATTTAATGGCTTTAAACGGGTCTGGAGATTCCGGATCAAGTCCGGAATGACGAAATCATGGGGTTTTGCAAACCCCTCTACCAACCTGTTCACACAAAACAATTCTTATGTCTATTACTCAATCTTAATCAACATTCAATTATCCTTTTATTGATTGAAATGCAATAGGTTAAAGCGTCTCATATTCTGAATGTTTTTTTGAGATTATTAAAATCTGAACCTCACTAAAAAATGCTTTTAGTCCCGAAGCAGCTTACAAATTGCGTCAGTATATGATTGAGTAGTACCCTGCCCGCCAATATCCTGTGTACAAACCTCCTTGTGATCCTGCAACACGGTGTACACCGCAGACCGGATTCGCTCGGCTTTTCGAAATTCTTCCAGATATTCGAGCATCATTAAAGCAGAAAAAAGAAGTGCTGTGGGGTTAGCTTTATTTTGTCCGGCAATGTCGGGGGCCGATCCGTGAACAGCTTCAAACATGGCTGCATTTTCTCCAATATTGGCGGCACCGGTTACTCCCAATCCGCCTACAAGGCCCGAAGCCAGATCCGATAATATATCCCCGAAAAGGTTGGTGGTTACAATCACATCAAACTGTTGCGGCCTGAGCACCATTTGCATGGCCATGTTGTCTACAATCAGGTCCTCAAATTCAATTGAGGGATAGTTTTCAGATATCTCTTTGCCGATTTTCAGAAACAGGCCTGTAGTCAGTTTCAGGATATTGGCTTTATGAACCAGACTCACTTTTTTGCGTCCGTGTTTTTTGGCATACTCAAATGCAGCCGTAATAATTTTCTCGCTGGCATCTCTCGTAACCACGGCAATGCTTTCGGCATGCTGCTGATGTTCGTCTACCCAGTGCTCTTTCCCGATGTAGAGCCCCTGCGTGTTTTCACGAAACAGAACAATATCCACCTCGCGGTACGGGCTTTCGATATTGGGCAGCGATTTTGCCGGACGAATATTGCTGTAGAGATCAAACTTTTGGCGCAGGGCCACGTTGATCGACCTGAAACCGGCTCCCACGGGGGTTGCCAGCGGCCCTTTAAGAACAATCCGGTATTTCTTAATCGCTTCAATGGTTTCTTCAGGTAGCGGATTGTCCATCTCTTTTTGTGCAGTCTCACCGGCTTTGCAGTTTATCCAGTTAATATCCACTCCGGCCGAATCCAAAATGGAAGTTACAGATTCGGTGATTTCGGTTCCGATTCCATCGCCGGGAATCAATACAATATCATACATAGCCAGTTATTTTTTTATTTTTGATTTTCATTAAGATAGCAAATTCTCACTGTATGGTACAGTTCCAGCTAACTGAAAAACTATTCAAACTAAATTCATTCAATTCTTTCTTTCAAACCGGAAATTCATTATCTCTGCTCTGAAGAATAAATCCCGACAGTTATGAAACGATTCAGAAGCGATATTCCCAGAGCATCAAAAAAAGAGATTTTTGGATGGGCAATGTTCGATTTTGCCAATCAGTCTTACACGCTGCTCATCATCACGGTAATTTTTCCGGTACTTTTT
This sequence comes from Balneolaceae bacterium, assembly GCA_007127745.1. Lineage (GTDB taxonomy): Bacteria > Bacteroidota > Rhodothermia > Balneolales > Balneolaceae > Rhodohalobacter. The sequence continues at coordinate 1,589 of SKYV01000170.1, forward strand.
ACTACCGTAATTGTTGGCGATGCCAATCAGGATTACCGCCTCGGCAATCTCCTCTGGAGTGTGGCTCTGGCAGTCAGTTATTTTCTGGTTGTGCTGAGCGGGCCGGTTTTTGGGGCCATAATGGACTATTCGGCCCTGAAAAAACGATTTCTTTTCTACAGCTACTCACTCACAATTATCAGTACTACCCTCCTCTATTTTGTTGAGCCCGGCCTTGTAGTGCTTGGGGTAATTTTGATTATCATCTCCAACTTTGCCTACGCCATTGGTGAAAATTTTATCGCATCGTTTCTTCCCAGCCTTGGTCCGCCGAAAGATCTTGGAAAAATTTCGGGTATCGGATGGTCTCTGGGCTATGTGGGCGGATTATTCTCGGCCGGGTTTGTTATTCTTTATTTGGGAGAGCCAACACAAGATAACTTCGAAACCATCCGCTGGGTGGGGCCCTGGGCAGCTATCTTTTTTATGGTGGCGGCCATCCCCACTTTTCTCTGGGTAAAGGAGCCCGGTGCCCGGCAGGAACTGCCTCAGGGTGAATCGTTTTTCTCTGTTGGATTTAAACGGCTTGGAGAAACCATGAAAATGATCGGGAAATTCAAAGATTTGATGGTTTTTCTTATTTCCGTGTTTTTTGCCATGGCCGGTATATACATCGTTATCTCCTTCGCATTTATTTACGGAGACCAGGTGGTAAGATGGGATGAAACCGTTCGTGTGTTGATGTTTGTGGTAGTGCAAATTACAGCTGCCATCGGCGCTTTTTCTTTCGGTTTTATTCAGGACAAAATCGGAGCCAAACTAACCTACAACATTACACTGATCCTCTGGTTTCTCGGAGTTATGGGAATCTGGGGCGTGATCGACATCACCAACTGGCTTAATGCAACATTTCAAACCGATTTTGAAGCACAGTACGTATTTCTCTACATCGGTGTCATCGCCGGTCTTAGCCTGGGATCAAGCCAGTCGGCCAGCCGAGCCCTGGTGGGAATTTTCACCCCAGAAGACAAATCGGCCGAATTTTTCGGTTTCTGGGGGCTCTCCAATAAAATTGCCGGTGTATTCGGGATTATTGGCATCGGGCTGCTTCAGACAGAATTTGGATTGCATCAATCCGTACTGTTTTGCGCATTTTTGTTTCTGCTTGCCGTGATTATTTGTCTGTTTGTAAATGAAAAGCGCGGAGAACAGGCAGCAGATGACTTTCAAGAACAGAATTAATCCAATTCCGGACTCACACTTCTGATATATTTCTGTTGATTTCAGAAAAACCTGAATAATGGAATAAAATGTCTAAAATTTTATCCAACAATGAATTACCACACAAATATATGTTTATATTTAAATTAATGATTTGGAAATTTTCGTTTTCCAGAAAATAGCCGCTATTTACAGGAATTACAGTTTTTTTTCAGAAAATACCCAAATTTTTGATGTATTTGTTGATCAGAATGTTAAATTAAGCAAGTTAAATATGTAAGGATCTAACCAGATTCATAATATCGCAAGGATGATAAGTTTATCATCAAGATTAATACTAACCTAAAAACGGAGATTTATATGAGCAGAATGGATGAACTAAAGGAGCTGATGGCAGGACTTGAGGAAGACCTTGTAAAGTTTTACGAGAAAGGAAATAAAGCTGCAGGTACTCGTGCAAGAAAACAATTGCAAGATCTGAAAAAGCTTTCTCAGGATATTCGCCTCGAAATCCAGGACATCAAAAATAATGGATAAGTTCTGAGATTTTTCTATTAAAAAAGCCACGATATTCGTGGCTTTTTTTGTTTGTGGGATATGTATTATCCAAAACTTTATAATCTCTGTACTGGCGCAAGCAAACCTTGAACCAGCTTTGGATTAATATAACCCGCTAACCAGACACTTCAAGGAGAGGTGGCTCTTTTTCCAATTCTTATACCGATCACAGGTTAAATATAATTCCGTTTTCAATATCATAAATATCATCAGCACCAACTCAGAGTTTCGTCTCGTTCTCACAACACGTACCTTTCTCTGTATCAATTAAATATTTATGCAAGAACCGCAATTTCATAAACTCACTCCACGAGCCATCCGGGTATGGCAGTGGGGGAATTTTATTGGCAACCTCTTCTTTTTTGCCATACCCGCGGCCTATGCCGCAGTATTCGGGCTGGATGGGTTCCATTTCTGGATGGTGGTCATCACGGCATCCATCATTTTCATCCTTTGGCAGTTGTCGATTTTTCTTACACCCTATCTCTCATGGAAAAACTGGCGTTACGCAATCGATGAAAAAGAGATTGATCTGAAGCGCGGAATCCTTTTTAAAACACGAACCCTGATTCCGCTCAGCCGCGTGCAGCATGTTGATACCCGCCAGGGCCCTCTGCTGCGATGGTATAATCTCTCGTCGGTCACAATTTCCACAGCGGCCACCACACACGAAATTCCCGCACTCGATTCGGTACTGGCCAACCGCGTGCGCCGCCAAATCTCAACCTACGCCCGCCTGGCAGAAGAAGATGTCTGAATTTCAACGCCAACATCCCGTTGCTGCCGTCAGCCGTGCTCTCGATCTGATACGGGGCAATTTCATCACCATCCTCGTATTCCTTTTTGTGGGTGCGCAGAGCGAAACTTTTCCATTTTTGTGGTGGATAGGGGGCGGTTTTGCATTTTTGCTGATTTTGGGTGTGGCCAACTGGTGGCGGTTTCTGTTTAAAGTGGAAGACGATATGCTTCACATTAAAAGCGGCATTTTTGTCCGAAAAAACCTCTACCTCACCAAAGACCGGATTCAGGTGATAGACATCACCTCCGGCATTATTCAGCGTATGTTCGGGCTGGTTCGGCTCGATATACAAACGGCCGGTTCCAGTTCTCGGCAGGCCGCCATCGACGCCATTACCCGCGACAGGGCTATCGAAATTAATCGCATATTGCGCCGGGGAACTCAAAAATCAGACACCCCGGAAGACGAAATTACCGAACTCGCGCAGGAGCCGGACGAAATTTTAAACCGGTTTAAACTGCCCCATAAAGAGCTGCTCATTGCCGCTTCCACATCGGGTAGTTTTGGAATTGCCCTTTCGATCATTGCAACAATTTTTTCGCAGGTTGAACCCCTTATCAGCGAATCGGAAATGTTTGAATATCTGTTTAACATGCTGCCCTCGCAAACTGATACAATGATGATCATCTCGATCATTCTGATCTTTATCGTGTTTGCCTGGCTGATTTCGTTTTTCAGCACACTTTTCACCTATGGAAATTTTTCACTCGAAGTGAAAGAAAACGAGATCGTTGTATCCCGGGGCATTTTTGAAAAGAAACGAATCACCGTTCCCTACAATCGTATACAGGCCATTCATGTGACGGAAGGAATTATCCGTCAGCCGCTTGGGTACGCATCCATCCATCTGGAAAGTGCCGGTTATGGTGATGGCAAAGGAACCGGCTCCATTGTACTTTTTCCGCTCATCCGGCGAAGTGAAATTTTACATCTGTTGAATGATTTGCTCCCCGATTATCAAAAAGAACACGAGGGTATCCGTCCGCCGAAACGTGCCCTGAGGCGATATCTTTTCCGGTCGGCATTTTTTATAACCGCTGCAACTGCTCTGCTCTACTGGGGTATGAATTTTAATCTCTGGATCTGGATTTTTCCGGTGTTATCGGTTTACTGGGGCTGGCTGAAATATCAGGATGCTGCAGCCGCTGCCGGAGATGATATTCTGGTACTTCGTAGCCGCCGATTGTCCAAATCCACAGCCTATATCAAAAAGAAACGCATTCAGGATGCCACACTGATTCAAAGCCCGTTTCAGCGAATGCGAAATCTCTGTTCCATTCAGATGTATGTGGCTTCGGGAGATCACGGAAAATCGTTTCGCGTCAAAGACCTGGAATATAACGACGGGCTGAAATTGCTGAATGATGTTCGAAAAAACGGAATTGAGTTTTCTGAACTGGTGGATGAGCAGGTCGTAAACAAAAAAGTACCGCTCCCCGGATGGGGTTAACTTTACGTTCAAATCAAAGTAAAAAGAACTCTGTGAAAACCTGCCAGTCTCTCACAACTTTTTATTACACTTTTTGAAATCATGTACTGCAATAAATGAAAAGTTGAAATAAGGCCGGATCAGTCCTATCATCAATAATGAAATGAGTTGAACAAACTACCCGGACTTAGCCGGCACCATACAAACAAGGAATAAATTTATACAATGAGACCTTACATTCTTGCCGAGAACAACTGGAAACAGGTTAAAGATCAAAAGGTTGATCTTGCCGTACTCCCCTGGGGTGCCACAGAGGCCCACAATTACCATCTGCCCTATGCAACCGACAATTATCAGGTAGAAGCCATTGCTGCCGAAGCCGGTAAGCAGGCCTGGGCGACCGGTGCTAAAGTCACCATTCTTCCTGTTGTTCCGTTTGGGGTGAATACCGGCCAGCCCGATATTAAACTGGACATGAACCTGAACCCTACCACACAACTGATTATTTTGCGGGATTTAATTACGGTTCTCAACCGTCAGGGTATCAAAAAATTACTGGTATTGAACGGCCACGGCGGCAACAATTTTAAACCTTTACTGCGCGAACTCGGACTTGAATTTCCGGAGACATTTCTGGCTTTGTGCAACTGGTTTCAGATTGGGAATCATGAGGATTTTTTCGACGATCCGGGAAATCACGCCGATGAAATGGAAACCAGCCTGATGCTCTACCTGCGCCCCGACCTGGTCACATCACTGGAAGAAACCGGGGATGGAAAAGAAAAGAAATCTGTGATTACAGGAATCCGGGATGGCTGGGCATGGGCCGAACGGCAGTGGTCTATGGTAACGGAGGATACCGGCGTTGGCAATCCCAAAAAAGCTACCGCTGAAAAAGGAGAGGCTTTTTTCAATTTTTTGACAAGAAAAATCAGTGAACTGATGACAGAAATTGCTGAAATGGATCCTGATAAGCGGTATCAATAGGTTTATCAATCACTGAATAATTGACTTGATATTGGCACAAGCGCCTGTACTGAGCCATTTCAACTTTTTTAGATATGGGACAGTTTAGGGGCACAAACAAGATGTTTGCGCCATTGCTGTACTTCGTCGGGTTTAGGGGCACAAACAAGATGTTTGCGCCATCTCCAGCTTCGGAGTAAAACCCGACTGTTTATCCCCCGCCATGGTGATGTTTGCGCCATCTCCAGCTTCGGAAGTCTCATATACCCATCATTCTGTTTTTGACACGATTTATCATTAAAAACCAATTCCCAAAACAAGCATATAGGCGTTGTTTTTAAACTCCCTGTCACTTCGGCCGAGGGAGTCGGTAAAATCGGATTCGTATTTGGCCTCGAGGCGCAAGCCGATTCCTCCAGCCGAAACCCGCTTGAATCCTGCCACCAGGCTGAAACCCAGTACAGTAGTATCAAAATGGTCAACGGTTTCATCAGGCACCGTAACTTCCGTAAACTCAAACTCACCGGGTGTTCGGTCTGCAAGAAAGTCAACCCTCGGCCCGAAACCAATAAACGGGCGATATAAAAATTGTCCGATATCAATATTCAGAATCGGAGCAATGGACACATACGTCATTTTTGAAGTTGCCGTCACTTCCCGGATAAACTGACCTGTTTCATCGGTTTCATCTTGTGAGGATTTGAACCCCCGTTGAGTAATCCCAATATCAAGATTGAACGACAAATAATCATGAATCCTCCGGTCAGCATAGGCATACACACTATAGCCCCAAACCCGTCCATCCAGAGAAGGTTCGGAAGACATACCAGCCGTTTGGATTCCACCTTTAATACCAAATTTGGTTACGGACTGAGCCTGTGCTGCACTGCCCATCAAAAATAAAATACTTCCGATTCCCGCAAAGAGAATCACGCTCAACCACTGTTTCATGAAGTCCCTGTTAATTATGGTTTTAATAAATCTATAAGTGATGTTGACCTTTGATCTATTGCGGTTTTATTAACCCGGATAGACTGTATCTCCCGCCGCAGGTTCCTGTCCTTCTGCATATGCTTCCATCGGCAGGCAGGAGCAAACAAGATTGCGGTCTCCGTAAGCATCATCCACACGGCTGACTGCCGGCCAGAATTTATCAAATCGAAGGTGAGGCAGCGGAAATACGGCTTTTTCGCGTGAATAAGGCCGTGTCCACTCTTCAGCCAGAACCACCCGGATTGTATGCGGTGCATTCTTCAAAACATTATTTTCCGGAGCTGTATCCCCGTTTTCAATATCCTGAATTTCTTTGCGGATACCGATCATCGCATCACAGAATCGATCCAGCTCCTCTTTCGATTCACTTTCAGTTGGTTCAACCATCAGAGTTCCCGGAACCGGAAATGACATGGTCGGTGCATGGAACCCGTAATCCATCAGCCGTTTGGCTACATCAGTGGCATCAATTCCGGCACTCTGTTTGAAATCGCGGATATCTACAATAAACTCGTGTGCCGAGCGCCCGCCACGGCCGGTATAAAGAACCGGGTAGTGATCTTTGAGCCGGTCTTTCAGATAGTTGGCATTCAGGATAGCTACTTCTGTTGCCTTTTTCAGTCCGTTGGCACCCATCATGGCAATGTAGGCATGAGAGATCGTTAAAATACTGGCACTCCCCCAGGGTGCCGATGCTACCGCAGGAATGGCGTCTTCCCCACCGGTGGGTATAATTTCGTGTCCAGGCAAAAAAGGTTCCAGCCGTTTCACCACACCGATGGGCCCCATTCCCGGACCGCCGCCGCCGTGAGGAATACAGAACGTTTTGTGCAGGTTCAAATGGCATACATCCGCCCCGATTTCAGCAGGAGAAGTCCACCCGATTTGGGCGTTCATGTTGGCTCCGTCCAGGTAAACAAGCCCACCGTGCTGATGAATCAATTCACAAATTTCCTTGATGTCTTCTTCGAACACACCGTGGGTTGACGGATAGGTCACCATCAGTGCTGCCAGCCGGTCTCCGTACTTTTCGGTTTTCTCACGAAGATCATCCAGATCTATATCACCGTGCTCATCGCATTTGGTAACCACAACCTCCATTCCGGCCATCACTGCACTTGCGGGATTGGTGCCATGAGCCGATGATGGCACAATGGTAACATTCCGTTCAAAATCCTTGTTGGCATGATGATAGGCCCGTATGGTCATCAATCCTGTGTACTCACCCTGGGCACCCGAATTGGGCTGAAGTGAGAATTTTTCAAAGCCGGTAATTTCCGAAAGCCAGGCATCCAGCTCTTCAAAAAGCTGATGATATCCCTCTGCCTGATCCTGAGGCACAAATGGATGAATTTTTCCGAATTCCTGCCATGTAAGAGGTATCATTTCGGTGGTGGCATTCAGCTTCATGGTGCAGGATCCGAGTGTAATCATGGAGTGTGTCAGGTCCAGATCCCGGTTTTCGAGACGTTTCAGATAGCGAAGCATCTCATGCTCGGAGTGAAATTGGTTGAATACGGGGTGATCCAGAAAATCGGATGTTCTCTTCAGCGGCTCGGGATAATCAACCGTCACCATTTCAGATGCTTTTTTCACGTCGAAAGAAGACGTTTTGCCGACTGCTTTCGCAAATATATCGAGCACATCCTCTACATCACTCAGGGTTTTGGTTTCATCAAAAGCGATCCCGACGGCGTTTTTGTAATACCGAAAATTCATTTTTTGAGCCAGTGCCTCATCCCGCACAGCCTGTACCTGTTCGGCGCTCAGTCCGTCTGCTTTCAGTGTGTCGAAATAGAGTGGATTAGCTACGTTCACACCCAGCTCTTTTAAACCGGCCGCTGCAAGTTTTGCCATCCCGTGGATTTTTGATGCGATGCGAGTGAGCCCATCCTTACCGTGATAGACTGCATAAAATCCTGAAATTACAGCGAGCAGCACCTGTGCGGTACAGATATTGGAAGTGGCTTTTTCCCGGCGTATGTGTTGTTCGCGGGTCTGAAGAGCCATCCGGTAAGCGGCGTTTCCTTCGGCATCTTTTGTAACGCCTATGATTCGTCCGGGTATCTGCCGTTTGAATTCTTCTTTTGTGGCAAAATAAGCTGCGTGCGGACCTCCGTAACCCATGGGTACACCAAATCGCTGTGTGGTGCCCACCACTACATCGGCTCCCATTTCACCGGGCGGGGTCAGCAGGGTCAGGCTCATCAGGTCGGCCGCAACCGTTACGAAGAGGTTGTTCTCCTTTGCTGAAGATATCAAACCCGACAGATCGCGAACCGTGCCGTGAGTGTCGGGATATTGCAATAAAATTCCAAAAAGATCAGGATCGGTCACATCCAGTTGATCGGGATTACCTACCCTCAACTCAATTCCGATAGGCTCTATTCTGCTTTTGATCACAGAAAGTGTTTGGGGATGACAGTTTTCCGATATAAAATAGGTGTTAGCAGATTTCCTTTTTTTGCCTTTCCGCCGCCCGTGCAGCATTGAGATCGCTTCGGCAGCCGCCGTTCCTTCATCCAGTAACGAGGCGTTTGCAAGTTCCATTCCGGTCAGGTCCGATACCATCGTCTGAAAATTGATCAGTGCCTCAAGCCGCCCCTGTGCAATCTCGGCCTGATAGGGTGTGTAAGCTGTGTACCAGCCCGGGTTCTCCAACACATTTCGCAAAATAACTGCCGGTATATGAGTATCGTAATACCCCATACCGATGAACGAACGGTAGATTTTATTTTTTGAAGCAATTTTTTTGATCGCCTCAAGGTACTCGGTCTCGCTGAGGGCTTCAGGCAAATCGAGCGGGTCATCTATCCTGATTTTTTCCGGTATGGTTTCTTTTAAAAGCTGCTCCATTGAGCCGGCCCCGCAATAATCAAGCATCTCTTTTATCTGTTGATTATCCGGACCGATGTGTCGTGATGAAAAATCTTCACGGCCAAACTGAATCTGCATAAATCTTTAAATCTTATGGTAGGTTGTCTGTTGAGTCTTTGGAAACAATATCTTCAGCTGCACGGTTCATTATATCTTTCTGATGGAATTGAGCCGTCAATCTGTTCAGTCTTCAAGATACGCTTTTTTCATTGGATTGACATTCCCAAAAAACTGAACGCCCGGGCTTTTTTAACATTTTGGGATCACATATCTTCTCTGTATCGACTCTGCATATTCATTAATTTTTCTTTGGCTAAATTTTTTTTTAATATTGATAAATAAATTATCTTTTTTGATGATATCGGATGATTGAAAAATGATTTTTAACCCTTCAGTATTCCGATAAACCATTGATTATATTTTTATTAATTAGAAAAGTGACATGGGAGATCTGCAGATTACACAATGGTTTTTTGAACTTCATCCCGTCTGGCAGGCATTTATTGCCGGTACCTTTTGCTGGATAACTACAGCTCTGGGAGCTGCTGTTGTTTTCTTGAAAAAAAATGTCAGCAGAAAATTCTTGGACGCAGCACTTGGTTTTGCAGCCGGAATTATGATTGCAGCATCGATCTGGTCGCTGCTTGAACCCTCTATGGAAATGGCCCGATCTATGGGACTTATTGAGTGGGCGCCGGCCACTTTTGGTTTTATTCTCGGAGCCGTGTGCATTCGAATTGGCGATGCTTACGTACCCCATCTGCACCTGGGGCTCCCGAAAGATGCGGCAGAAGGAGTAAAAACCAAGTGGCGGCGTGCTACTCTGCTTGTTATGGCTATCACATTACACAACATTCCCGAAGGACTGGCTGTTGGCGTGTTATTTGGTGCGGCTGCTGGAGTAGATCCCACCGGTACGGCAACAGTTATGGCGGCTGTGGCATTGGCAATTGGCATCAGTATTCAGAATTTTCCTGAAGGTATGGCTGTATCCATGCCGCTGCGTGGTGAAGGTGTATCCAGGCTGCTGAGTTTTAATTACGGGCAGCTTTCCGGCATCGTAAATCCGCCATCAGCCGCCATTGGAGCGTTGGCTGTATTGTTCATCCAACCTATTCTTCCTTATGCGCTGGGTTTTGCAGCCGGTGCCATGATATTTGTAGTGGTTGAAGAGCTGATCCCCACCTCACAGCGGGCCGGTAATACCGATATTGCCACGCTCGGAACCATCCTCGGTTTTTGTGTGATGATGGTACTGGATATTACTCTCGGATAATTTTTTCAGGCAAAAATCATCTGCTCTCTGCACAATATTTATAAATCACAGAATCAGTAAGAAACACAGGAAATGGGAGGTTCCCGCGGGATTATGTACACCACTATCTTAATTAGGGTATGAAATATTCAGTGTAAAACCGGCTCAAGGCCATTTAAAGTTTTAACCGAATAACGACGATTTTCGTTGTTTTTTAAATATGATTACGGGATATTATTTAATTCAATCTTCTTGATTGATTAAATCTATCAAACTTCACTAACTAACTGATTTGAACCTCAATTTACTGCATTGATTCATGGTTTCATCCTTAACTCTACTGGACTGGATTTTTGTTGCCTCCTATTTTATCCTCGCTCTCGGCATTGCCCTTTACTTTTATAACAGAGCAGGTAAAAGCACTACTGAATTTTTCCTGTCAGGGCGCAATATGCCCTGGTGGATTATCGGCACAAGCATGGTGGCCACCACGTTTGCCGCAGATACACCCCTTGCCGTAACAGAAATGGTTGCCGAAGATGGTATTGCCGGCAACTGGCTTTGGTGGAATTTTGTGATGGGTGGCATGCTCACAGTATTTTTCTTTGCCCGCCTTTGGCGCAGAAGCGGCGTGTTAACAGACGTTGAATTTATTGAACTTCGGTACAGCGGGCCTGAAGCTGCCTGGCTCCGGGGTATTAAAGCTATCTATTTTGGCTTATTAATGAATATCATCATTCTCGGATGGGTATCATTAGCTATGGAATCCATCTTTAATGTTCTGTTCCCTGGAATGACCCTCTTTGGTCAAGAGTCGTTCACGTTCTTTGGAGTTTACATAAGCGCCCCGCTTTTGCTTGTCGGGTTCCTGATCATCTTTGTGGGCATCTTTTCGCTAATCTCTGGTCTTTGGGGTGTTGCCGTTACCGACATTTTCCAGTTTACGGTTGCACTTGGTGGCACGATTGTGCTGGCTGTGTATGCCGTTAACATTCCTGAAATCGGGGGTATCTCAGGCTTACAGGAACAGTTACCGCCCGAAACTTTTAAATTCCTCCCCACCCTCGGACAAACCGCGGAAGGCGTGGCGGTTCTAACGCTGAGTGTGGGAGCTTTTGCAGCCTATTTTGGTGTGCAGTGGTGGTCGAGCTGGTATCCCGGATCGGAGCCCGGAGGAGGCGGATATGTGGCACAGCGTATCATGAGTGCCAAAGATGAGAAAAACGCACTTTTTGCAACGCTTTGGTTCAACATTGCCCACTACTGCCTGCGTCCCTGGCCATGGATTATTGTAGCACTTGTTTCTCTGGTTCTCTATCCCAACCTGGCCGACAGCCGTGAAGGTTTTGTATTGGTGATGCGTGATGTACTCCCGCCGGGCCTGCTCGGATTGCTTTTTGCCGCTTTTCTTGCAGCGTTTACCAGTACGTTTGCAGCCCACCTGAACTGGGGTACCTCCTATCTCGTTAATGATTTTTGGCAGCGGTTCATCAAAACCGACGGCGATCAAAAATACTACGTCCGCGTATCACGGATTTTAACATTCCTCCTTGCCATTCTTGCATTCATCGTTACCACTCAGCTCGATACCATCCGACAGGCCTGGGGGCTTGTACTGACGGCATCCGGTGGACTTGGCCTGGTACTGATTCTGCGCTGGTACTGGTGGAGAGTCAATGCCTGGAGTGAATTGGCAGCCTCACTGGTTCCCATTCTGCTTGTAGCCCTTGTGCTGCTTGGTGTTCCTGTTCCCGGTGTTGTGGATCCATTCCCGCTCAATCTCTTTTATGTTGTGGGAATTACAACCGTTGTGTGGCTGATCGTTACCTTCATCACCAAACCAACCGACAAAGCCAAACTGACTCATTTCTACAGAAAAGTACGACCTGGAGGTCCGGGATGGAAACCGCTTGAAGCTGATAATCCGGACATTTCACCCGATGGATCTCTCTGGCCGCTGCTCGGAAACTGGGTTGCCGGTGTGGTTCTTGTTTATATGTCACTTTTCGGTTTCGGCCATTTTCTGTTTGGCAATTACGGGCTCTTTTTCCTCTGCCTGGTTCTGGGGCTTCTTTCTCTTGGCTATCTATATTGGGACCTGAGTAAACGCGGTTTTGATACTGTGCTTGAAGTAGAAGATGATTCGGAAACCCATACAGATGCATCTGATGTAGGAACCGGCAAAAATGAGTAACATCTGATTTCCGCCGGTAACAACATCACAAACCGGCGGTTTTTGGTTCATTCTGAGCTGTATGACATTTTTGTGCCACTTAAATCGGGAATTTCGTTTATTGTAAATATATTTTATGATAAATGACGTTTACAGGATCAATCCATGGCAATCAAAAAATATCATATCGGGCTCACACAATGGGGTTTTAAAGACTGGAAAGGTTTATTCTTCACAAAGGGTGCCAATTCTGACCTTTTTTTAAAACAGTATGCTTCTGTATTTAATTCTGTTGAAGGAAACACCACGTTTTACCGTGTTCCCTCTCCCGAAACTATAAAGAACTGGGGCAGCCAGGTTGGTTCTGAATTTAAATTCTGTTTTAAATTCCCACAGCAAATCACACACTACAAACGCTTAAAAAATGTAACTGAGGAAGTTCTCCATTTTTTAGAGCAATTCAACCCCATTCGCAGAAATCTCGGCCCGTTTCACATTCAGTTGAGTTCGCGGTTCTCGTTTAATGAAATCGATAAACTGAAATTTTTACTGGAATCTCTGCCCGGCCATCTCAGTTTTGCGGTAGAAGTGCGCCACCCTGATTTTTTTGACAAAGGCAAAAAGGAGCGGCATTTTGAAGACCTGCTCAGAAGCTACGGTATCAATCGCGTAGTGTTCGATACACGTCGGCTTCATGCACTCAAAAATAATGACCCGACTGTTATGAGCGCGCAAAAGAAAAAGCCCAAAACCCCGATACGTTTTACTGCTACCGGCAGTAATCCGTTTGTCCGGTTTGTGGGAGCAAATGATGTTCTCAACAATGAAGCTTACCTGAAAGAGTGGGCCATCATCACGGCCGACTGGATAAAAGACGGCAAACATCCTTACATATTTATTCACTCACCCGATACAAAATCTGCTCCAACACTGGCAAGGTATTTTCATCAGGAACTTTCCAAATTGATTGAACTCAACCCCATGCCGGAGTGGCCTGCAGAACTGGAAAACAAGCAGCTTGGTCTGTTTTGATTTGATGGTGCAGTTTTCAGGAACTGAGGAGCTGGCAGAGCACAGCGGCAAACATGACGGTGTTCCTGCCAGAGTCCGGGTACACGCGGATACTTCAGATCTGATTAGAATGACCATAATAACTTCAATAACAGACACCAATGGCACAAGCGGACGCTTGCGCCAGTATCTGAGAGTCCGGGTACAG
>SKYV01000005.1 GCA_007127745.1 Balneolaceae bacterium
GATACATTTACAATATCATTCTCGTTTACATCTACCACCACTTCCATCTGTTCCATACGGGCAATACGCATCATTTCGGTACCGGCAGTTTGTGCCTGTCCCAAAACACGCTCTCCCCGTTCAACGGCGAGACGGCTGATGGTTCCGTTTTTCGGACTGCGGATAACGGTTTGCTGCAGCTCTTCTTCAGCCCGCCGGAGCTGTGCTTTTGCACTTTCTATCTGGTATTCGGCAGCTTTAAAGTTGGCTTTCTGAGATTCGTAATTATTGTAATTCTGCAGATACTCAAGCTCTGAAATCAACTCTCGGTCATAAAGCTGTTTATTTTTTAAATACTCTGTTTCTGCTTGCAACATTTGAGATCTCGCCTGTTCCATCCGAGACTGCTGGGTTAGAAGCGCAGCATTCAGTTCATCTATTCGTGCTTGATAGAGATCCGGTTTAATTCTAAGCAATAATTCGCCTTCTCGTACAAAATCACCTTCTTTTACATTCAGTTCGATGATTTCACCGGAAACATCAGGGCGGATGATAACCTCCACCTCGGGCTGAATGCGCCCTGATGCCGAAACAATCTGGGTGATGGTTCGCAACTCGGCATCTTCGGTTTCAACAGTTTTTTCGGCAGGACCGCCATCAATCCAGCCGGCTGTTTTGGCAATGACAGCAAGAACGATAATAACAGCTGCCAAAATGCCCAGTATTTTGAGAAGTTTTTTTGTTGCGCCTTTTTGCTTAGTCATTATTGATTTATTTTTGCCGGTTTAAAACTGAATATCACTTTCCAGCTGGCCGATAAAGTAATCGAGCAGTTTTTCCTGGAAAACGAAGTTATAAATTGCCTGAATTCTGTTTGATTGAGCCTGAATATAGGTTGCGTTGGCAAGGTTCAGCTCAATGAGTGTGCTGGACCCTACTTCATAACGTTGCTGTTCGGTTTCGTATGCACGTTCGGCTGCAATTAATGCTTTATCTGTGGATTCCAGTTCTTTTACTATAGACATATAATCGTTGTAAGCCTGGCGGACTTCTTCAGAAATCTGAAACCGTACATTTTCTAACTGAAGCTGGCTGTTCCGAAGCTGTACTTGAGCACTCTGTACTTGTGTTTGGGTATTCCAGCGGGTAAATATGGGAATCTGAATATTGAACCCAATATTGCGGGTAATATTTTGATCGAAAAACTGATCGGTAAATGGGCTTCTTTCTCCTGTAGCGGGATCTAAAAACTGGTCACTGTATCGTCCGCTGATACCTGCACTTGCTGAAATGGATGGTAAAAATTGAGCTCTGGCTATTCTGTGATTCTGAATATTACTTTCAATGTTATATTCTTGTGCACGCAGATCACTTCTGGTTTCGAGTGCTGCCTGTATCAATTCTGTTAAATTCAGATCTACCGGCATCAAGGAAAGTTCTTCCGGTGATGGCATGCTGGTCACCACTTCAGTAATTCTTTCATCCTGCATAATTCTGATGAGCTGGGCTTTGCTTACTTCCAGTGCATTTTCTCTCTGTATCACCGAAAGTTCGTCATTTGCAACAACAGATTCCTGGTTGTAGAGGTCAACGGTTGGCCGGGCGCCCACTTCAACCTGGGCCCTTACCTGTTCAAGCTGGCTTTGTGATGCTTCAAGCGTTGCCTGTGAAATTTTCAGTAATTCTTCGTTTAAAACTACCTGGAGATACCGGCTTGCCGTATCAAACATAATATTTTCACGAAGCCGTTCTAACTGTAATTCTTCGGATGCCAGGTCAGCTTCTGCCCGTCGTAAATTGGCAATATTACTGAACCCATTAAAAACTGTGATATTTGTATTTAAACTTCCGCTTAACCCTAATGTTGTTCTGTCCTCAAACGACAAATCTTCCTGAATAAACTGACGACCGACATTTCTATTACCAGAAAAGCTTGCATTCAGATTTGGAAGGAAATCAGCCTGGGCACTACGAACCTGAGTATTTGCAAGTCCCCGGTTGTTTTCTGCCTGCTGGATTTGGTAATTGTTTTCGAGAGCAATCTGTATGGCTTCTTCGAGGGTTAATTCTGCCTGTTGTGCGACAGATAAAACCGGAACAAGTAATAAGATGGTTAGGAGTGTTATATATCGAATCATAAATCTATCTGTTAATGATTTTAGTTTTTACACGTACAAGTGTAAGCAGAGTTTCAGAAATTTTTCACGTTTAATAAAAAGAAAAATGAATTTTAACAATTGGAAGCGTTCTTCAGAAAATTCCAGAGCTCTGGATTTGCTTAAACCTGCATTATTAAGTTTTGACGTGATACAGGCTGTAACGTTTGAAATTGAAAGAGACAGAATTCTTGTTCAGCATAATCGTACTATACCAAAATAGAGCAGGAAACCGTTTTTGCCCTCCGCCAATTCAATATACTGCTGTGAATTTTTTATAAAGCAATACCCCGGTTCAAAAACTATTTAATCGTCCTGAGACATTTTTTTTTCCACAAATTCGGATATATAAGAAGCCACTCTTCGTGCGGCAATTCGTTTCACTTCATCAAACAATAAGCTGGTAAATCCCAGGTCATCAGATACGGAATAATCCTGATCTTGATCTGAAAATTTTCTTTTCCTTTTTCTTGCCAGGCCAACGGCAAGTCCGGCAATTATGGCAACCCCTACAGCCTGAAACGGTTTTTTCTTTATAAACGGAACGGGTTTGAAAGGGCCGAGTACTTTATTCTGAAATTTGTTTATACGATTTTCAAAACTGCCTTCAAGCAGTTCAAGATCATCCTTGAGCCTGTTTTTTCGTTGTTTTATATCTGCCATTGATATTTTTTTGTTCTTAACCAGCTTCCTCTCCAATGTCTATTTTTTTTCTTTATCAGATTCAAAATTTTCTAAAATTTTACCGATAACTTCCGATTGAATATTCTCGGTAACCATTTTCGATTTTTTCTTCATAAAAAAGTAACCCGAAAATATAAGCGGCAGCGAAACCAGCGCAAAACCGGCACTGAAATTGCCAATCAGTTCTCCCAGATAAAAAGCCAGGGCAAACAGTACAAAAAAGAGAGCGCCACCTAAAAGAAACATGCCCAAAATTTTCTGGAACGAATTAGCAATATACAGTGATAACTGCTCTGCAATTTCTATGACAAAAAGCTGAATTCGCTTTTCTATATATTCGCGTATATCGGTTTTTAGATTAGTATCAGATCGATAATCGGTACTCTCTTCTTCCATGTTTAAATTTATCTGAGTAATCTTCCAATGAGATAGCCAACAGCTGTACCAATTACCACACTTGCTATGGGGTGTTTCCGAATAAGCAGTTCGGTTTCGGTTTTCATCTCTTTCAATTTTTCTTCCAGTTCAGCTTCCCGGAGTGAAGATTGTCCTTCTTCTATTACACTTTCCAGTTCATCATTCAAATCACTGATAATATTCTCGTCCATAGTTTTTCAATTTGGTGATTTATTTTTCAACATTCTGTTTTATAAAATAATACGTTCCTTTGTAATGATAAACAAAAAGTGTGAATAAGTACGGTTCATCATAAACCGGTTCTGATTTGTTTATTCTGGTAATCCGGTTTTTGGATGGAGAATTGCACTTTTAATCCGGATAATGCTGGAAATTGGATATTATTCGTATCTCAGGCTCTCAATCGGATCAAGCTGAGCAGCTTTAAATGCGGGATATACGCCAAACAGCACTCCTACGATGGTCATACCGATAACGCCGCCAATAGCAGATCCCACCGGAATTACAATCGCAGAGTCGAGCCAAATAGCTGCAAGATTTCCAAGTCCTGCCCCGGCAATGATTCCAATTACCCCGCCAATCTGGCATATGGCAATCGATTCCATTAAAAATTGTGAAACGATTGCTTTCTTCGTTGCACCTACCGCTTTTCTGATCCCGATCTCTTTTGTTCGTTCGGTTACCGATACCAGCATAATATTCATCACACCAATACCGGCACCCAACAGTACCACACCACCAATCACAAATCCAATGAGATAGAGCAACCCGGTAAACTGCTCAAACACTCCGGAGAGTGACTCATTTGTGGTAATTTCAAAATCGTTTTCGGCTCCGGGCTCTACTTGACGTATAGCTCTTAAAATTCCAGTAATTTCATCGATTGTTGCAGCTACTTGCTCAACCGACCCCGCCCGCAACTGTATACCAATATTCTGATTTCGTCCGTAAACTCCTGCAAGATTAGTGTAGGGTATTACCACAAAGCGGTCCAGTGTTTGGCCAAATACATTCCCCTTTGCTTCAGTTACCCCGATTACTGTATAGGGCCGCCCCTCAATGCGAATGGATTTGCCAAGAGGTTGTTCTATCTCAAACAGAGCTTCGGCCACATCAGCCCCGATGATAGCAACAGCCCTTGCATAATCAATATCTTCCGGTAAAAAGTTTCTGCCTTCCTCAATGTTGTATGCATTGTTTTCGAGGTAATGTTCATTACCGCCTCTTATGCCGATATTGGGTTCCGTTTCCTGTTCGTTATAGGAAACTCTTGTCGTTCGGTAATTGCGATTGGGTCCGATTCCGCGTACTGAATTTGTCATATTTTCCAGCCGCTCCATCTGTGCAATGGTAATGTCCTGGCGGTTTCTATATTTTTCCCAATCAGTTGGCCCCATTTGTATGGCCGGAAATTTTTGAACGGTAATTACATCCCCACCCATCAGCCGCAGCGTATCTTTAAAATAGGTATCCAGAACAAGAACCGCTGTATTGGCACTGATGATGGCAAAAACTCCCACTGCAATGGCCAACAAGGTTAATGAAGAACGCAATTTATTGGCCTTAAGTGAACCAAAAGCCTGTTTAAAAACTTCTATAATATTCATAGTAACCGTTTATTCATACCTGAGTGAATCAATTGGATCCGACTTGGCTGCTTTGCTTGATGGCAGGTATCCAAACAAAATACCAACAAATGCACAGATCAGGATAGCATTCAGTACCGTTGTCCAATCCATGTAAGCCACAAAAAACTGATTAATCAGTTGAGTTACACCTACAGACAGAGCCACACCAATCACCCCGCCCACAAGGCAGATTACGATTGCTTCCATTAAAAACTGAAGTAGTATTTCCCAAGATTTTGCACCAACAGCCTTGCGAATTCCAATTTCTTTGGTCCGTTCTTTTACGGAAACGTACATAATGTTCATCACTCCGATTCCCCCAACAAACAGTGCCAGGCCGGTTAGAAAAATCCCGATTCCATAGATAGCCACCTTCATTCCCTGGAATTCCTGTTCAAACAGAGCAGCCTGATTGATTGCAAAATCGTTATTATCCATTGGGTCGAGCCGGCGAATTTGCCTCATCGCCCCAATCACTTCATATTCACCGTCATACATTGCTTCGTCTGATGGAAACTGAACCGCAATCTGAATTCCGCTTCGTAAACTGTGGATCGTGCCAAATGCGGTAATTGGCACAATAATCATGTTGTCAAAATCTTCAAGTCCAAGAAAATTCCCACGGCGTTCCAGCAATCCGATTACAGTAAACCGCTGGCCGCTAATCTGAACCTGTTTTCCCAAAACCTCCTCGTTTGGGAACAGGACTTCAGCCACACTGGCACCTAAAACCACAACTCTGGCGGCACGATGAATTTCCGATTCATTAAAGGCCCTGCCATCTTCAATATTGAGGCCTGCCGTTCTAAAGTATCCGGCCGTGCCTCCCTGCATCATCACCTGGTCTGCCTGCCTGTCTCTAAAACGTATGGATGTTAAATTTGATGCGGTTGCAGATACTTCAGTGGCCGATGGCGTTAAATCTCTGAGCCTGTCAACATACGAAAGCTCCATCTCACGACGATTTCGGTACTCCCACCACTTGTATTCTCCGCCAAATCCCCACGGCCATTTTTCAACATATATCACATTTCTGCCCAGCATATCCATACTGTCTTCAAATGCGCGGTCAATTCCGTCCGAAATCGTATTCATAGCCGTTACAGAAACAATCCCGATTACAATACAGGTTGTAGTGAGTATAGCCCTTGTTTTATTGGTCCAGATTGCAGAAAATGCAATTTTGGTTCCTTCCAATAAACTGATGAAAAATCTGTTCATGATAAATTTTATGGGAATGTACGTACGGCTATCTATTGTTTGAAATACAAATCAACCAAAATGTTTACAAATATCTTATTTTAGGATTTACGGATGAAAATTAATTTCGTTGCAATAATTCTTAAATAATAATCGAAATTTCTGTTTATATGAAAATTGACATTCTTGCTTTTGGCGCCCATCCGGACGATACAGAACTTAGCTGTTCCGGAACACTTGCTGCACTGATTGATCAGGGGCAGAAAGTAGCCGTGGTTGACCTGACACGCGGGGAAATGGGTTCGCGAGGAACTCCGGAAACACGCATGCAAGAAGCCCAACAAGCAAAAAAAGTACTCGGCCTTCACACTCGTGACAATCTGGGGCTGCCGGATACTGAATTGCAAAATATACGGGAATTTCAGCTACCGATTATTGAACGAATCCGGCATTATCAGCCTCATATTTGCATCCTGCCTGCTCCGGCAGACCGCCATCCTGATCACGGACATGCAACAACGTTACTGGTAGATGCAGTTTTTTACAGCGGTTTGAGGAAGATAGAAACCAAGGGACCGGACGGAAAAAAGCAACAGCCACATCGCCCGGCTCATGTTTTACACTTTATGCAGGATCAGCCGTTTGAACCCGATTTTGTTTATGATATTACCGGAACAATTGATCGTAAAGAAGAAGCCATTAAAGCATTTGCTACACAATTTAATGTGGCAGAACCCGACGATGAACCGGAAACTTATATTTCTGACCCCGGTTTTTTTGAGTCTCTCAGGGCACGTGCCAAACAGTTGGGCCACCTGGGTGGCTTTGAATATGGCGAAGGATTTCTCTATCACAAAAAACCATTTCCTCTTGCAGATTTCGACTTTTTGCTGAAAACTTCTCCAAAACGATAACATCTACACCGGAGAACTTCTCCGGCTGGGAAAGTTTATGAACTAAGAAAGCAATTATATCAGTAAACCTTTCTGATTTATGGGTAACTGTTTGAATAGCCGATTTTGTTGAATTTAAAAGTAACGGGACGGCCGCCCGTTGTACGTGTTTGGTCAGCCAGACCGTACAGGTTTTTATTGAATTAATTTTTAACCCCTCACTCCATTACATTAAATACATGCAGTATGGCTAAACTTAAACTGGATCTTCACGATATTTACAACAAAGGTGATCTGATTGACCGTGAACTGAACAATATCATCGATGAAGCCATAGAGAAGAAAATAAAAACCGTGGAAATTATTCCCGGCAAAGGCTCCGGCCAGCTTAAAAAACGGGTATTGAAATTTCTGGATCAGAAACACATCAAAGAAAAATACCACCGGATAGACAAAGACAGCAAAAACTTTGGGCGAATCTTTGTCTATTTTCGATTTTAATCCATCTTTATTTTTTTAGCCCTTTCTCCAGCAAAAAATTGTCTATCACGCCAGACAAATCCGGCTTTCCAATCTCCTGCAGATAATACTCCACTCTCACCGTTGGCTTGTTGATTTGAATAATCCGGGTCAGATCGATTGGAGTGCCGATGACCACTGCATCACAATCAGCATTGTTAATGGTTGTCTCAAGATCGGTAATTTGCTCTTTACCATAGCCCATGGCCGGAAGTACCGCCCCGATCTCCGGATAAATATCGAACGTATCTTTGATTCGTTTTTCGGCAAACGGACGGGGGTCTACAATTTCTGCCGCACCAAACTTTTTGGCCGCCATGGTCCCGGCTCCGAACGTCATATTTCCGTGTGTCAGAGTCGGGCCGTCTTCCACAACAAGCACTCTCTTTCCTCTAATCAATTCCGGATGATCCACAGTGATGGGTGATGCGCCATCCACTACAATTGCGGAAGGATTAATATTTTCGATGTTATCACGAACCGCCTGAATCGACTCGGGCCCGGCACTGTCTATTTTGTTGATCAGTACAACATCAGCCATCCTAAGGGTTGTCTCCCCGGGATAATAGTTCAATTCGTGGCCTGCACGGTGCGGATCGGTAAT
This sequence comes from Balneolaceae bacterium, assembly GCA_007127745.1. Lineage (GTDB taxonomy): Bacteria > Bacteroidota > Rhodothermia > Balneolales > Balneolaceae > Rhodohalobacter. The sequence goes on from SKYV01000005.1 coordinate 8,081, forward strand.
GGTAATCATTAAATCGGGTTTATAGAACGGAAAATCGTTGTTTCCACCGTCCCAGACTATCACATCCGCTTCTTTTTCTGCTTCCTGAAGAATGGCGCCATAATCCACACCGGAATAAATTACGTTACCGCGCCGGATGTGAGGTTCATACTCTTCCATCTCTTCGATGGTACATTCGTGTCGGTCAAGATCTTCGATTTCTGCAAATCGCTGCACTTTCTGCCTGGCAATGTCGCCATACGGCATTGGATGCCGGATAGCAACAACCTTTAAACCCTGATTCATCAAAATTTCAATCACCCGCCGGGAAGTCTGACTTTTACCACCCCCGGTTCGAACTGCACCGGTTGCAATTACCGGTTTGGAACTTTGAATCATGCTGTTTTTACCACCAATCAGCAGAAAATCGGCTCCTGCAGTGTTCACTTCAGCGGCTACACTCATCACCTCCTGATACGAAACATCACTGTATGAAAATACACAAATATCCACGTCCAATTTTTGGATCAGTTCCGGAAGATCATCCTGCGCATAAATAGGGATTCCGTCCGGGTACAATTCACCTGAAAGTTCCGCAGGATATTTTCTCCCCTCGATATCAGGAATTTGTGCGGCCGTAAAAGCAACCACATTAAAGAGTTCATTGTTTCTGTAGCAAGTATTAAAATTGTGAAAATCCCTACCGGCAGCCCCGATGATGATGACATTCTTTTTATAATTTTTCTCCATAATTATTCTCCTGATTTCTGAAATATTGATACTTGTAATTTATTGATATCAACTTCGCCCGGCATCCCGATAAACCGGGCAGAAGCTGATATCAATGCACATTGAAATTCAACGCTTATTCTTCTTCATTAGCGAGGGTTTCTTCAATCACCCTTTTTTGAATATCCGGTGGTACCGGTGCATATTCATGAAATTTCCGGGTGAAAGTAGCCGTTCCCTGCGTCATGGATTTGAGGCGAGTGGTGTATTGATCGAGTTCTGCCAGCGGAACAGTGGCTTTAACCTTCTGGATGGATCCTTCTGCATCCATACCCAAAATTTGTCCGCGCCGTGAACTCAGATCGCTCATCACATCGCCCATATAAGCAGCCGGTAGCGTTACTTCAATTTCATAAATCGGTTCCAGCAGCTGGGGATTTGCTTTCAAAAAGCCATCTTTAAATGCCATGAGTGCGGCTGTTTTAAAAGCTGCTTCATTTGAATCTACCGAGTGCATTGATCCGTCGTAAACCGATACGCGAATATCCCTTGCACGGCATCCACTCAGCGGACCGTTGGACATTTTATCCATCAGACCCTTCAGGATGGCCGGCATAAAGCGATTATCAATAACCCCGCCAACTATGCAATTTTGAAATATAAGTTTTCCGCCCCACTCAAGATCAATTTCCTGAACATCACGAACATTTAAATCATCACGATCAGGCATACCTTCCTGCCAGGGTTCAATGGAAAAATAGACCTCGGCAAACTGACCGGCTCCACCACTCTGTTTTTTATGTCGGTAGCGGGAATCCACACGTTTTGTAATCGTTTCGCGATAAGGAATTTTCGGCTTGATAAATTCAACATCCAGTTTGTACCTCTCTTTTAACTGATAGAGAATTACGTTGAGGTGCTCCTCACCCAGTCCGTGCAAAATAGTTTGCTGAAGTTCCTGGCTATATTCTACTTGTGCCGACGGATCTTCTTTCTGGATCTGGTTGAGTGCTGTACCCAGCTTGTCTTCATCACCCTCTCGCTTCAGTTTCAGGGCAACACGCATGGTTGTGTCGGGGTAGTTGATGGGCTCAAATTCAAGGTCATTTCCTTTCTCAGCAACGGTATCTCCTGGTGCCAGGTCTTTCAGTTTTACAGCCACGGCAAGGTCGCCGGCCATCACTTCATCAACTTCAATTCGTTTGCTGCCCTGGTTTATGTAAAGAGATCCCAGACGATGGGTTTCTTCTGTGCGGCGGCTCACCAGATCCATACCCGATTTGATACTTCCACCGGTAACCTTCAGGTATGTAAGGTCTCCTACATGAGCTTCTGATGAAGTACGGAATACGTAAAATGAAGGTGAGGAATCCTGAGTGATTTTATGTTCTTCACCATTGGTCAGCGTCATTTTCCTTGTTAAGGGAGAAGGCGCTACATTGCCGAGGAATCCTAAAATACGGCCGGTGCCCATATTCTTTGTTGCACAGGCACAAAACAGTGGGAAAATTTCCCGTTTGTCGATACTCATCTGCAGGCCGTCAATCATCTGATACTCATCAAGTTCTCCATTTTCGAAATAGAGATCCAGCAGAGTTTCATCATTTTCGGCAATGGCTTCAACCAGTTCATTGTGCAGCAAATCGGCCTGTGCCCGTTGCGATTCGGGAATAGGCAGCTTATCAGGCCGGCCGCCGTCTTCAGGAAATTCATACATCGTCATTTTCAGTACGTCGATAATGGCATGAAAATCTTCTCCCTCGTTGTAGGGATACTGCACCACTACCACTCCGCGGCCAAAGCTTTCTTTGGTCATATCCACGGCATTCTGAAAATTGGAATTCTCGCTGTCCAGTTTGTTCACAATAAACAGAGACGGAATACCTTCCTTTTCTGCCTTGTTCCAGAAAAATTCGGTACCAACCTCTACGCCCGACTCACTATTCAGCACAAACATGGCGGTGTCGGCCACAGAGAAAGCCTCGGATACCTGTCCGTAAAAATCACTCGAACCCGGAGTGTCCAGTAAATTCACTTTTGTACCCCTCCAATCGAGATGCAGCAGTGAGCCGTAGATCGATTTCTGCTTCTCTTTTTCAATTTCAAAATGATCGGACAGTGTATTTTTTGATTCTATTGTACCTCGCTTTCTCGATGTGCCTGATTCAAAAATCATTGTTTCAGCAAGGGTTGTTTTTCCAGAACCAGAGTGCCCTAACAAGGCAACATTTCTGATATTTTCTGACTCATATATTTTCATTTCATCTCCACTATTTTATTTTTCAAATAGATCAGTGATCTCGTTTTAATTTAACATCGTTCGAGAAACGGGCTGCCTGTAGATAATCGCTTTTACGAAATATGTCAACGCTGCAACCCTTCAAATTTATAGCAGGTTTCTCATGTTTGTTTTGCAGTCAGGATCTTTCGTGCCTGTTTGGCAATTTCAGCCAAAACTTTTTTTGGGCGTAAAATTACCATGCTGCAAAATAATCTTATTGATTATTAAAAATGAAAAACCAGCAAATAAAATCATAACTTATTTTTGAAATATCTGAATTTTCTGTCTTTTTATCTCAAAATCTGTTCATATGCGAGAAAACATGAAAAAAATTCTGCTCCTGCAAACCGGCGGCACCATTTCTATGCACTTTGACAAAGCCGGTACCCGGCTCGATCCGAAGAAATGGAGCAATGTTTTATACAAAGAGATGCCTGAATTGCAGCAAATAGCGCACATAGAAATCGAAAATGTTTTTTTTGAAGACAGTTCAGACATCAGTCAGGACCACTGGAAAATATTGAGCGATAAAATTTATCAAAACTCTGACTTTTTTGAAGGATTTGTGATACTGCACGGAACAGATACGATGGCCTACACCGCATCTGCTCTCTCTTTTTCACTGAAAAATTTATCCGTTCCGGTCGTTATGACCGGCAGCCAGGTGCCCATGAGTGAAATCAGAAGTGATGCCAGGCGGAACCTGGTGAATGCCGTTGAGCTGGCCACCTTACCCATTCCCGAAGTGGCTGTCTGTTTTAACGACCATCTCTACCGCGGCAACAGATGCAGCAAAATGAGTATCGGCGATTTTGATGCATTTGCCTCACCAAATTTTCCCACACTTGCCGAAATTGGTATAAAAATCAAACTGTCGGACAAAATCAGGCCAACAACAGACCTTCCGTTTGAATGTGTGCCCCGGTTTGATGACGCACTTCATGTTATTCGAATCCATCCGGGATTAAACCCTGAAATGCTCGATTGTCTGGATTTGAGCCGAACAAAAGTCATAATTTTTGAGGCTTTCGGTATTGGAAACATGCCCATAAAAGGGCGATACAGCATGCTTCCATTTGTTGAAAAGTGCCGAAATTCCGGTTGTCATGTGATTATAACTTCGCAGGCTGCTTACGATTCGATTGATCTGGACCAGTATGAGAGCGGAAGAGCCATGAAATCACTGGGAGCACTCAGCGCCGGCGAAATGACCATGGAAGCCACCATAACCAAAACCATGCATCTGCTGGCTCTGAATCCCAATGAAAAAAAATTCCGGGAACGGTTTACTGCTGATTTAGCCGGTGAACGTGAATCTGATCAGTAATCTGCCTGAAATTGAAATAGTTCTTGCAGGTTTGGTGCGCATCCACCAAATTGAAGGCAAAATGATCATCAATCCCAACTACACCCGGTTTGATCTCTACCCATATAAATCAACATACTCGTACCATGCTTTTTGTTTTTGATGTAGAAACCATCCCCGATTTTGATTTTATCAGGCGGGTTATGAATGACCATGAAAGCTCTGATGACGACCTGCTGCTAAACGCCAGCGAGAAACTTGCACGAAATCAATCGGGGTTTTTGCCGCCCATGTACCACCGGATGATTTCCTGGGTCGGGCTTTGGATAGAAAACACAGGGAAACCGGCTCAAAAAGTAGCATGGCATGGAGAGGATGAAGTTGAAGGACTCACCACTCTGTTCGATTCACTGCTTACCTACAAGGATTTCGGCCTCATCCATCACAATGGCCGCGGCTTTGATTTGCCTCTGCTCACCTACCGCTCCATGAAACATAACCTGCAGATGCCGCTCCGGCTCAATCATTACGATATCCGCTACCGGTTCAGTAAGGTCAATATCGACCTGATGGATGAATTCAGCAATTACGGAGCCAGTTCATATCCTAAACTGAAACATCTTGGACAGTTGATTGATGTCCCCTTCAAACAGACCGCCGAAGGCAACGAAGTGCTGGACATGTACCGAAACGGTGAACTGGAAAAAATCGAAAATTACTGCTATGAAGATGTGATGGCCACCTACGTTGTCTGGCTGAGAATGAAATATACCGTTGGAGAAATTCCTGAAGAGGTTTTCAAAAATCTGAATGAACGGGCTGTAAACAAACTGAATGAGATTCAGACATCAACCTGAACTGCCAATTTATTTACTACGGGTTAGCAGCCCTACAATAACCACAAATATGACTGAACCGATGATAGACCAGATGACCGGAAAGTTGCTGCCCCCTACCGTTACATTAAAAAGCTCCGGCAGGCCGAGCTGCTCACTGAGCCACGACCCCAGCAGCGCCCCGATAAAACCAACAACAATTGAAACGACACACCCGCCACGTGAAAACCCGGCAATGGCCTGACCAATCGAGCCGCAAATTCCGGCGATAAATAACAGAAGTAAAAATTCAAAAAATCCCATGTTTAAAAATATTTAGGTTAGTGAAGTTTCAGCGATAGAGTGTCTGATATTTGAGACTTCCGAAGTCTGCATCAACAATTCCAAAAGGTTTGACAAATTAAATTAGCCAATGATTTATTAAAAGCAAGAAAGACTTCGGAAGTCTTTACCAAGCCGCCATCATATGATTGACATAAAAATAGCTTCGCATTTGGATGTGACAATCTACGAAAAAAGAACCCGGCAAGATGCAAAAAGTAACTAGCCGCTACTGGCACAAGCGTCCGCTTGTGCCCTAAAAGGTCCAAGCGGACGCTTGAACCAGTTCAGTCAAATAGTAAATCCGTTTTAATTATTCTCCCATAACTACACCTTCACGGCGGGGATCTGCACCACCACAATATCCTTCTTCGGTCACCTGAATAGCCTGAATACCACTTGTCATCGGCCGGACATCCACCTCGTGACCCATTGCTTCTAGAGCTTCCATGACATTTGATGGAAAACGACCTTCTTCAAGAACTGACGGACCGTTAAAATTGGCAAAGTTGGGCAAATCAATCGCTTTCTGTGCGTTCAATCCCCAATCCAGCATGCCAATTAGAGTTTTAGCCGTATAGTGAATGATTGCCGCACCACCCGGAGAACCTACAGAAGCGATCAATTCCCCGGTTTCACGGTCAAAAACCAGTGTGGGTGTCATGCTCGAACGGGGGCGTTTTCCCGGCTCAACACGGTTCGCAATCAAATTGCCGTCTTCATCAATCGGATTTCGTGAAAAGTCTGTCAGTTCGTTGTTTAGTAAAAATCCTCCCTTTAAACCGGTACCGCCGTCGCTCATAATTCGGCTGCCAAACCCACTTTCAATCGTGGTTGTCATACTGACCGCATTTCCCTCTCTGTCAACAATACTGATGTGGCTGGTTCCTCTTTCCGGCTGTTGTATCTGCACACCTAACTCCGAGTGAAAATCTCCCGGATTTCCCGGCTCAGCTACACCCATGGATTCATCTCCAATCAGAGATGCCCTTTCAGCAAGATAATCCCGGTTCAGAAGACTCTGCCAATCACCGCCCGGTGCTTCAACAAAATCAGGATCGGCTGCATAACGATTTCGATCAGCGAACGACAAACGGGATGCCTCCAGAAATCCATGAAGCCATTCTGCCGTTGGGATTGAGTCCTGAAGTGAAATTTCCGGTTCATCCAAATGCTTCATAATTCCGAGAATTTGCATCATGGCCAGATGGCCTGAGGATGGCGGCGGAAAACCACAAATCTCAAACTGCTTCCACTCGTTGCACATCGCCTGTGTTCGCAAATCAAGGTCCGGATATGCTGCGAGATCATCTGTGTGCATATAGCCCGGCCTGGAATGCTGGCGTATCCTACTGACAATATCTTCGGCTGACTTCCCTTCATAAAATGCGGATATCCCATTTTCTGCCACATTCCGCAATATTTGTGCATAAGCGGGGTTTTGCAGATTATACCCAATGTGATGGGCATTTCCGATCTCATCGTAGTAAAAATTTCGGGCAATATCATC
>SKYV01000106.1 GCA_007127745.1 Balneolaceae bacterium
CTGCTTGCCATTTGTCTCAATCTGGATTTTAATAAACGGTCAATGAGTATTTACAGATAAGCATCAGCCGTTCTTGACCGCTTCTTTTTCATCAAATATTTTTTCAGTTCGTAGTTTAAAAGAAGTTCGGTGATGTCGAGTATAACCAAATGTTTCCAACGCTTTTAAATGCTTTTTTGTTGGATAGCCTACATTCCTGTCCCAGCCAAAAACCGGGTATTGGTGGTGTAACTCCCGCATATAATTGTCTCTGTGAACCTTGGCCAGAATCGAAGCCGCAGCAATGGATACAGAGCGATTGTCTCCTTTTACAATACAACTGTGAGGAATCAGCGTGTCGGTGAAGCGATTCCCATCCACAAGCAAATAGTCAGGATCAGCGCCATTGCTGTCGGTACAGCGAACCATTGCAGTAATAGAAGCCTTCAAAATATTAAAATTGTCAATCTCTTCGGGAGAACACTCTTTCACTGCCCAATAAAGTGCCTTATTTTTGATCTCATCAGCCAGCAATAGTCTGGTTGCTTCATCGACCGTTTTACTGTCGGCCACGGATTCATTCAGCGTTGTATTCGGTTTTAGAATGACACCGGCTGCTACCACCGGACCGCACAAGCAGCCTCTGCCAACTTCATCGAGCCCCATCACTCGTTGATAACCCTGTTCCCACAATTTTTTTTCATACTTATATCGATCCATAAGGCAGTTTTTGATAATCTTTATGCAATGATTTTCCGGCGGTTGAAGTTATAGGATAAACAAAATACAAAACCGAAATCTTCTTATGCATTTTATCTATACAAAATGGGATGAACGTTTCAGCCACAACCGGGGAAAAACTCCTTTTGATACACTTTTGAAACTATTTCAGGAGCTGTTAACGATTTCCGGCGGGGATGTATCACAAGCTCTGCGGTGGCTCAATCAGCTTGATGAAGACCATCAAATAACCAGCCAGTTTGATGACGGTTACGGTATCGGTGATTTCATTGAAGATTTGGAGGAGCGAGGCTACATTCAGTTCGATGATGATCAATCCATCATGGTTCCAACTGCCAAAACCGACCGCAGTATCCGCCAAAAAGCACTCGAAGAGATCTTCAGTCAGCTTAACAAAGGCGGTAAAGGTAATCATAAAATCAATTATACAGGCAAAGGAATTGAGCGGCAGCCCGAAACCCGCAACTGGAAACCGGGTGACGACATCACACATATTGACAGTACCGGCACCATGATGAACATGCTTAAACACAGCTCCATCGATCAGTTTCAGCTTCGGGAAAATGATCTTCGGGTTTACGACACAGATTACTACACATCTGTATCTACAGTGCTGCTCATTGACCTGAGCCACTCCATGATTTTATACGGAGAAGACCGCATCACACCTGCTAAAAAGGTGGCTATGGCGCTTTCTGAGTTGATCATGAATAATTACGCAAAAGATTCTCTGGACATTGTGGCATTCGGCAATGAGGCCTGGAAAATTGAAATTAAAGATTTACCATATCTCAAAGTCGGGCCCTATCACACAAACACACAGCAGGGCCTGCAGGTAGCACGTCATCTTCTGCAGCGAAAAAAATTCTCGAACAAACAGATTTTTATGATAACTGACGGTAAGCCATCCTGCATTTTTGAAAATGGTAAACTATATAAAAACAGTTTTGGCCTTGACCGAAAAATTGTAAATAAAGTGTTAGATGAGGCGGTTATTTGCCGGAGAGAGGGTATCGACATAACAACATTTATGATTGCAAACGATCCTTATCTCCAAAATTTTGTGCGAGATCTGACGGAAGCCAATCAGGGAAAAACCTATTTTGCGTCACTCAACAATCTTGGCGGTTATATTTTTGAGGATTACATCAAAAACAGGAGAAAGCGGGTACGATAATTTTTTTACTGTCTGATAAATTCAATAATTTATATAGATAATATCCTTTTTTCACACCCCCCGTTACCGATACTGATTTCCACGTACCATCAATGAGAAGTTTCTTACCAGCCTTATTCTTTTTCTTCTTTTTTTTGTTCAATGGTCAAATTCTGGCTCAAACCTTCCTTCCGCCGAAACAAGACTCCGACTCCCTGCGTATAGGCCTGGCTCTCTCCGGAGGGGGTGCCAAAGGAATTGCCCACATAGGGGTTATCGAAGCTCTTGAAGAGGCCGGGGTTCGAATTGATTACATCACCGGAACCAGTATGGGTGCACTTGTTGGAGCCTTTTACGCGATCGGCTACAGCACCGATCAACTCAGAGAAATCGCCCTTTCAAGTGATTTTCGCGATCTTTTTTCGGAGCGAACGGATCGGACATATGCATCCAATTACGAAAAAATTTTTGATGAACGCACCATTGTCAGTTTTCCGGTTCAGCGAAGAAGAAGTATCGGTTTGCCGCCGGGGGTCATCAGCGGACAGGACATTTTTACGTACCTGTCGCGAATTACCTGGAATGTAAATCACATTCAAAATTTTGATGATTTTCCTATTCCGTTTGCGGCTATTGGTACAGATCTCGAAACAGGCAAAGCCAAAGTATTCCGGTCGGGTTATCTGCCTGATGCATTACGGGCCAGCATGTCGATTCCCTCCTTTTTTGCCCCTCACGAAATTGGTGACAAACTGTATGTAGATGGTGGACTGATTAGAAATCTACCTGTACAGGATGCCTTCGATTTGGGCGCAAATTATGTGATTGCTGTTGATGTCGGCTCAAAACTGCAGGAGAAAGAAGAGTTAACCTCTCTCACCTCCATTATGAACCAATCGATTCGCTTCCGAATTATCGACAATGTAAATATCCAGAAGGAGCTTGCAGATTATTATTTCGAAATCCAAGATATCGACCATTTTACTTCATCCGATTTTGATAAAACCGTGGAGATTCTGAAACTCGGGGAAAAAGCCGGGGATCAGCATTTTGATGAATTCAAAAAAATAGCAGAATTACAAAACGTAAAATTTAATCCGCAATCTGATTCGCCTGACCCCAGACCGTTACCAATAAAGGAAATCATTATTGAGGGAAATTCAATTTATGATGATCAGTTTATTCTGAATCTGCTCGACTTCACTCCCGGTACTGCTTTGGGGCCCGATATCATCGAAACAAATGTTTCACGCCTTTACAGTTCCCGCTACATCGATAATGTTCTTTATCGGGTTATTGCTGATGAAGGCGAATACACACTTCATCTCAAAATCCGGGAAAATATTGAAGACCGGCTGGGTGTGGGAATCCGCTATGATGGCACATCCAAAGCTTCCCTTTTGTTCAATCTCTCGTTTCAAAATCCTTTCCAGAGGGATGCGCTGGCCCGATTGGAAGCTCGGCTCGGTGAAAGGATGAAATTTCGCGCTGAACATGTTTACTACTCACTGTTTGAATCCCGGTCGGCTTTTCTAACTTCATTGGAATATTCATCAGAAAATGTTGAATGGTACAGTGATGGTGAACGAGTGGCCCTGCATGAGAATGAAATGATCCGGGGTGAACTTGCCTGGGCAAATTTTTTCAGTACTAACAACCTGTTTTCGATTGGCTTGCGAAAAGATTTCACCTTTCATCGCAATAAAATTAATCCGGACATTATTGGAGCAAGTTCCTCAGATCATCATGCGCTCTTTTTGCGCTATATGCGCGACAATCTGAACCGTAAATCTTTTCCTGCAAAAGGCAGAAAACTTGTAGTGAAAACAACCGCGAGTAATTCGTTGATATTCAGTCCCATCACTTTCACATCAACAAGATTCTATTATTACGGGAATTATCAGATAGCGGATTTTCTCACTCTTCGAAATGCTTTTTGGCTGGGATACACCACAGGCAGCGAACTTCCCTGGGGATATTGGTTAACCCCCAACCGCTACGAGCCCTATTTTGATGTGATCCCGTTTGGCGGAGCTTCGCGCCATGCTTTAAATGCACGGAATGTGCAGATGGCTTCGGCAGGCATTCAGGCCGAATTTTCGAGAAGCTGGTTTTTAGGATTGGATGTGTACACAGGCAGGTTTATGCGAAAATGGAATATTGACGTTGACAGAGACTCTCCCGAAAAAGCAATTTCCTTCAGTATCGGTAATCTGACGCTGCTCGGTCCTGTTGAACTAAAATTTTCGCACAGTACACTCAACCGCTTTCATATGGAATTGCAAATTGGGTACAAGTTTTAGTTTCAACCATTTCCCAATCGAGTAGGAAGATAGGGATTAATTCCCTATCTGTCCTCTCGCACCACCGTACGTACCGATCTGGTATACGGCGGTTTATTACCTAAGCATCAATTCATCCACTGGTGCACACAAAA
>SKYV01000215.1 GCA_007127745.1 Balneolaceae bacterium
GTGCTTCGGATACTTCCCGCACATTTTCTGTTTCATACGATCTGGAGGGAGTTATTGCAAGCGGTCCGGACTGGAGTGAATTTTACTGGAATTATCTTGCAGCCGGTAGAGATAAAACAACCCGTGATTTTCAAATCCTTCTAACTCTGCCCGAACCTGTTTCGCAAGACTCATTATATGCCTGGCCTCGTGGAGCCGATCAAATTGACATTGAAACCGAGCCCGGACAGTTTCTCATTCAGGCACAAGAGATACCCAGAAATCAATCAGTGACCATTCGCACTTTGTTTCCCACCTGGTTTTTTCATGATTCCGCTTCAACTTTAAATGAACCTTCCCTCTCACTCGAAGCAGTACTCGATGAAGAAGCCCAATTTGCGAGACAACAGGAAGAGCAGGCTTTGCGTGATGCTTTTTATGCTTCTATCACACCGGGAGTTACCCTTTTAATTACAGCTTTGAGTATTGCCCTTTTTATCTTTTTCTATCAAAAATATGGGCGCCGTTATACTACCAAAACCATCTCAACACAGACTACCGTCATGCTTCCGGATCAAACACCACCAGCTCTCGTCGGGAAACTGATGGGGCACGGTTATCTGACCGGCCATCATCTTTTAGCTACGCTGTTTGATCTTGCCCGAAGGGGCTGGTTTACCATTCACGAGGAGCCGCCGGAAGAAAAAAGCAGCTGGTTTTCAGAAGATAGTACACGATTCCGGCTTCAGCGATCAGGAAAGATTCCGGAAGAAAATGTGCCAGAGTGGGAAAAAATGATCCTCAACCATGCAGAAAAACAGTTGAATGACGGCAAGGATACTCTCGACAAGCTTTTTGACTTCAGTAAAACAGACAGCTACAAATGGTTTAGTAACTGGAAAAAAGAGGTTAAATCTGTGTATGATGATCAGAACTGGATTGACAAAAAAAGTTACAAGGGAGTTATATTGAATGCCATTTTACAATCAATTCTGGCGATTGCGGCAATTTTTATGGCTTATCTGGGCACGGTGTTCGCGTTAGTTGGAATTATCACAGCCTCTCTGATGCTTGCTGCATCCGCAATTATACTCCGGAGAACCAAAGCCGGTGAAGAGAAATTTCGCAGATGGAAGGCATACAGAGACGGATTAAAAAAAGCAGACCAACGAACATTGCGAATCAAAATGCTTGATCTCCACTTTATTTATGCCACGGCTTTGGGGTTGTCTGAACAGCAGATAAACCAATTTTTTGAGCAGGCTACTGATGGTTCAGATTTCCTGATTCCCTGGATTGTACTGACAACATCCACAAGTCAGTCTCCGGCTACGGTTGCTTCCTCACTTTCTACCCTTGCTGCAAGCGGTAATACCTCTTTTGGAGGAACTTCCGGAGGTTCCGGGGCATCGGTCGGTTCACCCGGCGGAGGAGCTTCAGGCGGAGCGGGATAAATTTCGATTATTCACCATCCGGCCGTTTTTCTTCAAGGCGCCGTTCAATCATTGACCGAATTTCCGGATCTTGTTCAATCCGGTTTTGAATTTCGATATAACGGTCGAGGCTCAAGCCCACATCATGAATAATCGGTTCCATGTCAGAAAATTGCCTTTCCGGATCTGTCCATTCTACCTCTGCACGCAAAATCACCTCTATAAATTTGTCAACTTCCTCATCAGTAATTTCGCCCGGTGTGGCCTGTTGTTCTGTTATTCCAATTTCATCTTGTGGAACGGGTGGCTCACGATCAATATCCTGCCCTTCATCACCACAAGCGGACAGACCTGCTGCCAGGAAAAGAAGTATCACTGTGAAATATCTAATCAACATAAGTCTCTAAAATTGATTTATGTTTGAAACTCATATTAATAACACTTGCAAACTTCCCTGCATTCAATTTTACCAAATCAAAAGTAACCATCAGCTGACAAAATCCAGCTAATCTGCCTCTACAATCAGTTGCGTAACACAAACGGCTACCGGCACATCGGCTTCTGTTCCGGTAAACTCGATCATCCCGCTCTCCTTGTCTCTGCGAAACACCACAACATGATCGTTATCACGATTGGCCACAAGCAGAAATTCACCCTTTTCATCAATCATAAAATTGCGGGGATGTCCGCCAATTGTCGATTCATGCCCTACAGCGGTCAGCTCGCCGGTATTCGGGTCAATTTCAAAGATGGCTATGATATCTTCACCACGTACCGATGCATATAAAAATTTCCCATCAGGCGAAATGTGAATATCTGCTGCCGACATGCTCTCATCTCGTTCCACATCTTCAGGCAACAGGCTGAGCCGCTGAAATTGTTCAAGTGCGCCGGTTGCCTCGTCAATTCGCAATGCAGCCACGGTTACGGAAAGTTCTTCCACACTGTAAGCGAATTCCCCATTTGGATGAATGATAAAATGGCGCGGGCCAGACCCCGGCACATTTTCGAACCAGGGAGTTTCGGCGGGAGAAAGCGTGGCTTTTTCTCTATCCACTTCATAAATCATAATTTTATCGATCCCCAGATCAGACACATAAATAAACCGACCGTCGGGTGATGGAATAATGGAATGTACGTGTGGCTGCTGCTGCCGGTTCGGGTTGATACTGCTGCCTTCGTGCTGTACCACATCTGTTGCTTCTGATAAATAGCCTTCTTCATCAATTTGAAAAACGGCCAGATTCCCTTCGCTGTAATTCGAAACGTAAACAAACGCTCCTTCCGGATCCAGACTAACGTGCGCCGTTCCCCTGCCCTGCACCGACTGTTCATTTAATAATTCCAGCATTCCGGTTTCGCGGTTAATCTTGTATGCTGAGAGCGTTCCGTACGGTTTCTCATCCGAAAATCGATCATCACTTACTGAGTACAAAAATTGCCCATTTGGATGAATGGCCTGAAAATTGGGCCCGGCACGATCATCTATCATCTGAATTTCTGTCAGCAAGCCTGTGACCCTGTCAAATTCAAACACCTGCAGGCCTTTGCTTCCCTCTCCGGAAAATGATCCTGTGTAGATATATTCATTGATTTCAGACATTTCTATCTCGCCCTCATAGCCTGTTGCAATAAAAAATATCAACAAAAGAACACTGGTCAGCGTAATTGAATGTTTCATATATATACCAGTATGAATAATTAAGTTTGTATTGAATAATCAATAATTGAAATTGTTGTAAGTTTTCCTGAAAATACCTGCTGAAAAATCAACAGGGTTTAAAATGTGCCTGTAAGTGAGCCATATAATTAGCTGATTACAGCACTTCATCAATGGGGGTGTACTCCAGATCAAAAGCATCGGCAACATATTTATAGACAATTTTACCATCTGCAATATTGAGGCCATGCTTCAGGTCGGGATCGTCACTTAACGCTTTCTTCCATCCTTTTTTAGCAATCTGAACGGCATAAGGCAGTGTTACATTGGTCAATCCAAGTGTGGATGTGTAGGGCACCGCACCCGGCATATTGGCTACACAATAATGAACCACACCATCAATGATGTAAATAGGTTCGGCATGTGTGGTGGCTTTGGATGTTTCGAAACAGCCGCCCTGATCGATGGCCACATCCACCATGACAGTTCCGGGACGCATCAGCTCAAGCATATCTTCACGAATCAGCTTGGGCGCCTTTGCTCCGGGTATCAAAACAGCCCCGATGATCAGGTCGGCAGTGGGAAGTAAATTCCGGATATTGCCTTCTGTGGAGAATAGGGTCTGAACATTTTTCGGCATCACATCATCAAGGTATCTCAGCTTTTGAATGTTGATATCCAGAATGGTGGTATTGGCCCCCATACCGGCTGCTATTTTTGCCGAGTTCACTCCAACAATTCCGCCTCCAAGCACCAGCACATTGGCAGGCGGCACTCCGGGGATTCCTCCCATTAGTACGCCCCGCCCGCCGGTGGGTTTTTCAAGATATTTGGCTCCCTCCTGGGTGGCCATACGGCCTGCGACTTCACTCATCGGAACAAGCAGCGGCAGGTTACCGTCCGGTTTTTCCACCGTTTCATACGCAATGGCCACACTTCCCGAGTCGCGAATAGCCTCGGTCAGTTCACGGCTTGCAGCAAAATGAAAATAGGTGAAAATAATCTGGCCTTCCCGGATTTTTGAATACTCTTCGGCAATCGGCTCTTTCACCTTCATAATCATATCCGCCTTTTGCCAGATTTCATCCACATCATCTACAATAATCGCCCCGTGCTTTTCATACATTTCATCCCTGAAACCGCTTCCAAGGCCAGCACCTTTTTCGAACAAAACTTCATGTCCCTGTCGTTTAAATTGTAATACTCCACCCGGCTGTAGTGATACCCTGTTTTCGTGTACTTTAATCTCTTTTGGTACTCCAATAATCATGTTATTATGGCTTAATTAGTTGATATTTATTCCTATTAAGGTAGGAAACTTTCAACAAAAATTATGAATCAACACTTAATTTCGTTTTGATATGCGTTCTGTTTTTGAATAATAAACTTTTGATAAAAAGTGAATTATCCGTCTAATCGAAAAAATATTTATTGGGCTGAAGGTTGAATCTCAAAAGCATCATTTAAAATAACTTTACAATCCACAAAGGTTTAACAGTGGCAAATTATCTTACAGGAGACAGTACAGTAAAAATCAAAATAAACGAACACTTCAAATTTGTATGAAAATCACCCATCTGTACGATAATATCGTTCAAAAGAAAAACCTCCGTTCACTCTGGGGATATTCCGTTTGCCTGGAAATAAACGGGCGGCACCTTTTGATGGATACCGGAAGCAACGGTCGTGTTTTGCTTGAGCATATGAGGAAGCTTGACGTGAATGCTGAATCTATTGACTTTGTATTTCTGTCTCATCCGCACTGGGATCATATTCTGGGGCTTGATTCTGTGCTTGAGTTAAATCCGGAAGCAAACATTGTTGTGCCAAAAAACCTGTCATCACATTTGATCATGGATCTTCGCGAAATGGGGTTTGATGTAACAGTTGTTGGCCTTAAACCTCACAAAATTGCAGACGGCCTCTACTCTACCGGCACCCTTGATGGTGGTGAACCTGAGCAATCGCTTGTTGTGAAATCAGAAAAGGGGCTCGTGGTCATTACCGGATGTGCCCATCCCGGACTTGATAAAATTCTGCAAACTTGTGAAGATGAATTTAATGAACAAATTTATGCGGTTCTGGGAGGCTTCCATCTGCTGAAAAAAGAATCGGAAGAAATTGAGACTGTCATATCGATGCTTATGGAAAAAAGAGTGAAATATGTTGCACCGTCACACTGTACCGGCAACCTGGCTCTTAAGCACTTTCAAAAAGCCTTTGGCAAAAATTTTATCCGTGCAGGTGCAGGGGAAATTTACAGATTTTGATACTGTCCACAGACCCATAAGCTGACTCATTTCCGTGATTCTCTTATCCCATCTTGCAATGCATATTCAACCGCTTTTTCTGCATGAATTGCAGTCGTATCGTATAGAGTTACATCTGTATCTTCCTGCTGAACCAACATTCCGATTTCCGTACAGCCAAGAATAACCGCTTCTGCCCCTTCATTTTTCAGTTTTTCAATAATTCTCATAAATTCCATTTTTGATTGATGATTGGTTTTACCCAGACAGAGTTCATTAAAAATTACATTGTGCACTGTATTGCGGTCTTCTTCATCGGGAACAAGCACCCGGAGGCCATACTTTTCCTGAAGCCTTCCCCGATAAAAATTCTGTTCCATCGTAAATTTGGTACCCAACAATCCCACATTTTTAATTTTATCATCGACAAGCACCTCCGCTGTTGCGTCTGCAATATGTAAAAGCGGAATGTCGATCCCCTTTTCAATCTGAGGTGCTACTTTATGCATGGTATTTGTGCAGATCAATAAAAAATCGGCCCCTGCTGCCTGAACATCCCGGACAGCCCTGGTAAGTATTTCTGCCGCTGATGCCCAATCGCCACTCTGCTGCATTTTTTCAATGGGTTCAAAATCAACACTGACCATTGCAATTTTTGCAGAATGCAAGCCGCCAAGAGATTTTTGAACACACTGATTTATAGCCCGATAATATCCGGCCGTACTTTCCCAGCTCATACCACCCAGTAATCCGATAGTTTTCATATTTTTTCTTTTATTCTTTAGCTCCCGCTCTGACGAACCCAAACCGATTTTTTCGGTATTATTTACAATCACATTTTTGCATGAGCCTCACAGATAAAAATCTATTCATATTGTCCTTACTAAAATTCAGATTTTTAACAGAATCATCAAACTGCTTTATTGATAAATGTATGATTAACGGAATTCACGATTACACCGGCTCAGGTTGATTCCAATCCCGAAAGAGCGTAAAATGTATAGTTATGATTTCAAAAGAAATTTTATCAAAAATCAGAAAGCTTGAAATCCGAACCAAAGGCCTTGTAAACAATATCTTTGGCGGGGAGTATCAGTCTGCTTTTAAAGGGCGGGGCATGGAATTTTCGGAAGTGCGAGAATACACCTATGGTGATGATGTTCGCCAGATCGACTGGAATGTTACCGCAAGAAACGACATACCCTACATCAAAATTTTTGAAGAAGAACGAGAGCAGACACTCATGCTCTGTGTGGATATTTCTCCCAGTGGATTTTTTGGAAGCCGATCGCAGACCAAAATGGAACTTGCCATTGAAATTTGTGCTGTTCTGGCATTCAGTGCCATAAAAAATGGAGATAAGGTGGGCCTGGTTCTGTTCAGCGAAAAAATCGAGAAAGTTGTACCTCCCAAAAAAGGAAGAACCCATGTTTTGAGGCTGATCCGTGAACTTTATACCACAAAACCGTCCGGCTCTAATACGTCTATTGCAAATACACTATCATACGTGAACCGGTTGCTGAACCGCCGGGCCATTGTAATTCTGGCCTCTGATTTTCAGGATCAGAATTTTGAAAAAGAGCATCGGATTACCGGCCGTAAGCACGATCTTGTAAATCTGGTCATTAACGACAAACTGGAAGAAGAGCTACCCGATATCGGCGTAGTTCCGCTAACGGATGCAGAAACCGGCGAACAAACCATTGTGGATACATCCAGCAAAAAAGTCAGGGAGGCATACAGTGCCAAAGTAATGGAGCACAAGGAGAAGCTGAAAGACTATTTTATCCGGAATAAAATGGATTCAGTGGATGTGTACACCAATCAATCCTACATCAGGCCGTTAGTTAATTTCTTTCAGCGGAGAATCAGCCGGTTCTGAATTTTTGTTGAATTCAGGGCTGAAATTTTCAGTACAAGGCCAGTTCATCCCCACGGACCATTCTGTCGAGCATTTCATCCAGCCGCTGTACTTCTGCCAGATACTCGTCCAGATAAGCCTCATCTATTCCCTCGGATGGCGGAAAATCGTACGTAACCGAATTGATGGGAGTTCCATTTTTGTACAATCTGTAGCAAAGATGCGGGCCTGTTGCCAGTCCGGTTTGCCCAACATAGCCAATGACCTGCCCCTGTTGAACCGAAACACCGGGCCGGATTCCTGATGCAAACCGGCTCATGTGGAGATAAGCTGTTTTGTACACACTGTTGTGGCGAATTTGCACAATATTTCCGTTGCCGCCCCTGTGCTGGGCTTCTGTCACAACTCCGTCTCCGGCAGCCAAAATGGGCGTACCTGTCGGTGCGGCATAATCGGTACCGTAATGGGGCCGGCGCTGATTAAGGATAGGATGCATTCTGTTATGAGAAAACCCTGAACTGATTCGCGGGTTATATTCAAACGGAACACGCATCATTTCGCGGCGCATACTGTTGCCCTCTTCATCAAAATAGCCGCTTTGCTGTCCATTTTCATAAAAATAGGCCCGCCGGACGGTACCACGGTGCTCAAATTCAGCCACTTTGATGGCTCCGATTCCAATATATTCATCCTCCACATAACGGTTTTCATACACTGCTTTGAACTGATCTCCGCTTCTGAGGCTGTAAAAATCTACGGTCCAGGCATATATATTAGCCAGTTCCACCACAAGCCGCTGTGAAACACCTTTTCGCTGAATGGCATTTGCAAGAGAGTGCTGAATGGTGCCGGAAACGGCTGCAATTTCTGTTCGAACCGGAATTTCACCACGTGTAATCTCAATTTCCTCAACCCAGGTGATGGTTGTATAATCAGTGGCTGACTGATGCCAGACAAATCCGGTCGCTTCCCCATCCTCATTTTTGTAAATCCGGTAGCGCTGTCCGGGCATCATCCGGCCCAAATTCACAATACCGCGCGCTTGCTGCTGAATGTAATGAATGGTTTCGCGGTCCACTCCATGCCGTCGTAAAATAATATAGAGAGATTCATTCCTCTGGATTCGCTCTTCATCCACTGCAAAAAAGTCGGTCTCAAAACCGTAATTATCTATTGCCGGTTGTATGGGAATTTCTGTCAAATCATGTACAGAAATTAACTTTTCATCTTCAAAACTGATTTCTCTTTCGGCTGTAAGAAAAATAAAACCAGTAACTAATAGAATAAACAGAGCTGTTCCGGCAAAAAAAGTACGCATTCGGCAGGATTAAAGATTTTTAGTTAATAGAGTCTGTAGATATAGTCTCCTGAACACATTCTGAAAAATAAAATAATTGACTCATTATTCATAATCCGAATTCTTAAAATGATGAAAGAAATGTACGGTTACATTCGTTGTCACTTTTCTTATCTTGTTGGCTTATTTACAGCATCCTATCCGGTCTTCGGACAGGCACTCTATCACAGCACAACAAGGCATCACAATCAGAAATACCGGTTCAACCAATTGTGAAAAAACCTTCAATTACAGTTACAGTTTTTGCGGCTTTTACTTTCATCTTTGCATCGGCTCTCCAGGCTCAGCAAGTACATACCTATGTAGATAGAGATTCGCTGCGGGTTGGGGATGTTTTCCATTATACCCTCGTGTTTGACGGACAATATCAGGAGGTGGCCTATCCCGGCGAAGACGTGTTTGAAGAGGAGATTGAACTGCTGTCCAGGCAGCGATATCAGCTTTCTGAACGGCGGGACAGCCTGGTTTACCGGCTCCAGTTTTTTGCCACCGAAGACCTCACCCTTTCCAGAAAAGAGATTCATCTGCGAACCGCCGAGGGAGACACCACCCTGCAAACATCAATGGTGCCGCTTTTTTTCAAAACCACACTTGCCGATGGAGATGAAGAGTTCAGGCCGTTCAAGCCCCTGTTCGATTTTGCCCGGAATTGGTGGTGGCTGATCGTCACACTGATTTTGCTGGCAATAGCTTCCTATTTTGCCTGGCGCTGGTACACAAATCGTGAATTTGAAGAAGAACAACCTGAACCAGAACCCGAGCTTCCTCCCGAGCCTTTTGTTGATCCGCTTGAAGAGCTGAAAGAAGCTGTTGCTTCGTTAATTCCCATTCACAAACTGGCTAAAAAGGAAGACTACGAAGAGTTTTACATAAAATTGGGTGATGCAATTCGTTATTATCTCAAACGGGTTTACAAAATTACCGCACTTGAAATGACAACACGTGAAATCATTGAGAGCCTCAGAGAGGAACTTGCGCCGGATGAAATCATCACAATTACCCGAAAGGTTTTGAATGAAGCAGACATGGTAAAATTTGCAAACTTCCAACCCGGCACCGAGCAGGCAAAATCAGTATTGAAAAAAGCCGAAACCTTCATCGAAACTGCTGAAATTGTAAATCGTGATCAAATACGGTATATGAAATACAAGCACGAGGAAAAGCACGGCATCAAACGCAATAATTCAATCATGGAAACTGCAGAATAATTGAATGATGAGCTGGGAAAACCCTGAATATTTCTGGTTATTAGCAATCCTGCCGTTGTTTTTGGCATATCGTATCTGGATTCATTATTCCAAAAATAATGCCTCTTTTACATTTTCATCGATCATG
Source organism: Balneolaceae bacterium (assembly GCA_007127745.1). Lineage (GTDB taxonomy): Bacteria > Bacteroidota > Rhodothermia > Balneolales > Balneolaceae > Rhodohalobacter. The sequence goes on from SKYV01000215.1 coordinate 9,875, forward strand.
CCACTGAAAAATCTGCCCGGAAATTACCGTTCCTTTTTCGTTTGGGCCACGCCACTGTTTTACATTATCTCTTTCGTATTTATGGTGGTTGCCCTTGCACGGCCTCAAATTCAGAACACATCTGTGGAGCGTAGCACCGAGGGAATCGACATCATGATCAGCATCGATATTTCCTCTTCCATGCTGGCCGAAGACATCACCCCCAACCGGTTGATTGCTGCCAAAGAAGTTGCCTCCGATTTTATATCGCAGCGGGTATCAGATCGGATCGGTATTAATGTATTTGCCCGGGAAAGCTTTACGGTGGTGCCCCCAACACTGGACCATAATCTTGTACAAAACATGCTCGAAACAGTAGATCTGGGCATGGTCCGGGACGGCACAGCCATCGGTATGGGCATTGCCTCCTCCATCAATCGCCTGCGGGAAAGTGAAGCGGAGACGAAAATCATCATCCTGCTTACCGACGGAATGAACAACGCAGGTGAGATTGACCCCATCACAGCCGGAGAAATGGCAGCCGCTCTGGACATCCGGGTTTATACGATGGGCATTGGTACCCGCGGAACAGCGCCCTACCCTGTGGATGACCCGATTTTTGGACGCAGATATCAAAATGTGCAGGTGAACATCGATGAAGATATGCTGATTCAAATCTCGGAGCTGACCGGCGGAGAGTACTGGCGGGCAACTGATCTTGAAGAACTCATTGAAATATACCAGGAAATTGACCTCCTCGAACAGTCAGAAATTGAAGAGATCATCTACGTGGATTATAAAGAAGAATATCCCAAATTTCTTTTTACCGGCCTTGCTTTTCTATTTCTCGCTTTTTTGAATGAAAGGTTTTTAACCCGTTCTCCATTATTTGAAACCTGATTTTTTACCACACTCTCTATGCTTGAACAGGTAAAATCTGTATTACTCGAAGACATCCCCTTGCAACACATTCTGGATGTTGTTGAGAAAAACAACGGCATACATCTGAAGGGATTTACCGGATCGTCTGCGGTTTTTTTCTTTTCAGAACTGTATGGGCGTGGCAATACACTGCTCTGTGTCTGCAAGGATTTTGAACGAGCGGCTGCCGTGGCTTCCGATTTTGAACAGCTCGGCGCAAAAGAAGTGTACCTGTTTCCACCCACCCGGCAAAAACCGTACGACACCGAAAAAGTAATTGATATGTCGGTGCTGGTGCAGCGATCTGAGGTTCTCGAAAAACTGAATGATGGGAAAGCATCCGTTATCGTGGCGTCTGCAGATGCCATCACCGAAAAACTGGTACCGGCCGAACAATTTCACCAGGCCTCCATCGAACTGAATAGGGGTGACCAGATTTCACTTGAAGAGCTTTCCGGGCGGCTGACTGATCAGGGCTACCAGTCAACCCGATTTGTGGACGAACCGGGTGAATTTGCCATTCGTGGTGGTATTTTTGATGTGTTTCCGTTTTCCGGTGAATATCCCGTCCGTCTCGAGTTTTTCGGCGATGAAATTGAATCAATCCGTGAATTCGATCCCGATTCGCAGAGATCCATCACTTTTTTAAATGAAACCAGGCTGGTGCCCAATGCCGGACACTCCGAAAATGGAAACAAGGAGAGTATCATCTCCTACATGCCGGCAAACACTCTTCTGATGTTGGAAGATTCAGATTTGATTGCCGCCGAGATTAACGATTTTTACGAAAAAGCCGAGGAAATTTATACAGGACTTGAAAAAAATCATCCAGCTAAAGAGCCCTCCTTCCACTACCTCTCGCTGAACGAATGGGAAAAAGCACTGAATGATTACGGGGTCGTCACTCTGGGCTCATTCAATGAGTCGGTTCAGTCCGATGAGGTCATTTCTGTTCAAACCTCACCTCACCCCTCTTTTAATGGAAGTTTTAAGTTGCTTCGTGAATTTATTAAAGAGCAGAGCGGCAACGAAATTTTTACGTTTATTCTCACTGATCACGAAAATCAAAAAGAGCGGTTTGAAGAGCTGCTGGGTGAACCGAATGATGATTTCCGTTATCGTGTCGTCATCCAAAATCTGCACGAAGGGTTTCTGCTTCCCGAAAAAAAGTTTGGCGTACTGACAGATCATCAGATTTTTAACCGCTATCACCGCCCGAAGATCAAAAGAAAACAGGTGCGGGGCGGCATTTCTTTTAAAGAGCTTAAAGACCTTAATATTGGTGATTATGTGGTTCACGTGGATTACGGTATCGGGAAATTTGCAGGGTTTAAAAAAATTGAAGTTCGAAACGCCATCCAGGAAGCCGCAGTCATCCGCTATAAGGAAGATTCCATACTGTATGTAAATGTATCGAGCCTGCACAAACTGCAGAAATATTCCGGCAAAGAGGGCAAAGTGCCGCGAATCACCAAACTGGGTTCCGGCGAATGGGCACGCAAAAAGGCAAAAACCAAAAAGAAGGTAAAAGATATTGCCAAAGATCTGATTGAACTCTACGCCCGGCGAAAAGCTCAAAAAGCGTTTCAGTTTGATCCGGACAATGCCTGGCAAACCGAAATGGAAGCCCGTTTTGAGTATGAAGAAACTCCCGATCAAATGTCGGCCATCGAAGCTGTGAAACGGGATATGGAAAACTCTCAGCCTATGGACCGTTTAATTTGTGGCGATGTAGGTTTTGGCAAAACAGAAGTGGCTGTACGGGCGGCGTTCAAAGCGGTGATGAATCAGAAACAGGTAGCTATGCTGGTGCCAACCACCATTCTGGCCGACCAGCACTTCAAGACTTTCATTGAGAGAATGAAGGAATTTCCGATTGAAATAGAAGTAATGTCTCGGTTCAGGAGCAAAGCCGAGCAAAAACAGGTTTTAAAAAATCTGAAAGCCGGAAAAGTGGATATTTTAATTGGCACTCACCGCATTATTTCCAACGATGTGAAGTTTAAAAATCTTGGACTGCTAATTATTGATGAAGAGCAGCGATTTGGCGTGACCATGAAGGAGAAGCTGAAATCGTTTCGGGCCACGGTAGATGTGCTGACTCTGACGGCCACCCCCATCCCTCGTACACTCCAGTTTTCGCTGATGGGTGCCCGCGATCTGAGCATCATCAATACACCACCGCAAAACAGGCAGCCGGTTTACACAGAAATTCACAGTTTCGATTCCAACCTCATCCGCGATGCCATTATCCAGGAAGTTTCCCGGGGCGGACAGGTTTATTTCATCCATAATCGTGTAAAAAATATCGAAGAAGTAGCGGCCATGATCCGGGAACTGGTTCCGGATATACGGGTTCGCCACGCCCACGGACAGATGACCGGCTCTCGCCTTGAAAAAATAATCGGAGATTTTTACCTGAATAAATTTGAGGTGCTGGTTTCTACCAACATCGTGGAAAACGGAATTGACATTGCCAATGCCAACACCATTATCATCAACAATGCCAACCATTTCGGGCTGTCTGAGTTACATCAGTTGCGCGGACGTGTTGGCCGCTCGAACCGAAAGGCGTTCTGTTATCTGACCACCCCTAAAATCAGCAATTTAACCTCTGAAGCCAGAAAGCGGCTCACAGCTCTCGAAGAATTTTCTGATTTGGGCTCCGGATTTAATATTGCCATGCGCGATCTGGATATTCGCGGCGCCGGTGATATTCTGGGAGCCGAACAGAGTGGCTACATTTCGGATATCGGGTTTGAACTCTACACAAAAATCCTGGACGATGCCGTTCGCGAACTGAAGGAAGATGAATACAGCTCGCTCTTTAAAGATGAACCGAAATCTGTTGAATATCCCGAAACAAAAATTGAATTTGACGAATCGGCCTACCTCGACAACAGTTATGTGGAAGACAGTGTAGAACGGCTCAATCTCTACCGAAAACTTTCCGAAGCCGGCTCTGTTGAACAGATTGATGAATGGCACGAGGAACTTCAGGACCGATTTGGGGCATTGCAGGATAGCGGCCAGAATTTGATCAAAGCTGCCAAATTGAAATATTTCGGTTCCAGGCTCTTTCTAAACAAAATCACCATTCGATCGGGCCGGATGTGGCTTGCCGGCCCCAAAAATAGCTCAAAAACCGGTGATCATTTCTATGGAAGCGGACTCTTTCAGGCACTGCTTCAACAAATTCAATCCGATGAATCTCACCCCTTCCGGTTGGTTCAAAAAGACGATAAGGTTACCTTTGTGGTGAAACAGATTGAAGATATGGACACGGCAATCCATTATCTCGAAAATCTCTATTCCACAAATTTACAACCGGCGGAAAATGCGGTATGATTCTAACGCTTAAAAAAGCAATTCAATGGATTCGTTCAGGTGATGTTGTTGCCATTCCCACCGAAACCGTGTACGGCCTGGCCGCCGATGCTTTTCATCCCGGTGCTGTAAAAAAAACGTTTTCCTTAAAAGGCCGACCGCCCGAAAATCCGTTAATCGTGCATATCAGCAGTTTGCAGCAGCTTTCTGATCTTGCTGAATCCATTCCTGAAGAAGCTTATCAGCTTGCCGATTCCTTTTGGCCGGGGCCGCTTACTCTGGTTCTGAACAAGAAACCGGTTGTACCGGATATTGTTACCGCAGGTCTTCCCACAGTGGCCATCCGCATGCCGAATCATCCACTAACTTTAGAGCTGATTGAGCAAACCGGCCCCTTAACTGCCCCCAGCGCCAATCGGTCCGGCAGCCCCAGCCCAACACGTGCCTCTCACATTCTTGGAGATTATGGTAAAAAAGTGGCGGTTCTTGATGGCGGATCTTGTGAAATTGGCCTGGAATCGACAGTGCTTGATCTGACCGGTACCAAACCCGTTATTCTTCGGCCGGGATTTATTACAGCCGGGATGATACGGGAAAAAACCGGGATTGAGGTTTCAGGCCACGCTGAAAACGGCCTTCAACAGCATAAAAGTCCCGGCACGCGCTATACCCACTACAAACCCAAAGCAACGGTCTGCTGGCTGGATAAAAATCCGGGTAGATTTTCCAAACAAGCCTATTATCTGCTTCATACAAAAAAGACAACCGGTACAGGTCCGAACATTCATTCATATAAAGGCAACTTCACCGCCTTTGCCCGAGACCTCTACGATCACTTCCGCACGGCAGATCACCTCTCCTACTCTCAAATTTTTGTAGAAACGCTTCCGGAAGAGACGA
>SKYV01000089.1 GCA_007127745.1 Balneolaceae bacterium
GCGGGTTGAACCGGTATAGAAAAATGCTTCCGGGATCCATCAAAGTATTCTATCAGCTCTTTCAGTAACTGATCATGAAAACGATGATTTTTTTCTTTGATGGCTGCGTTTTCATGTTTTATGAGAAATGATTTCTTTTTTTCGATCCGATCGAGATGAAAAAAATTGAGCTTATGAACACCCGCATCCGAAACTCCTGCCGTTATTTCACCGATCGGAGTTTCAATTTGTCTTATAAAAATCGTTTTCATCCAGATGATTATTGATAGTCCACTGTGGAGTATACTAAATGCTGGGGTTTTTTATAACAGTTTTTGAAGGCTAATGTTTTTTTAACCGTGGCTCTCCAAAAATGGTATCATCCCGTACCTGTATGCCGAAGCTCAGCTATGCAAGACGCTTCGTTGAGTATACTCTTTAGCGCAGGCAGGCTTGATGCGCTCATTTGTTGAACACGTAGCGATATCTCCCGACATCCTTTTGAGGTGGCATACAGTGATACTTGTCATCCCGCACTCGATGCGGGAACTCCTCTCTTTGATAAAATCAGGAGATGCCGGATCGGGGTCCGGCATGACGGTATCGATGATGAACTGTCTTATTGATCGCCCTTTTTGGATAACCTCAAACAAAAAAAAGCCCCACCCCGAATTTCGGGATGAGGCTTTTGAACATTCAGATGCTTCTGAATGGGCCGGCTATTAAGCGGAAATTACATCATTCCGCCCATGCCTCCCATTCCGCCGGGCATTCCGCCGCCTGGCATGCCTCCTCCGGCACCATTGTCATCGTCTCCATCTTTTGATGGCTTGTCAACAACAACAGCTTCGGTGGTCAGCATCAATCCGGCAACAGAAGCTGCATTTTCAAGTGCAGTTCTTGCCACTTTGGTCGGATCAATCACACCGGCTTTAATCAGGTCTTCGTATATTTCGGTACGTGCGTTGTATCCAAAGGCGTCTTTACCTTCAAGTACTTTCTGCACTACGATGGATCCTTCAACACCCGCATTGTTTGCAATAGATCTCAGCGGAGATTCAAGAGCACGCTTTACGATATTGAAGCCTACCTGTACATCAGAATTTTCGGCTTCAAGCTTGTCGAATACAGAGAGTGCTCTCAGGAATGCAACACCACCGCCGGGGATGATTCCCTCTTCAACGGCAGCCCGGGTTGCGTGGAGCGCATCTTCCACACGAGCTTTCTTCTCTTTCATTTCAACTTCAGAAGCTGCACCGATGTAAAGAACAGCCACACCGCCACTCAGTTTGGCCAATCGCTCTTGTAACTTCTCACGATCGTAATCTGATGTAGTGGTTTCGATTTGGGTTCTAATCTGATTTACCCGTGCTTTGATATCGCTGTCTTTTCCTTTACCGCCAACAATGGTGGTTGTGTCTTTGTCGATGTTTACACGATCGGCAGTTCCAAGGAAGTCGAGCGTTGCATTTTCGAGTTTGTAACCGCGCTCTTCGCTGATTACAGTTCCACCGGTAAGAATACCGATATCTTCGAGCATGGCTTTTCTTCTGTCGCCAAAGCCCGGAGCTTTTACGGCTGCAATCTTCAGGGAGCCGCGCAGTTTGTTTACAACCAGTGTAGCAAGTGCTTCGCCTTCCACATCTTCAGCGATGATCAGCAATGGTTTGCCCGACTGCACCACTTTTTCAAGAATAGGGAGAAGATCCTTCATATTGGAGATTTTCTTGTCGAAAATCAGAATGTAAGGCTCTTCCATTTCAGCGGTCATTGTGTCGCTGTTGGTTACAAAATAGGGAGAAAGGTAACCTCGGTCGAACTGCATACCTTCAACGGTGTCGAGGTATGTTTCGGTTCCCTTGGCCTCTTCAACGGTAATCACACCGTCTTTACCTACTTTTTCCATCGCCTCGGCAATGCGAGAGCCAATTTCCTCGTCGCCGTTGGCAGAAATGGTTCCTATCTGACGGATACTGTCGAGGCTGTCGCCGACTGGCTGGCTCTGGCTTCTGAGGCTTTCAACAACATCAATAACTGCACGGTCAATTCCACGCTTAAGTTCCATTGGGTTGGCACCGGCTGTTACGTTTTTCAATCCGGTTTGAATAATGGATTGAGCCAATACAGTAGCAGTTGAAGTACCATCACCGGCATTGTCGCTGGTTTTTGAAGCTACTTCGCGCACCATTTGTGCACCCATATTTTCAACTTTGTCGGAGAGTTCAATCTCCTTGGCAACGGTTACACCGTCTTTGGTTACCGTTGGGGCACCAAATGATTTTTCAATGACCACGTTTCTTCCACGCGGGCCTAAAGTAACTTTTACTGCGTTTGCAAGCTTATCCACTCCACGCTTTAGAGCGTCGCGTGCTTCCGCATCATAATGAACTAATTTTGCTGACATAATCTATTTATTGTTTGGTTAGTATTTAAAATGTTTGAAGTGATAGGCTTATTAAGAGACGATTCCAAGTATGTCGGACTCTCTCATAATCAGGTATTCCTCGCCATCAAGAGTTATTTCGGTACCTGCATATTTTCCATAAAGCACTTCATCGCCTTTGGAAACCGACATGTCGATCTTATTTCCGTTTTCCACTTTTCCAGGGCCTGCTTCAACAACAGTTCCTCTTTGTGGTTTTTCTTTTGCTGTGTCCGGAATAATGATTCCTGAACTTGTTTTTTCTTCAGCTTCGACCGGACGAATCAACACACGATCGCTTAATGGTTTAATGCTAGCCATAGAATGACTCCTTCTGTTTATGGTTTTTGTTGATAGTTTAATGAAAATTTTTCGGACTGAGCTTATGCCGTCCCTTTCTGGTTACAAGTTTAGCAAAACCCGTACCAAAAATGATTCTATGGCAAAAGTGCTTGATTTGATTCTTTTGATGAGTAAAAAATCAGGTTTTCTTACAGATTTTCACTCAAACGTGCCAAGTTGTTCAAGACGTGCTGTCAACTTTTCATACATTTCCGGCTTTAATGCCTCAGCCCTCAGGTTAAAATCAAATTCGCCGGCGGGCAGATCTGTGTTGAGGCGTTTCAGGGCGTTACTCAGTTTTTTTCTTCTCTGATTAAATGCCATTCTCACTACGGTTTTCAAATTCATATCCGAACATCTCAATTCCGGTTTATCGAAAGTAAACTGTATTACTGAACTGTTTACCGACGGCGGCGGCTGAAATACTTGCGGAGGCACATCAAATAAAATTTTTGGGGTGCTCATCAATTGCGCCTGCACACTTAGTATTCCATAGGTTTTGGTTCCCGGCTGCGCCACAATCCGGTCGGCCACCTCTTTTTGCATCATCAGCAGTGCGCTCGACAGAAACGACCTGTGCTCAAGTATGGAAAACAGAATCTGGCTGGTAATATAGTAGGGCAGATTGCCTACAACATGAATGGGCTTTTTATTTTGCTGAACGGTTTTCCAGTCGAATGTTAAAATATCCTGATGGATAATGTTGAGTAAGGGATAGCTCTCTTCCAGAACCTCAACCATACGCCGGTCAAGCTCTATTACCGTTACATTGTCATACTTTTGAACCAGTTCTGCGGTTAATGCACCGGCACCTGGGCCGATTTCAATGATTTCATCCGATTTTCCTGCAGATATGGCATCCACTATTTTCCGGATCATATTGCCATCTTTCAGAAAGTGCTGGCCAAGGCTTTTTTTCGTGCGCAGATGCCGTGTCATAAATATTGTTCTTCAGTTTTTATTAAATTGAACCAAACTACACCATACAGATGCTAAGATATTAATGAACGGCCGGATTCACATAAATTATCAGGAAAAGTTTGCTTTTCGTTTTTCCTAAAACTTTTTTTAAAAATTAATCACCGACCATTCAAAAAAATCCAGCATTTAACACTGAAACCTGCAACATTTCGCGATGGAGCTAAGCCCTTTCGATACTGAACAAATTGGCATAAAAACTCTCGAGAAGAGTTTGATCAAATCAAAATCGGAGAAATCCCTGAAAATTGGCCTGCCGAAGGAAACATCAAATGATGAACGCAGAATTTCTCTGACCCCCGGCGGCGTTTCCATTCTTACGGCCAATGGCCATGAAGTTTTTGTTGAAAAAAACGCAGGTATTGATGCCCACTTTTCCGATTTGGAATATCAGGAGGCCGGTGCTGAAATATCACACAGTGCCGAAGAGCTCTTCCGAAACTCGGAGATGATTGTAAAAGTAGCCCCGCCCACCAACACCGAACTGGATTGGATGCAGCCCGACCAGATACTCCTTTCGGCACTTCATCTGGGGCACACCACAAAACATTTTATGCAAACCC
>SKYV01000025.1 GCA_007127745.1 Balneolaceae bacterium
CATCTCTAAACTTATGGCTAAGGCGTGGAGTTGCACCTAACCATCCAGCCACATTATTATTGGCTCCTTTCTCACCCCAATTACCAAGTGCTGCAGCATTCCAGGTAAAAGCAGATTCAATAGTGATTGCGTCATCATTATGGACTAAATCTCTTTCGGTTTCTCTGGGTGCATGCTCAGCCCATGAGGGGTATAAGTTAAAGTTTGGATTATCAAACCAACCAGGAATGATAAAGGACTCGAACCCTCTCGGGTCTATTGAGTGTGGAAGCCCATCTAACCAAAAACCTGCTGCGGGATCATTTGTAGTCGTAGGCCAATGCTCTTCATATCTGACTCCCATATAATCGGCCGGCTTAACATGATCGTGCAAATTAGCAGGCAATTGCTCGGTAGATGGTATTCCACCTAACCCTACCCATAAATTGTTCAAAGTAGCTGAAAGCAGAAAATGATTCCACTCTCTGGTCATCACTCCTGTGAGGTCATCCCAGCCGCCGCCTTCCTGAACGGCAAACATGTGATCGGCATCAGTGATAATCATTCCGGAAGCAGCATCCTCAAATTCAGACCTTGCAAGGCTTTCATCTACTTCAGATAAACGCATGGCTAACCTCATTCGCATGGAATTGCCGTAGCGTACCCATTTTTCGAGATTAAAACCGTAGGCTTTATCAAACCTGTGAATATCTGCCGGTATTGGGGTTCCGAGATCAATCTTCGAAACGGCATCCCTTAATTCTTCCAGCATGTAGTTGTACACAGCCTCAACATCGTTGAAATCCGGGTTTTCACCCTGGAATCCATCTATCGGCATGGGGCCAAAATTATCTGTGAATTCACTCATCAGGTAGGCCCGCCAGATACGTGCAACCTGAATCAGATTACTGGTGTAAGCAAAATTAACACCTTCTTCAATCTGCTCTTCACCAACAGAAACCGCGCGGTTTGCAGTCCGGAGCCATTGCGATAGTGAACCGTAATAGTCATTAGACCAACCGTCGTTATAACCACCTAAAGCCAGTGAACCATTTACACGATGCTGCCGTGCTGCTGTTTTCCAGTAGAGAACATATGCACGTTCAGAAACATGAGGATTCATTTGGGCGCCGGTAATCGAGTTGTTGATAAAGTACTCTACCTGTACCTGATCAAAACTGGCAGCTTTTGGATCGGTATTCACATCCAGGAAACTGCTTTCCGAGCAGGAGGATGTTATAAATAAAATACCTGCGAAATATAGTGTAAGTTTTAAAAATATTTTCATGACAATATATATTAATATGATATTGTTAAATTAAATAAAAACGTTCTGGAAGTGGGAGGTGCAGCATTCTCAAAGCCCAGTGCGTTCGTGCCGGTTGCAAAAACAGATTCAGGATCATACCCGTTAAGGTTGCTGGATATCATCCAGACATTGTTGACTGTGGCTCCGATTTGCACTCTTTGCACAGGAATGTTTTCCAAAAATCTGCCTGGAAGGTCATAGTCCAGATTAATATATCTGAGCCTGACGTTTGTGGCGTCGTACATATTGGCTTCGTTAATTCCCAAATTTCCGGTACCGGCAACCACGCTCCAATATTGTTGTTGTGTAATCTCTGTAGTATTCGGGCTGAATGAGCCGTCATCGTTTTCTATAACACCATCAACAACTACGTTTTCTCTTTCGCCGCCGGGTGCGGTTACTGCTGCTGTTCCCATAACCTGCATCTGCTGGTTGGTTTGCGAGAAAATCTCTCCACCAATACGTGCATCAACCAGGAAGCTTAACCTTAAACCTCTGTAACCAAATGAGTTGCTGACACCTATAAGAGCTGATGCCTGTTGGTTGCCCAGGCGAACATTTTGTTCTGCCAGCGGGAATCCGTTGCCATCAACAATTTTCTGGCCGTAATGGGGGCTTGATTCATCCTCTACACGTCTGAAGCCTGTTCCGTAGATTTCGCCAAACAGTTCACCGGTCTCTGCCCGGATAGAGAGGTTATCAAAACCGCCGAGCCTGTAGAAATCTACATTTTCATGCAGTTCGATAATCCTGTTTCTGTTTGTGGAGAAATTGAACGAGGTGTTCCAAACGAAGGATTGTCTTTGGATAATATCTGCGTCAACCATCAGTTCAACACCTTTGTTTTCAATATCACCTGCATTCACAAGCCTTGCGTTGAAACCGCTGAGCGGATCCATCGGGATCGGTATCAATTGATTGGTAGAATTGGATTGGTACCATGTAAAGTCAACACCGAACCGGCCATCAAAGAAGCGCAGATCAAAACCAGCTTCCCGGGATGTGATCAGTTCACTTTCAACATTCGGGTTAAACAGTGTTCCTCTTGTGTCTGCAGTAGTATTACCAAGAGGATCGTTGCCAATCGAAAAGGTATTGTAGAGCTGGTAGGGGCCAAGTGCATTACCAACCTGTGCCACTGAGCCTCTCAAACGGGCAAATGTGATCCACGAAGGAACAGATACATCCATTGTGCTCAACATATCAGTGAGTACTAAAGAGGTACTTAAAGAGGGGTACATAAACGACCTGTTATCTACACTCAATGTAGATGCCCAGTCATTTCTTAAGGTTCCTTCCAGGTAGAAATAGTTGTCCCAGTTAAATTCCAGCGTGCCATAAAGTGAAAGAATTCTCTGTTCGGAGAAAGACTCACTTACAGTCGGGTTGGTTGTACTGTTGTTAAGTGCAAACAGATTGGGAACTTCAAGCTGACCTGCATTTCCAGAGAGTCCTTCTCTTTGCTGCATCATCACATTTCCACCAAAGTTTCCTGATATACCCAGCCTGTCAATAACATTGTCCTGGTTTGCTGTAATCAGGTAACTGAAGTTGTGTTCATGAAATGTGTTTTTACCCATGGAGAACTGTCCATTAGGTGCCTGAGGCCCGCCTGCAAACATCTTACTTTCAGTGTTTGTGGTATACATATCAGTTCCGGCGGTTACTTCAGCACCAATCCACTCAGCAAATTGATGGCTCAAACTTGCCTGCATAATGAACCGGTCACGAGTATCTCTGTTCTCCCTGTTTTCTGCGAGCCAGTAGGGGTTCATTTGCTGGCTTGCACCATACCAAATCATATTATTGTTTTCATCCACAGGAGGATCAAACTGTTGGATATCCATACTTACAGGTAGCCTGTAGAGGGTAAAATAAGGGTTATTGGGGTTATGGCCCAGTAACGGCCTGTTTTTTGCTTCAGAATTCAAGTACTGAACTTTGGCATCAATTGACCAATTATTATCAGTTCCAAAATTTGTGACTGCCCTGGTTGAGAGATTTGTACGGGTTAACTCTGTACCGGGAATCATGCTGTTTTCATTTCTTCTGGTAACAGAAGTATAAACCGACGTATTTTCAAACCCTTGCTGGAAAGACAGGTTGTAATTTTGACTGACACCTGTATCAAAGAAGTTGCTAACATTATCATGAGGGTTCAATTGTATCTGCCTACCATCCCAATTTTCAACAGTTTGTCCTGTCATTTTGGGACCCCAACTTGTGTTTGATTCACTATTAAAAGTGCCTTCAGTGCCCTGTCCAAATGTATTTTGCATATCAGGATTGGCAAAGATGGTTTCAACACCAACAGAAGATGAGAAGGTGATTCCCAGGCCGGGTCGGCTTTCTCCGGATTTTGTGGTGATAAGAATGACACCATTACCTGCGCGTGCACCGTAAAGTGCGGCTGCAGAAGCACCCTTAAGAACAGAGATGTTTTCAATATCTTCCATATTGACGTCGCCAATTCCACTTCCCATATCCAGTGAAGGGTTCCAATAGTCTGTGTTTTCAGCACCTGTAAAGTTATTGATTGGAATCCCGTCAACAACGATCAGCGGCTGGTTGTCACCTGTTAAGGACGAATGCCCCCTGAGGACGATTTGAGAGGAACCCGCCGGGCCAGTGCTGGATCGGATTACCTGCAAGCCGGAAACCTTTCCAGTCAAAGAATTGGCAAGGTTTACCTCCCTGCTTTCAAGGAGAGCATCTCCCTCAATATCCTGAATGGCATAACCAAGGGATTTACGCTCTCTTGGAATACCAAAAGCAGTTACAACCAAATCATCGAGCATACCAACTGCCTGCTCCATGGAAATGGTAATGGTGGAGCGATTATTAACATTTACAATCTGTGTATCATATCCAATAAAAGAGACTTGTATCTGGACGTCCGGTCCGGATATTGTGAGTTCAAACTCACCGTCGACATTGGTTACAGTACCGGTTTGGGTTCCAACTTCGAGAATATTGGCACCGGGTATCGGTTCGCTTGTTTCTCCGTCAATTACCTGACCTGTAATATCGAATCCCTGTGCGAAGACGGAACTCGGCAGAACAGTAAGGCAAATCAACAGGCTCAGTAACCCCGAGGCTTTCAGGGCTTTTTTTACTAATTCATAGTAATGACTGTGCATATATTTAACCGTTAATTTATAGTTTCTGTTATAGTAAAAATTGAAATAATCTGTGAGGGAAATGAATATGTAGCATCATAAATTTTTTGCAAGACTTATAGCTGGGCAAAAAAACCTCAATTCGTTCTCAATTTTTTACTCTTTGTAAATTTAAACAACTGAAGCTCAGATACAATCTGGAACCGGTTCCAAAGTTTATTAATTATCTATAATAATCTGGAAATGTTGATAAGGTTAATTAATGAAGATCAAAGAGGCATGTATTCTGAATATTAATCTGATTTTTTGAACAGTTACTTCACATGGATTAGAATTGTTAATCATAAGTGAATTAATTCCCCGATCCTCTGGGGCGTAAAAGAGTTTTAGATTGAAATCAGATAGATACCTCGTGGGCTCTGTCCCGAGGTCGTTCATTAATGGTGGGTAAAAACTCACGGCAATTGAGATTTGGTGTGAATATCTCCGGTTTGATGCAGTATTCCGTGCCTGTGAGCCCGAATGCAGCCCGGGGCAAAGCAAAGCTGTCCAAAAGTATCCCGAGGCTGAGATTTACCAAAAAGCTGCAAACAGCATCGAAGGGATTGGGGAAGTATTCTTGACTACAACGATCCCATCACTTCCATATAGCTTAGAGAGCTTTAATCTGATAAAAAAGGGCACAAGCAGACACTTGCATCAGTATGGTAGAGAAATGATTTTTAACAGAAAAATTCCGGCACAATGTTGTGAATTATGAAGACCAGGATTTGGGTTAAAAAAAAAAGAGACTCCCAATATGAGAGCGGGCTGGTTAGCAGTATTGGATGTGAGTCTCTTTTTGGTGATATTTTTAGTTGGAACGGAGTTGCAGCACAGTCTGCATCGGGTCGGTTTTCCAATTGTTATCAAAAAATCCGATGGAGAGAACGGAGTCTGCCCCGTGTAAAAGCATATCTGATTGGAAAATCATAAAGTCTGGGAAGCCGCTGCCGCCGGCAAAATATTGATTACCGGAGGCGGCCATCATACCCTCCGTACCGGTTCCGGCAATAACAGCCACACTTGCGGTATCGCTGTCGGGCCGGGGATAGAGAAAATATGCTGCCAAATCTTCACCCTCAATCCGGTGGTTGCCCATTTCAACAAAATGTCTGGTTATCTGAATGGGGCTGTCCGGCAGCAGATCACCCCAGGCAGAATTTACATCACGGTTTCCGTAAATAATCACGTTCCGTTCCGGATACTGACCGGTATCAAATTTGCCGTCGGGGATTACATCCACCGCGCCATTACCGCGATAATACCAGGTTTCTGCATCATAGCGTGCTTTTTCATAGGCCAGCCTGTTTTCTTTTTCGGTACCGCTGGTTCCGTAAACAAAGATCATGTTGTTGGTAAAAGCCTCTTTGAATGCTCCATGGCGATGTGGCCCTTTTTGATCCGCAGAGAGTTTTCCGGCCTGCTGCCACCCGTCGGATGTTCGGGCAAGAGTTACGGTTTTATGATTGTTGATTGTGATTGGCAACGCAGGTGTATCATCAAGTTTTATGGTGACCGACTCTCCGGGGTTGAATGGTTCCAGGTTCAAGGTCAGCCGGTCCACATTGTCGGTGGTGCCGGTAATTTCCGATTCCTCAACATCACGGTTGAGCTCGAACCGGCTCATTTTCAGGGCTTCTGTCTGCTGTTCAATCGCTGCCCACCGGAAGGAGTGCGAGATTCCGGGGTTTGGAGTGATAAACTGTATTTCGTCCGGGTCCGTGGGGTGCGGAATTTCACGGTCTTTAAAAAATTGAAAGAGAGGAGGCCAGTCCACACTTTCATTTCCATACCAGTGCGTTCCGCCGGGATATTCGTAGTAAACAAAATCGGGATGGAATTGCCCGAGTTCATTCCGCATGGTTCGGGCATGTTCAACCGATACCACCCGGTCTGCATCACCGTGCAATATATAGACGCCATGAGCAGAGTAGTTGGGTATCAGGTTCATCACATCAGATGGATTGGCCGATCTGGTAAGCATTCTTTCTGCAGAGCTTTCTTCCCGATCGGGAATTCTGCCGTCGTGAGAGCCATACCCCCTTAAAGAAGGATATCCGGCCGCCGGTGCAATGGCTGCCCAATGATCAGGGTAGGTGGCGCCGAGATACCAGGTGCCGTGCCCGCCCATGGAGTGGCCCGTCAGATAGATTCGCTGCGGGTCGGGCTGATATTTTTCTTTGGCTATTTCCAAAACTTCAAGTGCATCCATTCTGCCCCAGTCTTCCCAGTTAAATCCGCGTGGACGCCGGTTGGTAGGTGCTACAAGCGTGCCCCATTCTTTGGGTTCATACGCCCGGGCCTGGCTTATGGCCTCCACTTCTGCACCGTGTACAGACAAAAAGAGAGCTCCATGTTCTGCTTCGCTTTGCTGCGGCGCCACACTGAAATACTGGATACTGCCGTCAATTTTGCTGATGAAGGTTCGACTATGGTGAGCTCTTGGCTGAACCACACTGACCTGAAGTGAGGTTTCATGAATGGTGTTGTTATCAGCAACCAGTTCAAGGTCAACATTGGTTATTTCATAATTTGGATGTGCACCAGATGGATCGAACTGAAAGGGAACTTTACGGACAGACATCGGTGGTACTGCCGGAATGGGTGTTACAATTTCATGTCCGCTTATACTGCTTTTAATTTCGGCACCTTCAAACGGTTCGTCTGTACTGTTTACGACCCGAAGAGCTCCCCAGAGCGGCTCCTGCTCGCCCGAAATAATGTGGGGCAGTGTGAGGTCGTCCTCAAGAAAGCCGATGTCAAATTCAGGTGTGATCAGTTTTGCCTGTATGCCTCCCCATCGCGCACTACGAAGCAACAGTTCATTTTTCCCTTCTTTCACTTTTATTGGTAAATTCATGTATCCGTATGCATAAATATCTCCGGCACGCGGCACACCGTTTACATAGGCCATATTGTGGCCATCGGCATTCAGCCACATCACTTTCTCCTCATCAGAGTGGAAATTCAAATAGAGATAACCTGCCCGTAATTCATGCCCGGAAAAACGGCCGTCCTCTTGAATGGATACTTTCTCCCATTTAAGAGTATCACCCGCCGCGGTGATGTGCAATATGTTATTTTCTTCGGGTGTTTCAAATTCATCGTTTATTAATTGCCATTGAATGATGTCCCGGAATACAGCTTCTCTTGTGTAACTGTGAGACATGGGCACAGCAAATCCTTCTTCCAAGGTGATGGTTTCCTGAGCAGCAGCCTTATCCGGCTGGGCGGAGATAGCGGCGTAAAAAAACAGTAAGAAAAAAATGAAGATCGTAAGCTTGTTTGTCATAATAGGGTCTGGTTTCCCGGTTGTTTGATGCAAAATCTATGAAAAAAGGGTACTCGGTAATATATGAGCACCCTTTGTAAGAAGTTATTTATTGTTTTAAAAGTTTATTGAAAAATACCATGGATTGATTCCATCTCAAGAAATAGTTGTAATTGTCGTAAAACCACCCTGTGTATTTGTAATCTACCATCTGATAGTTAAACTCGCTAAAAAGGTGTGCTGGTTTCGCGTCATTGAATTGTGTTGGTTCCTGGTTGATGGCTGCAAAAATTATCGGTGCATGAACTCAAGAATACGGCAAAAATAATGACCGATAAAAATTGAGTTATTTTTTTATATAGGTTAGTAATAATTAAGGAGTATTAATATTTCCTTTCAACCTGAAACCGGTTCCATAAAATTGGAACCGGTTCCAAATTTCTGTGTTTGTCAAAAATCTTACATTTCACAGTATCAAAAGTAATTGACAAAAATCTTGGGATGATATTTTGTCAAAGGGACTTAATAAACTGCTGAATTTCAACACCTTTAAATTATGTTACGAGGATTACTATTTTTATTCGCTTTTACCTGCTCTCTGCCTGCCGAGGCACAGTTCGCTAATGAAAAGGCCCCAGAATTTTCACCCAAAACCTATATTGTACATAAAACAGATCAGCCAATAACCATCGATGGCAATCTGGAGAAAGAGGTGTGGCAACAGGCTGAATGGACAGATACATTTGTTGATATCCAGGGATACCACATGCCGGCCCCGCGGTTTGAAACAAGAGCCAAAATGCTGTGGGATGATGAGTACTTCTATTTTGCCGCCAAGCTGGAAGAACCGCATATATGGGCCACAAAAACCGAACGGGATGCAGTCATCTTTATGGATAATAATTTTGAAATTTTTATCGACCCGACCAACGATACCCATAACTACTACGAGCTTGAAGTAAATGCAAAAGGCACCTTTTGGGATTTGATGCTCACGAAACCATACCGGAACGGCGGCTCACCGATTGATGCCTGGGATATTAAAGGGCTGAAAATTGGCATCGACATTCAGGGCACCCTCAACGATCCCTCCGATATCGACAACGGCTGGACGGTGGAAGTGGCCATCCCGTGGAGTGTGTTAACCGAAGTTACCCGGGGCAGAATACCTGAGCCCGGTTCGCAATGGCGGGTAAATTTTTCCAGGGTTCAGTGGCAAACCGAAGTAATAGACGGAGAGTATGTAAAAAAAACAGACCCTGAAACCGGCCAGGAGCTACCGGAAGACAACTGGGTTTGGTCTCCTCAGGGAGTCATTGACATGCACCTTCCGGAAATGTGGGGTTTTGTTCAGTTTTCGGAATCACCGGCCGGCAGTAATGAATCGTTTGAATGGAACACTGCCGAAGATTATAGGTGGCTGCTCAGAAAACTCTATTACCGCCAGAATGAATTCAGAAGTGAACACGGCCGGTTTGCAGATCAGCCCGGAGAACTGGAATACAGCCGGCTTTTTGAGCATCTGTTTGCTGATCACGACCATTCAGAAAAACCGGAGCTCACCATCAAAGTGCTCGACAACAATTATATCATGCGCCTGGCGGTGGATGAGCTGAATTCTAATTTTTATATCCGTAACGACAGGAAACTATGGCAAACAGCAAAATGAGATTTTTGAAATATATAGAAGTGAGGCTGTCTAAATAGGGCGTCATCCCGTACTCGATACGCTCATTATTTGAACGCGAAGCGAAATCTCCTCTCTTTGATAAAAGCAGGAGATGCCGGATCGAGGTCCGGCATGACGGTATCGATGATAAACAATGATGTTGAGCGCCCTTTTTTAGTCAGTCTCAGCTGATTTTTCGCCATATTTTAATCAAACATAAACTGGCGCAAGCAGCCTGTACTGAGCTTGTCGAAGTATCTCGCTTGTGCCTTATTCTAAAATTTTTTAATAACCCTAACCAACACGAACCATGAACCGAAAAAACTTTTTGAAAAAAATATCCGCAGGGGCGGCCGGCCTTACTGCGATGAATGCAATGGCACCGGCTACACTATTTGCAAAACAGGGCCGGCGCTGGAACTCCAGAGATTATACCTGGATTTCTGACCACTCAGCCGATGATGATGAGGCACGCCAAAGGCTTGAAAAAATCAAAAATGCCGGTCTGAACGGAATTTTGCCATCGGGGCAATACGAACGGTGGCTCCGGCTTGCCGGCGAATTTGACCTGGACGTGCACGCCTGGTTCATCACCCTGCAGCGTGGGGGTGATCAGTATTTGATTGAAAACCATCCGGAATGGTTCATGGTCAATCGCAAGGGAGAATCATCTGTTGATAAACCGGCTTATGTGGATTACTACAAATGGCTCTGCCCCACCCGGGCCGAAGCACAGGAATACCTCATGAACAAAGTGGATGAAATTCTTGAAGTATCCGAAATTAAAAGTGTTCATCTCGATTACATCCGTTATCCCGACGTGATTCTGCCCATCCAGTTGCAGCCGGTGTATGATATTGTTCAGGACAGGGAGTACCCGGAATACGACTATTGCTATTGCGAAGCCTGCCGGAACAAATTCAAGGAGCTGCACGGCGAAGACCCGATGGAACTTGAAAAGCCTGAAGATCATGAAGTGTGGAACCGTTTCAGGTATAACCAGGTGACACATCTTGTGAACCAGATTGCTGTGAAGGTGCGAAACCGGGGCAATCGTGTGACCGCAGCCGTATTTCCCACACCCGACATTGCCCGCTCGCTGGTTCGTCAAAACTGGCCCGACTGGAACCTGGATGCCGTTTTCCCGATGATCTACAATCACTTCTACCACAAACCGGTAAGCTGGGTGGGACAAGCCGTGGCCGAGTGCCGCCGCGAAATGCCGGCTACCACACCTCTTTACTGCGGTTTATATGTTCCGGAAATGACTGCCATCGAAACCTCTCAGGCGTACGAATACGCCATGGAAAACGGGGCAGCGGGCATCACCATCTTCCCCGACCACTCCATGAGCCAGGAGCACTGGGATTATTTGAGTATGACGATGGTGAAGGGGTAATTTGCCGGCAATTTATCACCGGTTTGATGAATTGATTATTTTAGGTTGAATATCAATTTTGTGAATGGATATCTGTGATGATATTTTCACTGATCAAATATTTTATAACCCAATCACTAAGAAATCGATCTCATTTTGATGGAAGAAACCCACTTGTTCATACACGGCAAAAAAAGACCGGGCCGATCGGATAACCGCCTTAATAATATCTATCCGGCTGATGGTTCAATAGTCAGCGAAATTACATATGCTTCGGAAAAAGATGTAAATGAAGCCGTTGAATCATCCGAAAAAGCGTTCAGAAGCTGGTCGAAGTTTACCGGAACTGAACGCGGCCGGATACTGAAAAAGGCCGCTGATCTGCTCAGGAAGAGAAATGAGGAATTGGCTGAAATTGAAGTGGAAGATACAGGCAAACCCGTTCGTGAAGCTGCCGCTGTGGATATTATTTCCGGTGCTGATGCACTTGAATTTTTTGGCGGAATTGCGGCCTCGATTGAAGGTACCCACATGCAGCTTGGAAGCAGTTATGCCATGATGAAACGGGAGCCTCTTGGTGTGTGCGCCGGAATCGGGGCATGGAACTATCCCATGCAGATAGCCTGCTGGAAAGCTGCACCTGCACTCGCTGCCGGAAACACCATGATTTTTAAACCGGCAGAACTCACCCCGCGAAATGCCGTAATGCTGGCCGATATATTCCTGGAGGCCGGTCTGCCCGAGGGGGTATTTAACGTTGTACAGGGAGGACCCGAGGTTGGAAAACAACTTGTGGAGCATAATCGAATCCGGAAAGTATCGCTCACCGGTGAGGTTGGTACCGGGCAGAAAGTAATGAGGGGAGCCGCATCAAACCTGAAAAAAGTATCTCTTGAACTGGGCGGTAAAAATCCCATTCTCATTTTTGACGATGCAGACATCGACGAGGCCGTTCAGGGAGCTATGCTTGGAAATTTTTATACTCAGGGTGAAATTTGTTCGAACGGCACCCGCGTGTATGTTCATAAAAAAATCATGGATTCTTTTTTGGATAAGCTCGAAGCAGAGGCGTCTGCACTTCGTATTGGTGACCCAAAAAATCCGGCCACTCAAATAGGCGCTCTCATAAGCAAAGAGCAAAAAGAAAAAGTGCTGAACTACATCGAAATCGGAAAATCGCAGGGAGGTAAACTTCTTTTTGGCGGCGGCGAACCTTCGTTTGAAAAAGATTCTCCGCTAAACAACGGATATTTTGTTGAGCCAACGGCTTTTTATACTGAATCGGATGATGACCAGATTGTAAACGAAGAAATATTCGGGCCGGTGATGGCCGTGCTGCCTTTTGGGGATGAGGAGGATGTAATAACGCGGGCGAACCGAACTCCGTACGGTCTGGCCGGTGGTGTGTTTACTAATGATTTGAAACGTGCATATCGCGTTGCCGACCGCCTTGAAGCAGGCATGTGCTGGATCAACAACTACAATGTGAACCCCATTGAAATACCATTTGGCGGCGTAAAAATGTCGGGGATGGGCCGGGAAAACGGCCGCGCCGCCATTGAAGATTACACACAGCTGAAAACCATCTATGTAGAGATGGACGGGGTTGGAAAACCGTTTGAGGATTGATGCTCCGCCTCACAAGATTCAAGACTTGAAGCCTGCTCAGCAGAGCTTAGATCAATTCATTTTTACCGCTGTTTCGACTCCCATTCAGGATGCTCAAAAAACGGGGCATCCGATGGATTAAGCGGTTCTTTTCCGGCAATACTGTCCGACAATTTTTCTGCAATCATCACCGTAGGTGTATCCGTATTTCCGCTGATGAGATCGGGCATGATGGAAGCATCTGCCACGCGAAGATTTTCCACACCGTAAACCTGGCCTTCATTGTTTACCACAGCTTCCGGATCGTTGTCACTGCCCATTTTGCATGTACAGGTAGGATGGTAGGCGCTCTCCCCTTTTTCCCGAACATATGCATCAATTTCATCATCGGTTTTGGCTTCGGGCCCGGGGGTAAGTTCTTTACCGCGGTAACGGTCAAATGCTTTTTGTGCAATAATTTCGCGGGCAAGCCGGATACCATCCCGCATTTCTTCGCGGTCGTTTTCGGTTCCCATATAGTTGAAGAGAATCTCGGGATGGTCGTCGGGGTCATTCGACCGAATGCGGACATATCCTTTGGCAGTCGGCCTCATCGGGCCGGCGTGTACCTGAAAACCGTGCCCCACGGGAGGGATAGATCCGTCGTAGCTTATAGCCAGGGGCAAAAAATGATACTGAATGTTTGGGTGGCGAACTCCGGGTTTGGTTCTAACGAATCCTCCTGTTTCAAAATGGTTGGTTGCACCGGGCCCGGTTTTTGAAAAAATCCACTCAAGCCCCACTTTCACCCTCCCGAGGGGTTGGAGTGATGGATAGAGAGAGACCGGTTGTTTCGACTCATATTGCACATACACTTCGAGATGGTCCCGAAGATTTTCACCCACTCCCGGCAGATCTGCAACAACCGGTATGTCCAGATTTTTCAGCCGGTCAGCCGGCCCTATTCCGGATAGCTGGAGAAGTTGGGGTGAATTAATCGCACCGCCACTCAGAATCACTTCTTTCGATGCACGTACAGTATTTACTTTTCCTTTTTGGGAAAATTCAACTCCGACAGCTTTTTTGTTTTCAAAAAGGATGCGCCGTGCTTTGCATTTGGAGATAATATCAAGATTATCCCGATTCATAGCCGGGTGAAGGTAAGCCCTGGCAGCAGAGCAGCGCCTTCCGTTCCAGACGGTTCTGTCGAACGGGCCGATTCCCTCCTGCCTGTAGCCATTCACATCGTGTGAATATTCATATCCTGCCTGCTGGCCTGCTTCAATCCATGCAGAATGGAGAATGTGTTTTGCTCTTCCGGCGGTTACATGAACCGGTCCGGTGCCTCCGCGGTAGGGATTGGTTCCGAATTCATGCCGCTGAGCTTTTCTGAAATAGGGCAGGCAGTGGCTGTAACTCCAGTCCGGAAGGCCGTTTTCTGCCCATCGTTCATAATCGAGTGCGTGTCCCCGGATATAAACCATTCCGTTGATAGATGAGGAGCCGCCAATAACTCGTCCTCTCGGGCAGTACATGCGCCGGTTGTTCATTGCCGGTTCCGGTTCGGAATAATACCCCCAGTTCAGGCGGTCACTCTTTAACGGTTCAGAAAAAGCAGCCGGCATATTAATAAAAATTGAGCGGTCACCCGGGCCGGCTTCAATCACGAGCACGCGATTCTCAGGGTTTTCGGAGAGCCGGCCGGCGAGAACACTTCCGGCTGTTCCGGCACCAATGATGATGAAATCATATTCATTCTGTTTCATAGTTAGTTAGTTTTTTAAATCATTATAAAATTTTATTGCCAAAATTAGATTAATCCGGTTTTTGGTTATCTATTACCCAAAATTTATAGAGTGATTGTATTTTTAATCTTCTTTAAACTTTTCAGGTTTATGAAGTTTATTCGGTTTGCAGCTGTTTTGTGTCAGGCGTGATACAACCATGATCGTTACAAGGCCCGAAATCATGGCCAGTGTCCGGAAGGGGAAAAGAACCGTGCCGTCTTCAATCATTGGGTACGGCAGTAGTGTCGGGATGCCGAGGGTTGGGTCTCCGCCGCCAAGCCTGAGGATCAGGGATACTGAAAAACCTGCCACAGAGCCGTACATGTTGGCTTTCTTGTCAAAAAGTGCCGTTACAAGTTGAGGAAACAATATTGCATATACAAAATCACTGCATAAAAACCAGAGTTCGTATACACTTTTTACCTGAAGTGCCAGCAGTGTGGCGGAGATTCCGATAATCCAGATTACCCGTTTCAGTACTTTTGAAAGCTGATCCGCTGTAATATTGGGTTTAAAAAGAGGGCGATACACATTCCAGGATGTCATGGAAGAAGCGGACAGTATGGAAGAGTCAACCGAAGACATCACGGCGGCAGCAATGGCCCCCAATCCGATGGTGGCAACAACCGGGTTGGTCAGATAACGCACTACATAAGGCAGCACCAGTGCAGCTTCTTCAGGGGCGGGAACCCCGAGGGCTTCCCAGGAAACCACATCCCCGATTATTCCAA
>SKYV01000268.1 GCA_007127745.1 Balneolaceae bacterium
AATGGGCGAAATAGCTGCTCACCCACGCCTTTCTGCCCGTTCGGCATTTGCCGTGTTCATCTTCCATGCGGTTCACATAACAATCTCTCGGGCAAACGGTGCAATCCTCAAGCACTTCCAGGCCCTCCTCAATCCGCTGCCGGAAAACAGATCGGTCTTCTTCATACAGTTTGAGATAGGCCGGGGTGAACCGTTTGCGGGGCAGATGCCATTGCGGTTCGGGTTTTCGTGAGGGTTGATTTGAAAACATGACAGTGTGAAGGTTATACAATTTGAATGATATGGATCTTAAAAAGAAACTATATATTTACTCAGGGAAATAAGCCTTTTATGAGAAGTTGACAAAAGGCAGTTGACAGTTGACAAATTGTCAATTGTCAACTATATATCGACAACATTTTGGGGTTAACGGCACTTTAAGCGCCTAATATTATAACTTGCCTGTATCTCCTGATATTGCCTGATGAAAGACTTCCGAAGTCTTTTTTGCCCACAAGCTAAACTAAAGAAAGACTTCCGAAGTCTTTTTGCCTCCTATCAACACATTTACCCGCTTTTTTTAAATCATGATAAATTGAAAAATTTTCCATTCCTCCAAACAAGTTCATGACTTCTTCGCGGTTCACCAGTGTTTTCCCAACGCCCATATAGGCATTATAAGATGAAAAGTGCCATGCCTCCGGAGTTTTTACATAACGATGTTTTAAAGGGTTCATATGGATATACCCAACTAAGGTGAATAAATAATCTTCATCGAGCACTTCCTTTCTTCTGATTTTTTGATAGTAGAGATTACCGCGTGTAGAATAGGCACGATGATAGGATTTCGAATAAGAAAGAAGCCAGTTTTTAATAGCATTGGTGATTTCTTTTTGAGGCGATGCAGAGTTACTTAACCTGTCATTTTCATTCTCACTGTTAACCCGGATCAAAAAATGAAAATGGTTTGGCATCAGGCAGTATGAATAGGTATCTGCAATTGGATGAACATACTTTTTATATTTCTGCAGAAAAAAAGAATAGTTATCCTTATTTCGGAACAGGTCGAACCCCTTATTGGCATGATTGTACAGATGATAATACCTCCCTGGTTCAATCGGCGTTTGGGTTGTACTCATTTTGATTTTATTTAACTTAGTTTAATGGCATCAAGTGGCTTGAAAATAAATAAAAACACAAGAAAAGAAAGACTTCCGAAGTCTTTTTGCCCCCTGCCAAAACATTTGCCAACTTTTCGGGATGCAAACCTTGATAGACCTTTGGAAGACTTCGGAAGTCTGCCACAACCCACAAACTAAACCAAAGAAAGACTTCCGAAGTCATCCTGATTTTCTGAAGGCACCAGCCCGGGATAGTTTCCAAGATCATAAAGTTTTGCCTGAACAAAGCCGGTATCCTGATCTTCGGCATAACGATCGAGCAGATTTTGAATAAATTCCGACGGTGCGATCTCTTTGCGTAGCGTTCCGTAAATAAACAGATCATCTTTTTGCATAACACGCACCAGATTTGTCGGGAGGTCAAATTAATTCATTGCTCTTGAAAAGGTTTTTATTCCACGGAGGAACACGGAAATTGACACCTCAGTGGTATTAAAATCTGCTTATCCACCTGCCTTCGCCGCATTCAAAGAACCAAAAGAATTCCTTACCAAAAATCAGGGCTCATAAGCAAGATTGGGAGCAAGCCATTTTTCCACTTCTTCCACACTCATTCCTTTCCTTGCCGCGTAATCTTCCACCTGGTCTTTCAGAATGTTGCCGAGATTGAAGTACTGGGATTCCGTATGGGCAAAGTAGAGGCCACTGATCGAGGAGGCCGGATTCATTGCCAGGTGTTCGGTTAAAGTGATGCCCGTGAATTCCGGAACGTTCATCAGATCGAAAAGAATCGGTTTTTCGGTGTGATCTGGTTGAGCGGGGTAGCCGGGTGCCGGACGAATCCCCCGGTACTTCTCGCGGATGAGCTGCTCGTTGTCGAGGTCTTCATCTGGAGCATAACCCCAGAGTTTGGTCCGCACTTCGCGATGCAGGTATTCGGCAAAGGCTTCGGCAAGGCGGTCGGCCAGGGCTTTCACCATGATGGCGTTATAGTCGTCGTGATCCTGCTCAAACTTTTTCACCAGGTCCAGTACTCCGTGTCCTGTGGTGACGGCAAACGCACCCACGTAATCTGCAATACCGGTTTCTTTCGGTGCAATAAAATCCGAAAGAGCTTTGTTGGGCTGACCACTCCGTTTTTTGGCCTGCTGACGAAGTGTATGGAGCCGGGTTATAACCTTGTCCCGCTTTTCATCTGCATAAAGTTCAATATCATCACCCACGGAATTGGCCGGAAGCAGGCCTGCCATACCGTGTGCGGTCAATTTCTTTTTGCTGATCATCATATCAAGCAGCTCATTGGCATCATCAAACAGTTTCCGGGCTTCTGCCCCCGCCTTCTCATCTTTCAAGATATCGGGAAATTTACCTTTCATCTCCCAGGCTATAAAAAACGGCCCCCAGTCAATAAATCTTCTCAGTCTGTCCAAATCCATATTTTTGAACAATGTGATGCCCGGTTTCTTGGGTTTGTGAATTTCGGTTGATTCCCAGTCAATCCGGGTTTTATTACTGCGTGCTTTCTCAATCGGCAGATAGGTTTTCTTTTTGCCCCGGCTGCTGTACTGCTCGCGCAGGCCATCGTACTCTTTGCGGATCTCATCCAGGAACCCCTTTTTCAGTGTCTTGGAAACCAACCGGTTTACTACCGTTACACTGCGGGAGGCATCCAGCACATGAATGACCGGATTCTTGTATGAAGGTGCAATTTTTACTGCTGTGTGCATCCGGGAAGTGGTTGCTCCGCCGATCAGCAGTGGCGTTTCAAAACCTTCGCGAGACATCTCTTTGGCCACATGTACCATTTCATCCAATGACGGAGTAATCAAACCACTCAGGCCAATCACGTCCACATTTTGCTCGCGGGCGGTTTCCAGAATTTTTTCGGCAGGTGTCATCACCCCCAGATCCACCACATCATAATTATTGCAGCTCAGCACCACCGCCACGATATTTTTTCCAATGTCGTGCACATCGCCCTTCACTGTTGCCAGCAACACCTTGGCTTTTGGCTGGCTATCCTTGTTTTTCTCTTTTTCCGCTTCGATGTAGGGAATTAAAATGGCCACGCCTTTTTTCATCACGCGGGCGCTTTTCACCACCTGCGGCAGGAACATCTTCCCGGCCCCGAAAAGGTCACCCACCACGTTCATACCGTCCATCATCGGGCCTTCAATAACCTCAATTGGCTGCGGGTATTCCTGCCGTGCTTCCTCCACGTCCTCTTCAATATAATCCACAATCCCCTTCACCAGTGCATGTTTAATCCGCTCTTCCACCGTGCCTTCGCGCCACGCATCTTTCTTTACCGCAACCGCACCGCTCTCCTGATCTTTAATTTTATCTGCATAATCCACCAGCCGTTCGGTGGCATCAACGCGCCGGTTCAGCAGCACATCCTCCACCAGTTCCTTCAGCTCGGGATCAATCTCTTCGTACACTTCAAGCTGGCCGGCATTCACAATGGCCATATCCAGCCCCGCTTTGATGGCGTGGTAGAGAAACGCCGCGTGCATCGCCTCACGCACCACATTATTACCACGAAATGAGAACGAGATGTTGCTCAGTCCACCGCTTGTCTGTGCCTTTGGCAGGTTCTGTTTGATCCACTTCACCGTTTCGATAAAATCCACGGCGTAGTTGTTATGCTCTTCGATGCCGGTGGCAACGGTGAGAATATTGGGGTCGAGGATAATATCCTGCGGCGGAAAGCCCACCTGTTTTGTGAGAATATCGTACGCGCGTTTACAGATCTCTTGACGGCGTTCCAGGGTATCGGCCTGGCCTTGTTCATCGAAAGCCATCACCACCACAGCTGCTCCAAAATCGAGTATTTTACGCGCCTGTTTTATGAACTCTTCCTCACCCTCCTTCAGGCTGATGGAATTCACCACACTTTTCCCCTGTGTGGTTTTAAGGCCGGCCAGCAGCACGCTCCATTTAGAACTGTCCACCATAAACGGCACTTGTGCAATATCCGGTTCGGCAGCCATCAAGTTGATAAAGTCTTTCATCACTTTTTCGGAATCCAAAAGCCCTTCATCCATATTGATATCCATAATTTGCGCACCGCCTTCCACCTGTTCGCGTGCAACAGAGAGAGCTTCCTCGTACTCC
>SKYV01000236.1 GCA_007127745.1 Balneolaceae bacterium
ACAGTGAATCTGGAGATTCAGGTACAGACCTGAGAAGATTAACAGCTTCTCCATCATTCAATCCATTTGGCTCAGAGTATGCCGGTTATCTGAATGAAGTACACAATATGCGAGATGAATATGGTGCCGATCTTGTGGCCATGTTTACCCTGGCTGACGATGTTGGTGGTATTGCCTGGTTACTTAGAGAAACTCAAGGCTGGCCGGAAATCGGATTCTCTATTACACGAATTCAACAGGCTGCGTTTAGACCAACCCACGCACATGAAATGGGCCACAACATGGGGAATGCACACAGCCGAAATCAGGAGCAGAACCCAGCCGGCCCTGAAGGGGGATTGTTTGAATACTCAACCGGTTGGCGATTAACTGCAGGTGACGGAAGAAAATTTGCAACAGTGATGACATATGATGAAGGAGATAGCGGCCTGCAAACTTTTTCAAATCCGGATGTGACATATCTTGGAGTACCAACAGGATCCTACACCGGTGATTATGCGCCCGCTGATAACGCCCGGAGCATGAGAGAAATCAAACATGTAATTGCCAATTATCGTGATGAAAGAACCGAATTTGGCCTGCCAACAGTGACAACAACCCAGGTTACAGCCATTGAATTTTCAACGGCCCGAAGCGGTGGAAATGTTGTGAATGATGGTGGAAGAGTTGTTACAGACCGCGGTGTTTGCTGGAGTGAACAGCCCGACCCAGACCTTTCTGATACATGCACAAGCAATGGTACCGGCAGGGGATCTTTTTTCTCATACATCACCGGCCTTGAACCGGATACTCAATATCACGTTCGGGCATTTGCTACCAATTCTGAGGGAACTTCCTTTGGAAATGAGCGGACATTTACAACGCTGAGTGTATCAGCCCCAACCGTGGTTACCGCTGATATCACATCAATCGGAGTTTCGGAAGCTGTAGGCGGCGGAAACATTACAGATGAGGGCGGCAGCAAAATTGTGGACAGGGGAGTTTGCTGGAATCAGCTTGGAAATCCGGATGAGAACGACGAATGCATTTCAACCAGCGGACAAACCGGAGAATTTGAAATTACCCTGACCGGCCTTTTGCACAGCACCACCTATTTTATCCGGGCGTTTGCAACTAATGAGCAGGTAACTGCCTTCGGTAATGAAAAAAGTTTTACTACACGGCCATTACAGCCACCTATTGCAGAACAGGCTACAAATGCCGATGCTACATCATTCATGGCAAACTGGAGCTCCGTTGCAGAAGCTGATCATTATCGGCTTGATGTTTCCACGGAATCCGATTTTTCCGACATGATCCCTGGATATGAAAACCGAAACATGGAAAGTGCTCTCAGCCATACCGTATCCGGCCTTTCACCGGGTACCACATATTATTACCGCCTTCGATCGGAGATTGAAACCGGCACCAGCCAAAATTCCAATACCACAAATATCACCACCCTGGATGTGAGTGCCATGAACTCTTCTGTTGATTTGAGCAGAGACCGTGTGCTTGCCACCGGTGTTCAGGAGAGTGAAATTACCATAACTGTTTTGAACAGCGAGTCAAAACCGGTAACCGGTGTTGAGGTGCGGGTTGAACCTGACGGCGGCTCATCGGATCTGATTGCAACAGATCCGTTAACCAATCCGTCGGGACAAGCGTTTTTTACAGTCACCAGCCAGGCAGAAGAAACCGTTCATTACACCGTATTTGCTGCTGGTCTGGAACTGGCCGATCAGATCATGATCGAATTTCTCTACTCAGACGGTGAGATTACACTCGGTAACAATTTTCCAAATCCGTTTCAGACAGAAACCATGATTCCCGTTGCCATTCCGGAACCGATGCGTGTGCGGATTGATCTGTTTAATTCCGGTGGTGCTCATATCCAGACCATTGTGGATCAGGATTTTAACACCGGGTATTACGAGGTACCCTTTCAGCCGGCCGGCCTCTCCTCCGGTGTCTATTTCTATCGGTTGATGACATCAGAAGAAAATAAAACCAAAAACATGCTCCTGGTTCGGTAAACTCTATTGAAGAAACCGTTCCCCAGTTTTATGTAAAATATGAACAAAATATGATCGTTCAACCAAACTGGCGCAAGCGTCCGCATTCGCCCGGCAGGTTTTTTTATGAATCCCGCTCTTCAAAAAAAGCGCGCATACGGGACAGCTCTTCTTCGGTCCACCCTTTCGGCTCGGTGAGGGCAACCCAGGAATCGAAGTAGTGTTTTGCTGCATATTCGTGACCAAATCCGGGAGGGGCTTCGCCGGTGGCCATATCGGCAGCGAGCTGAAGCATGGTTACGATGGGAAACCAGCGAAGGTCGGGTGAAACATCAGGCCCTCGGGGCTCACGAATCCAGTCCGGTTCGCTTCTGAAAGAATTGGGATCAAAAAAGGTGATGGGATCACTGGCATACTGCAGGTAGGCAAGCCGAAACGAGCCCCACTCTGCATCTCCTTTCTCCAGCCCCCCGTTTTGATTGGCAAAACGAACGACAGATCCGTCTCGAAAGCGGGGAAGCCAAGCCGGTGATTCGGGATTTCTCTCCTGTGTAACCGTTCTCCAGGTGCTTTTTCTGAACGGAGGACCGCTCCATAACGCTCCGTGAAACGGATCATTGATGATGTCAAACAGATCAAAAGAGCGGTCTGAATTGAGTGCACCAAGGCTCAACCCGTGCAGATACAATTTCGGGCGATCATCATGTGGAAGTTCTGTCCAGTAATTATAAACCGTGCGAAACAGGGCACGAGCCATATCCGCACCATACTCTTCCTCAGCGAGAAGTGATAGCGGGCTTGGCAGATATGAGTACTGAGCAGCCACACTGGCTATATCGCCGCGGTGAAGGTACTCCAGCGGGTCAATCGCGGCGGGATCAACCCAGCCCGTTCCGGTTGGGGTGATGACAACCAGCAATGACCGATCGAAAGCATGTACCCGTTTCAATTCTTCGAGAGCCATCTCAGCCCGCTCTTCAAACGATTCCGAAACATGCATACCTACGTATACGCGAATGGGCTCCTTTACTTCCAGTTCGGTAAACTTACTGATATCGGCTGCAGATGGCCCTGTGGCGAGGAACCTTCGACCTGTTCGCCCCATTTCATCCCAGGAAAGTAACGATGCCACACTTCCGGTTTTGATTGGATCATCAGGCCTGTCAAATTCAGGCTCAATGAGCGTATCAATCTGCTGGTAGGTTGAATCAGCAAACTGTAAAATTGAGGAGAAAAGCAGGCCGTTTGCAATAAACCAGAAGAGAATAAATGTAGCAACCAGCCCCACAACATAGGAAACACGCCGGGGGATATATTTTTCAAGTTTTCTTGCAAGTTGCCGTTTCACAATCAAAAACAGCCGGGCGACCAGTAAAACACCAAGAAATACAGCAATTGCGATAGAACCGATCAAAAAAGGATTTACAGTAGCACTCTCTTCGAGGCCCATGAGCTGACGCAAAGAATTTTGCCAGCCGCTTGCATGCCACAAAAAGAAACCTGCTATCAGTAGAAAAACCCCGCCGGCAATAATCTGTAAATAGGCCTGTTTTTTTGCTTTCGGTTTTGGCAATTCAAAATAGGACCACAGCCATACAAAAAATACACCTACGCCATAACCCGATGCCAAAGCAAGGCCTGAAATCACACCCTGGGTAATTTCGGAGCGGGGCAGCAGCGTGGGCGACATCGACAAGGCAAAAAAGAGGGTGCCCACCAGCAGGCCTGTAGTTGAAAAATATCGGTTTAACTGCATTAAAATAGATTAATAATGTTCGATCCGGTAAACAAATTTTGAATCACCTTCATCCGGTAGAATCATATAATGATACCACTGAAGAGGGATTTATTTTATGTGATTTCATCAGCAATAATGTTGTAAAATAACAATATCTACTTCCAATTTTTCTTGCTGTTTTGAGATTAAAATAAAAGAACTGTTCTCTCTTTGGCAAAATGAACAACCCATTCAGAGCACGCTGGAGCTTTTTGTTGTTTTTTATGACCAGCCTGGTTAATGC
This sequence comes from Balneolaceae bacterium, assembly GCA_007127745.1. Classification (GTDB taxonomy): domain Bacteria; phylum Bacteroidota; class Rhodothermia; order Balneolales; family Balneolaceae; genus Rhodohalobacter. The sequence continues at coordinate 4,016 of SKYV01000236.1, forward strand.
CATTCATTATTTTTCTATCATTTCTATTACGGCGTGTTTACGGGTTTATGGTTACAGGATTCAGAACGAATCACTCAAAATTATTCGGCTGTGGGCTGGTCAAAGGATGTTAAGGTATCTGATATCAGCAGTGTGACATTTGATCCGCCCTTTCCTTCCTTACCCAATACGATACGGAATTGCTCTCAGTAAAATTGTTGTGGTATAAAGTGATTACGAAAAGTATATTACTACTATCAGATAAATAAAAATCAAGCCTGAAGAACAGAAAAATCTACAAACGTGCAAAGTTCAGAGTAGAGAGATGTTGGGTGATCCGGGAAGTTTACGAACGTCGTATTCCTGAACGCACTATCCGATAAACCCTTATTTAAAAGCATTCATAAAGTAACTAACTTGCTTTAGCATGAAGGTGAATTAAAATTCAATGGTAAATCAGAAAAATTCCAGGTTATCGTCTTTTCTTTTTTAAGCAAGTATTTGGGTAAATAATCAAAAAAAACAAGATGATTTAAATCAGAAAAATTATGGCTAAAAAGATCGAAAAAATTATCGAAGAACAGTTCCAAACATGGAGTCATTCTCATGCGCTTGCAGGCTCAAGAGCCCGCAAGAAAAAAACCAAGCCCGTGATTACCATTTCGAGAGAATTTGGGGCAAGAGGGGCGGCCCTGGCTCACAATTTAGAGAAGAAAATAGGATTCAAAGTTTGGGATAAAGATCTGATCCAGGCCATTGCCAAAGAGATTGGCAGTGGTTCAAGAGCAGTGGAAACCCTCGATGAGCGTCGCCAGCAGATGGTGGAAGACACCGTGACTGGATTTTTGGTGAATATTCCCACAAATATGAATTACCTCCGTTCATTAATCAGAGTGGTAAAAGCCATAGAAGGCTATGGAAACGGCATTATTGTGGGGCGGGGATCAAATTACATCATTCAAGATCCCAAATCTCTACATGTGCGCGTGGTGTGCCCGCTTAACGTGCGAATAGCGCAGTATGCAAAAAAAGAAAATATCCCCCAGCACGAAGCACGGCTGATTATTGAACAAAAGGAACGAGAACGCGAGGAATTTGTGAAACAAAACTTCTACAGAGATGCCTCCAATGCTTCTGATTACGATCTGTTGCTAAACTCCGATACCTTCACGATGGATCAAATGTCTATGATCATTATTACGGCATACGAAGAAAAAACCGGTAATAAATTAAATCTTGCTGAAACATAAACGTAATGCTCCACATAAAAACCATCGGTTGAATTCTTACCGGTGGTTTGCTGGTATGTTTTAATTTTTAAAGGTTAGATTGTATCTTATTATTTGAGAGTTATAAAACGGTTTTTACAGTTAAATTAACCTTAAGGAGAGAACCCATGAAGAAACAACGAATCATTTATTCGGTTTTATTAACAACCCTCTTTTTCTTTTCTGCTGTTATGATGAATGCAAATCCTCTGAATACCACCGAAAAGGAACTTGAAGGCAAACGTGTTGCTGTATTAATTACAGAAGGCTTTCACGATGCAGAAACCATGTTCCCGTTAGGATTTCTGCAAAACAAGGGTGCCGAAATTACAGTCATAGGCACAGAACCCGGTACTTACACAGCTTACAACAGTGATGTTACCGCAGTGGTTGAGTTTTCAGTAACCGATGTGACACCGGCACAATTCGATGCATTGGTAATTCCCGGCGGCCAATCACCGGCCAACCTTCGTGAACACAGCGAAGTGGTAAATTTCGTCAGAGATTTCATCCAGAGCAATAAACCGATTGCATCCATCTGCCATGGCCCGCAGGTTGTTCTGGCCACGGGAATTGTTGAAGGCAGAACCATGACTGCAGTAAGCGGAATACAGGATGAAATTACAGACGCAGGCGCCATTTATGTGGATGAAGAAGTGATGATTGACGGCAACCTGATTACTTCCCGCACACCGCCGGATCTTGCGGCATTTTCTGTAGCTATATTGGAATCACTGAAGTAAACATACCACTCAATACAGATCTCCGGAATTATGATTGCCCGGAGATCTGTTTTTCAATCTATTCTATTACCCCAAAGAATAAAAAGGAATAGACTGCCCACCTGTTTTTTTAAAATCAAAATGTGATGCTTTCATCCCAAGTTCTTTTATATTGTTTGAAATGCCACGACTCATTCATTTTTCACTTTAAGAGCCGAAGGTGTTATTTTCACGGGGACTCTAATAAAAACTCAAAAGAACAGAATTATATATGTCTGAAGAAAAAGGATATGGATTGTTAAAAGGCAAAAAAGGAATCATATTCGGAGCGCTCGATGACCGAAGTATTGCCTGGCGGATAGCACTGGCCTGCCATCGCGAAGGAGGCCAATTTGTACTCTCAAATGCACCCATTGCACTTCGTTTGGGAGCCCTGAATGCATTATCTGAAAAAACCGGTGCCCCTGTTATTCCGTGTGATGTAAGCAGCGAAGAAGATGTTGAAAAGCTGATGAATCAAACAAAAGAAGAACTTGGCGGAGTAGATTTTATTCTGCACGCTATCGGCATGTCTCCGAATATCCGGAAAAAGAAAGAATATAGAGACCTGAACTACAATTGGTTTCAGCAAGCGCTCGATATTTCGGCAATTTCACTTCACAAAATTTTGCACTATGCCGAAGAAACCGAATTATTAAACGATGGCGCCAGCGTGATAGCCCTTTCCTATATCGGGGCACAGAGGGTGTTTTCCAAATATTCTGATATGAACGACGCTAAAGCCCTGCTGGAAAGTATCGCAAGGAATTATGGTAGCCGGCTTGCCGATCGTGGTATCAGGGTAAATACCATTTCGCAGGCACCCACAAGAACCTCGGCCGGAACCGGCATTACAGGATTCGACGGGATGTACACTTTTGCAGAAAAAATTGCTCCGCTCGGAAACCCCACAGCCGATGAGTGCGCCGATTACTGTGTGACACTCTTCTCAGATCTTACACGCAAAGTAACTATGCAAAACCTCTATCACGACGGCGGATTTGTAACAGCCGGAGTTTCTGAAGAGATGATTATAGGTTTGCAAAAATTATATGGTGATGAAGATTCTGATTTATAAATCCTGACAACCGGGTACTGAATTTCGGTTATAGAAAACATCCGGAATTGGGTATCTGGCGATCAACAGATTGACAATATGGGAAAAAAAATTCTTGGCATCGATCCCGGTTCACGCACAACCGGATACGCCATTCTGGAAGAGGTCAACACCTCGTACAGTGCAAATATCTGTGATGTGATCAGGATGGATCAGATGAAGGAGCATACCGAGAGGCTTCAGTTTATTTTTGATCAGGTTACGGGATTAATCAGAAAACACAAACCGGATGAATGTGCCATTGAAACACCTGTGTATGGAGTAGATCCCCTCGCAATGCTGAAACTGGGGCGGGCACAGGCAGCAGCCATTCTCGCCATCACCAACGAAGGCCTTCCTGTAACAGAATATTATCCCAAAGCTGTAAAAAAGGCGATTACCGGTAACGGAAATTCCAGCAAACAGCAGGTGGCCTTTATGCTCGAAAAACTGGTGCAATTGCCCGAAAAAAAATTACCGGACGACGCAACCGATGCCCTGGGTGTTGCCTGGTGCCATTTAACACAATCCGGAATGCCTTCATCCAATAAACATTCGAATAAAATGCATCAGAACAATCGGAAATCGAGCTGGGCACAATTTGTTGAAGAAAATCCGGGCAGAACCAAAAAACATTAAATTTGAACAAAAGGCTGCTGATAAATCAAAAATAAACTATGATTGCATACCTGAACGGCACACTGGCAACAAAAAAAGAGCAGGAGTGCATTATTGATGTATCCGGAGTTGGTTACCGTGTTGAAATATCCACCCAGACTCTGAAAACCCTGCCGGAAACCGGAAAACAAGCCCGCCTGTTGGTGTACCACCATTTTACCGATAGTGAGCAGCGCCTGTTTGGTTTCGCATCACAGAAAGAAAAAAACCTGTTTGAACGGCTGATTACCGTGAAAGGAATCGGCCCAAAACTGGCACTGACCATTCTCTCCGGAATGCAGGCATCCGTGCTGATGGAAGCCATTGTGATGCAAGACACCTCTTCCCTCTCCGGTATTTCGGGCATTGGGAAAAAAACAGCACAGCGCATGGTTCTCGAACTGAAAGATAAACTGTTTGATGAATCTCAACCCTCGGTTGTTACCGGAGACGAAACCACCCGGAGTAAGCGTGAAGAGGCCATATCAGCCCTGGAGGCTCTGGGCTTTAGCAAGCGTGAATCGGGACAGATGGTGAATCAGATTGCCGGCGCCAACCCGAAAGCAACCGTGTCCGAGATTGTGAAACAGGCACTGGCCCAATCAAAAAGATAACATTGGGTTAATATTAAATTTGTATCATCAGAGAGATTAAAGCCGTTAATTTTATATGAATACTTACAAATAAGAGAACCATTGGAAAAACAAACCATTCTCATCGTTGATGATGAACAGGACCTCCTGGACATGATCGAATACAACCTGAGGCAACAGGATTACGATGTGCTGACTGCAGACAACGGACAGCTTGGTATTCAAATCGCAATAGAGAATAAACCCAACCTTGTTTTACTGGATGTAATGATGCCCGGCATGGACGGAATTGAGGTTTGCGACCGCATGAAAGAAGACACTGACCTCAGGCAGATTCCCATTATCTTTTTAACTGCACGGGGAGATGAAAAAACAGAAATTGAAGGGCTGAACAAAGGCGCCGACGACTATATCACCAAGCCAATTTCCACATCTAAACTTCTCTCCAGAATTAAAGCAGTGCTGCGGCGATATGCTGAAAATCAGGAAGAATTACAGCAGGTGAAAGTGCATGATCTTGAGATTGACAAAGACCGCTACATCGTCCTGAAAAACGGCGAGGAGTATCATTTGCCGCGCAAAGAGTTTGAACTTCTCTACTATCTTGCCAGCAAAAAAGGGAAAGTTCGCGACCGTCAAACCCTGCTAAATAAAGTTTGGGGCGACAATATTTACGTTGTTGACCGAACAGTGGATGTACACGTAAGAAAAATCAGAGAAAAACTGGGAGATCATTATATTGAGACTGTAAAAGGAGTTGGTTACAGATTCAAGGAATGAACATTTCTGATCTATCAAATCGAAAAATATTTGCCGTTTCTCTGAACATTGCTCTCCCCGCAGCACTGATTATTGCATTTGTGGGCGGGAGTGTTCTGTTTTTTGGGGCTGATCTCACCATCCCTGGAGCCGCCGCGTTTGCCCTGTTTCTGTTTATCTTATCATTTTTGATTGTATATCTGATATCTGCCCGCCGCCAACGGGATAGAATTCATCAGCTCTTCAACATTGTGAGTGAAATAGCTGAAAAAGAGTTTACAGATTACAGGAAAATCAAACCGAAAGAGATTCAGGATGAACTGGACCTGATTTTAAGCCAGGCCATCCGGGCAAGCGAAACCGTGAGCAGTGAGCTGGAACGGCTCAACAAAATCGAAAATTACCGCAAAGAATTTATCGGGGATATTTCGCACGAACTGAAAACACCAATTTTTGCCATTCAGGGGTTTATTGAAACACTGCTGAACGGAGCCATTCACGACAAAAATGTAAATGAATTGTTTTTGCAAAAGGCCATGCGCAATGTGAACCGTCTGATATTTTTGACCAAAGATCTGATGGATATCTCGAAACTGGAAACCGGAGAGCTAAAATCGGACATCAGGGAGATGTATTTGCGGGATGTGGTTCTGGATGTGGTTGAAAGCCTTCAGTACAAAGCACAAAAAGAAGATGTGGAGCTCCGGGTGAAGGATTTTGGCCGGAATATTCAGGTAAAAGCGGATCGCAATCAAATCAAACAAATTCTGTATAATTTGATTGAAAACGGCATGAAATACAACAAGCCGGGTGGCTATGTAGAAGTGGGGATAAAAAACCACAAAAAAGATCCCAGGAAATTGCTTTTGTATGTTAAAGACACGGGTGTGGGCATCGATAAAAAAGATATCAACAGAGTTACCGAGCGTTTTTTCAGGGTGGAAAAATCACGCTCCAGGGAAAAAGGCGGAACCGGTCTCGGCCTGGCCATTGTAAAACACATTGTAGAAGCCCACGGAGAAGTACTTATCATTGAAAGCGAACCCAATCTTGGATCTACATTCAGTATTTCATTAACAATGTCATCACCCGTTTTGGTTTGATTGGCTTTTGCATACCTTTCTCTTATACCTAAATAAAGAAAAAGCAGTTATGACATACGCACTCATTATGGCCGGTGGTGCCGGTACACGTTTCTGGCCGAAAAGCAGACTTTCAAACCCAAAGCAATTTATCAATCTCTTCGGAGATGATACCATGATACAGAAAACTGTGAAACGCCTTCGCAATTTTATGCCTCAAGAACATATTATGGTGATTACCAACGAAGATTATGTATCCATTGTGCGTGAGCAGGTACCAGATTTGAACCCATCGTATATAATTGGTGAACCGGTGCCCCGAAATACCGCTCCCTGTGTAGCCGCTGCCGCTGCGTTGCTATATCAAAAAGACCCTGACGGGATGATGGTGGTGCTGCCGGCCGATCATCTTATCGGCAACAACGAAGAGTTCTACTCCGTGCTTGAAACGGCATCGAACATTGCCAATAAAGAAAATTCGCTTGTAACCATCGGTATTGAACCCAACAGGCCCGAAACCGGATACGGATATATCCGGAAACAATCTTACGCCGAAATCTTTGAAAGCGGCCATCCCGTATTTGAAGTGCGAAACTTCACAGAAAAGCCCGATTCCAAAACAGCGCTGCAGTTTCTTGAGTCGGGTGAGTATTTATGGAACAGCGGCATTTTTGTCTGGAAAATTTCTACCATTACTGAAGCCTTTAAACAATATCTTCCCGAGGTTTACACCTGCATGGAAACATTGATGGAGTCAGACAAAAAGCCGAATGATATTGAGGATTTCTATCAGGCCTGTCCTTCCGTTTCGATCGATTACGGCATTATGGAAAAAGCTGATAAAGTTCATGTAGTGCCCGGCAATTTTGATTGGAACGACGTGGGAAGCTGGAAAGCTGTTCATGAACTTTCGAAAAAAGATGAAAACGGCAATGCTTCGGGTGAAACTCAAACTGTTTTTGTGAATGCAAAATCGAACCTGGTGTACTCAGAAAGCGGTAAGCTGATTGCCGTGGCCGGTGTAGAAAACATTGCCGTGGTTGAAACTGAAGACTCTATTCTGGTGGTAGATCTCGACAGTTCACAGGACGTTAAAGCCGTTTACGAAACGTTAAAAGCAAACAAAAAAACCCGGAAATTTATCTGATTATTCGCTGCCTCCATCAAACCGTTATCTCAAGCTGATCGTAGGCAAGACGCACATTTTCAGGCAGGCGTTTGTTGCTCTCTTCATGATCCACATACGAGTTCATATGAATCAGGTAGGTTTTCGGAATGTCAAGCTCTCGGGCCACATTCACCGCTTCGGGAATAGTGAGATGCGTTGGATGTTCCGGCCCCCATCGTAAACCGCTCAGCACAAGTGCCTTGCTTCCCTTTACTTTCTCTTTGGTTGAATCGGGAATGAATTTTACGTCCGTCATGTAAGAAAAATCATTAACCCGATATCCCATCACATCCACATCGCCGTGTTTGTAGGGTAGTGGTGTAATGTGCATATCATGAAACTGAAAAGGTTCTGAAATTACATCCAGGTCGAGCAGGGTGGAGCCGGGATAGCGGTTTTCCCCGAACATGTAATCGAACCGGGAAAGAATAGATTCTATTCCCTTCTTTGTGCTTAAAACAGGAATGGCACCACTCTGCATATAGTTGTAGGATCGTAAATCATCAAGGCCGGCTATATGATCCATGTGTTCGTGGGTAATCAGAACCAGGTCGATGCGCTGGATGTTGGAACGAATGGATTGCAGGCGAAATTCGGGGCCAACATCTATGACAACCGAAGACTCCTCGGTTTGCATCCAGACGGAACAACGATAACGCTGATTTCTCGGATCTTTGTTGATCATTTCGCGCCCGAATCCCCCGGCAACGGGAACGCCCATAGATGTACCGGTTCCCAAAAACGTACACTTCATGTTAAAGACTGATCTTCGTACTGTTTGTCTGTTTCGGTAAATTTATCAAGCCGGTCCCAAATGGCTTTCAATTCTTTTCGTACGGCCGGTTTTATGAACATATCATCCGGGCTGAACTGTCTGATTACTTTTGCTAAAATAGCGGCCTGGGTTTCCACCGGTCGGTTTTTGTTGATTACGATGAGCTTGTCACCCTCAAAAATACAAGAATCACCACGAAAGGCTCCCCTTTCTTTTCGTACAGAGTAGCCTCCTTTTTCACAAATGGATTCAAGCTCGAGAAGCAGTTTTTCAACTTTCATGTTTAAAAAGTGATTCCCAAAGTTATGGAGTGTGAGGTGTAATCATAATCATTCAAATCTCCGTCTATTCTGTATCGCCGGTAATCAAAATAATATCCCAAAGTTAAAGACCGATGGCCAATCACATCATGTATTAACAGCAATACTTTTCCATCCGTCCGGAACAAATTGCCCCCAAACAGATTGCCCTGCGAAAAACTGAAGCCGTAGTTGGGCGTAGCGTGAATATTGAAACCAAGCCTTTCACCAAGGTTCAGGTCAGCGTTAAGCCCGCTTCCAAAAATCAGTGAACTTTGCGAAAACTCGGCATCCGTTCGGTTAAGGCGTACCCTTGTTAAATCAGTAGTAATCTGAATTGGAAGTGTTAAAAGAAAAGATTCGCTGCGAATGAGGCCTACACGGTTAAACAGCCTTCCATCCACGTTAACGTAAGAATTATCGTTCATGCCGGTCATGGACCCACCAAACCCCAGACTGACATTAATACCCGGACTTTCCAGCCGGAGTCGAAAAATATTATCGTTAAAATCTACCCGTTCATCAATATCGGCAGCCTCTCCCTGATAGGAAAAATCAGCAAAATCCCAGCTTGCCCCTAAAACAGTATAAACACCCAGTACCCTTTCGGTTCTCCCATCGGGTTCATCAATGGAAAACATTTGTGCAAATGAAACCACCGGATAAAAAACGGCAATCAGAAATACAATAAAAAAAACTGGTATATATTGATATTTATTGGTCATATTTGGAATGATATGGAAGTAAAAAGGATTTAGCACTTAAAATATACGGTAACTGCTATGAAAATAATATTCTTCACAATTTCATTACTTTTTTTAATGATTTCACAAGTTGAACGTACGGACGACATCTATCAACACGAGCTAAACTTGATAAATGGGGAAATCGTTTCTCTTGAAGAATTCAAAGGAGATGTTTTGTTGATCGTAAACACCGCTTCAGAATGCGGGTTTACCACTCAATATTCCGATCTGCAAAAGCTGCACGAAACCTATTCTGATCAAGGACTGAAAGTACTCGGTTTTCCGGCAAACAATTTTGGAGGCCAAGAGCCGGGATCGGATGAGGAAATTGCTGAGTTTTGTGAGATGAACTTTGGGGTCAGTTTTCCGCTATTTTCCAGAATATCGGTACACGGAGACGATCAGCACCCATTGTTTGAAACCCTTGTAAACATGGATAATCCCGACTTTAGCGGAGAAATTTCATGGAATTTTGAAAAATTTTTGATAGATCGGAACGGAAACTTGTTAAGAAGGTTTAAAAGTAATGTAAGTCCTCAGAGCGATAATATGATACAATCTATCGAACAGGCATTATAGACTTTTTTACTTACATCCCATCACCATCCCGATAAAGGGCTTCGGTTGAAACCCGGAGCCCTTATTTTTTTGCTTTGATAATTTGCTGTAATCTCTATTGACTTAGAAGGCAAAAGGTCTTTATATTTAAGTCTATTGAAAATTTAGAAGGTCCGGTAGTTCAGTTGGTTAGAACGCCTGCCTGTCACGCAGGAGGTCGAGGGTTCGAGTCCCTTCCGGATCGCATTGAAGCCTAAACACTTATTAGTGTTTGGGCTTTTTTTTTAATCATTTTTGCTGATTACAGTTCCGTTACTGACTGTTAATCAGTTTTTTATATTTTAAAAAATTTAAAATCCCACCTGCACATTATTTAGAGCAGAAAACTGGACAAATATTACTTTGGGCTAATCCAGATTTTTCACAAAAAAAAGCACCAGATTCCTTATCTTGTTGGTGTACAATAACTTGAATCAAAACAAGGAGGAACCTGATGCCTACAGTATGTAGAAAAGATAGCCAAGTCCAGTTCGAGTTTCAACCAGCCAGCAACCGTCGGGTGGTTACTGATTTTCGAGGCGGGCAGATTACCTCAACCGCCTGGAAGTCAGCATTGCCAACCAGACGCACAGCTCGGATCGTTACCATAAGGTCGAGCTCGACGAGCAGAGGGTCCACCGGCTGTTTACCAACTGGTACATCGACACTCACCGAAGCGATCCTCCCGGGCGGATTATTCTGGATCTGGATGCCAGCGATGATCGCTTGCATGGGGACCAACAGGGAAAGTTCTTCCACGGCTACTATGATCACTACTGCTATCTGCCGTTGTATATTTTTGCCGGTGATCACTTGCTGTGGGCCCAGCTTCGCCGTTCGAATATCGACGCATCGGCCGGGAG
>SKYV01000088.1 GCA_007127745.1 Balneolaceae bacterium
CATAGCGCAAACATCCTGTGTGTGCTTTGCCAATGATGGTACGTGTTGTATGAATGGCACAAGCGAGACGCTTGCGCCATCTCTGGTTAAACACAAATTTGATTTCAAACCTTCTCAAATTCGGATCACAGAGGTCATCATCCTTTTTTAATATTCAAACCATCAATCGAAAGCCCCTGCATCACGGCATCGAAGTTTGAAAGATCTTTGGGCAGGATGATCCGGTTTTCATCTTTGCCTAATCCACTCAGTACCCTCAGGTATTTTTCTTTCAACTGAAGCTGCATCGCTTCGGTACCATTTGGCTGCGAGAGGGCATCGGCAAGCTGTTCGATGGATATGGCCGTAGCCTCAGCAATCGCTTCGATCTCATTCGCCCAGCCTTCGGCTTCATTAATTCTGCGCTGCATCTCTGCTTCCGAAATATTCACAATCTCTGCACGGCGTCCCTGTGCATCGTTCACCTTTGAATCCCTGACACCTTCCGACCGTGCAATCACAGCCCGCCGTTCGCGCTCAGCAGTCATCTGCCGCTCCATGGCATTTTGAACTGTACGCGGTGTAAAGATATTTTTTATCTCGTACCGGTGGACCTTAATCCCCCAAAGCCTTTCCACATCACTGAGCACTTTCACTACTTCCTGGCTCATTTTTGCCCGCTCTTCGAAGGTTTCATCAAGATCCATCTGCCCGATCACAGACCGGGTTGTGGTTTGCGCAAGCTGTACCGATGCATACCGGTAATCGGTTACCCCATAACTTGCATTTACGGGGTCCATCACACTCAGATAGAGAACCCCGTCCACTTCCACTTTCACATTGTCTTTCGTAAAACACTCCTGTGGTTCCACTTCGATGGTTTCCTCACGTAAATCCTGCTTGTAAACCACTTTATCCACAAAGGGTATCAATGCATGAAACCCCGGGCCGAGTGTTTTATGATAATTCCCAAGCCTCTCCACAATATGGGCATACTGGTTGGGTACAAGCCTGATGGCCTGCAAAAATTTAAAGACCAGGTAGATGGCAAAAAGTGCAAGAAGTATCTGGCTGATTATGTTGAAAACTTGCATGGTTTAGCTCTCCCCTTTTTTTACAGATTTCGGATTTGTTGTGTGATCACTTACCGTGGCAACGCCCTCAAAAAAAGTTTTCAGGTTGGCGGTTTCGACAGGCAGTACGGACACATTCGTGCTTTTGATGATCTTCCCAAATTGGTCGATATACTGCTCAACCAGTTTGGTCTGAACGGCAAGTGAACCGCCCGGTTTTTCAACGGCCTGGGCAACTCTTCGAATACCGTTTGCGGTTGCTGTTGCCACCAGTTCAATCTCTTTTGCCTGCCCTTTTGCTTCGTTAATCCTGCGCTGGCGCTGTGCCTCGGATATCAAAACCTGGCTCTGCTGTTCCCCTTTCGATTCGTTGATGCGCGATTCCCTCAACCCTTCCGAGCTGGTGATGTCGGCCCTCTTCTGGCGCTCTGCTTCCATCTGCTTTTCCATGGTATCCACAATTTCGTTGGATGGACGGATATTGCGGATTTCGTACCGGAGCACTTTCACCCCCCAGGGGTCTGCCGCCTTATCGATCTCCTCTACGATATTTTCGTTCATGGCCTCCCGTTCCGAAAACGTATCATCCAGCGTAATCTTTCCGATTTCACTTCGCATGGTGGTTTGAGCCAGGTTAATCGCAGCCGCCTTATAATTTGAAATTCCGTAACTCGATTTATGTGAATCCATCACTTTCAGGTAAGCAATTCCATCAACCGATACCTCAATATTATCCTTGGTGATACAGGTTTGGCTCGGCACATCAATCACTTGTTCGCGCATCTCCTGGTGATAGGCAGCCCGATCAACAAAAGGTATCATAAAATGAAAGCCCGGTTTTAATGTTTTTTTGTACTTTCCCAGCCGCTCCTGGATCACCTCTTCACGCATCTCAACAATAATGAAGAGCCTTGTGATGATGACGTAGAGCACTAAAATTAAAATGAGTAATGCTGTCCACATAGTTAGTTTTTCTCCTTTTGTTTGATGTTTTCATCGGTTGGATCGTATGCATCGATTGCTTCAACCACCCACGTTGTATTATCCCTGTATCGAATAGCCACCTCCCGGCCAGCCTGTATGCGCCCTTTCATCGAGCGTGCATTCCACGTAGCCCCGTCAAACCGGATACGTCCGCTGTTATCTTCTTCATTAATCTCTCTTACAACCACGGCAACCTGGTCCATTGCTTCGTAATCTTCATCTGCAATTTTTGTGTAAGATTCGGGCTTAAAATACTTTTTAATGAACGGCCTGATCGCAATTGTTAACCCAACGGAGGTGAGCAGCCACGCAGTAACAGCCCAAACTGGATCACCCAGCAAACCGAAAAAACGCACTACCCCGATACTTACCCCGCTCAGGCCCAGAAAGAAAGCAACACCCCCGGGGAGAACAAATTCCAGCAGCATTAGAATAATTCCCCCGACAAGAAAAATCCATGTAAGAATTTCCGGATCCATTAAAGCGTTGGTTGGATTCTTGTTAATTACTTTCAGAATAGATAGTAAATAAATTGAAAAAAATCTTGTGCTTTTTGAACTATTTTTGGGTTAGTTGCAGATGTGCCTTGTCGTAAATATGCTGCCATGGACTCCACTGCGGTTTGCTGCCAATGACTGATGATTTCCTAAACCTTTCGGACCCTCCCTCTCCCGACTGAACTGCGTCGCCACAAGGAGGGAGCCTGATATTCGTCTTTCCAGTGGTGTTGCCCGGCATTTGGGCAAAATTAGTGGCTCGGGGTGACAAAGGCGCATCATAAATCAGCGGGCGGCGCAATTCAAATCCCTTTTCTAATCTGCAGCCTTAATGCGCCGTCCTTTTTAAAAAAACACCCTGTCATCCCGACCGGAATTCCGACGCATTTCTGTCCCCGAAGTACGGGACAGGCGGGATGGAGTGGAGGGATCTCCCTTTTACAGGAACGCTTCCCACCATCACGCCTTCCTCAACTCATCCGTTTCAACAACCTTCCCAAAAACTTTTTCCCGTACATTTTGTTGATGTGCACCATATCCGCAATTACTACCAGCTCCCTCCTGCTTCGTGAAAAGGCCACATTCAATAGGCGGGGTACGCTCAGGCCGTTTTTTTGCTCATCAAGCGGCCTCACGGAGTAGTGCCGGATTCTGCCGTGCTGCTGTTCTCCGCTCATTACCGTATCAAAAATGATGTACTCTTTTTCACGACCCTGGAATGTGTGGATGGTGCCCACTTCCACGTTCCGCAGTCCATTTTCGTACAGGCGGTTTCGCAAATCGTAAACGGCACTTCGAAACGGCACAATTATGCCAACCTGTTCCATTACAATTCCACGTTTTTGCATGTTCTGAACCAGGCGCACAACCACACTTTGATGAACCGTATTGATCGGCTTAAACCCACGCTCTCCCGATTTTTGCTCCAAAAACGGACTGTAACGCGAGGTATCCACCAGATGAAATGCCCGGTCGTTCAGTTGGTCAAGTGACTGCAGTGGCTCTTTGCCGGTTTTTAATCTGCCCTCATAAAACACGGTACTGATGATATCGGCCAGTGAAGATTCAAGCCGATACTGCGTATCGAAAAATGCCGTAAACTCAGGATTGTCATCGTGCCAGGCAAAAAGCTGTTCGCTGTTTTCAGCATCCGATACGGTCGTAAAAATATCCCGTTCCAAAAATTCCCGTGATGTACGATCATTGGTTAATGCAATAGGCGGAAGCTGCATGGGATCGCCCACCACTACCATGTGCCATTTGGCGTGCGAGGCCAATACCATCAGGTAAGGTAAATTGGCCATTGAGCCTTCATCAATCACCACCGCGTCAAAATCGAGGTCGTGAAACAGATCAGATGTGCACACTTTTGCCAGCGTTGTGGCAACAAACTGTTTTTTCCAAAGCTCCTTTCGTTCACTAACATGTGCCAGTTCATCAATCCGGTCTTCCAGTTCTTCGAGCCCGCCTGCATCCTCAATTTTTTGTTCAATCAGCTTCAGTTCCAGCTCCTGATTGTTTGTGGGGTTTTTTCCATTTTTAAATCTTTTCTCAACTGCACGCAGCGCTTTTTCCCGCCGGGCCAGCAGATCAACCCACTCCCCTGCTTCTTCTTTTCTTTTCTGAACGATTTTTTCGATCTGGAGGTCGAACTGATAGTCCTCAAGCCTTTCATCATCCAGAGCCGACTCCCCAAACCGGGTAACTTTATCAGGTTTGATGTCCGCACCAATCTGTTCCAGAGCATTTAAAGAGCTCAGCAGTCCCACATCCACCGCTCGGTTCGTATTTGATGAGAAAAGTACTTTTTTCCCGTTTTTCAGGTAATTTGCAATGATATACCCAAGCGTATCCGTTTTGCCTGTTCCGGGTGGTCCCCAGATGAACAGGGTGCGGCATCTTGTGGCCTTTTCGATGGCCTGTAGCTGGGCCTCATTTCGTTTTCCATCCGCAACAACCTCTGTTCCCGGAAGCTGGCTGGTTTCGGGATGAAACAGCCTTTTGAGCCGTGGCCGGGTTTCTTCTTCCCGATCTTCGAGTTTCAGAATTTCGGCAAGGGTCCGTTTTAGAATAAAATCGTTTTCCCATTCCAGGTGAACTTCGGAGATGGATTTGCCAAGGTTTTCAGGAAATCGCAGGACCACGGTTTTGTCTTCATACGATACGGGATGAACCGTCAGCTCCTTTTCGCCGGTTTTGGCCTTGATCTCTTCTGCGAAGCGGATTGCGGGCTGATGGCATTCAAATGCATAATCGGTATTCTCTCCAACTGATGTTTTTTGTCGAACACCGTTAAATAAAATGTCTGTGGATGGCTTCTCTCTAACCGTTTCGATTTCAGACTCGAGAGCTGAAGCCGCCTGTCGTAAAAGTTTTTTTATCGATTTCATACGTAGTTAAGGTAAAGGGAAATAGCAAAACGCAAAAGGGGAAAACGCTTAGCGTTCAGCGCCGGGCGCATGGTGTTTTTTGACACTTCGACAAGCTTGTCATGGCGCAAACGTCTCGTTTGTGACTAATTGACTTTGAACATCAGGTAGTAGTCAGGTACTAAAGACGGAAGTCCGAAGACGGGAGACGGATAAAGGCATGAGCTACCATGGGATTGGTTGGCACAAACGAGACGTTTGCGCCATACCAATTGGAAAAACGCTTTGCGCTTAGCGCCGGGCGCTTGGATTGGCACAAAGGAGATACTTCGCCAAGCCTGTCTGCTAAGGCGTGTAGCCAGGCAGGCTCAGCACAGGCCATTTGCGCCATAAAAAGTAAAAAGGTGAACAGCACCGGTTTAATTGGCTTGGCTAAGATTCGTCATTGCACAAATTGGATGCTTCGACAGGCTCAGTACAGGCCGATTGCGCCAATTCGGTTTTGTATTTCAACTTCTGACTTTTGTGTTTTCCCTGTTAACTCCCATCTCACTTTTCACAAAATATTTCTTATTCTACAGAAAAGATCATCAAACTGCTAAATTGGATTTGACGTATGCCACATAAAATTGACCCCAAAAATGTTCGCTCAGCTCTTGGAAAGCATATGCTGACCGACGGGCTCGATCTGGTGCTCGACCTGGAAAAAAGCAAGGGCGCCTACCTGCACGATTCGACCACCGGAAAAGATTATCTCGATTTTTTCACCTTCTTTGCTTCAAACCCGCTGGGTATGAATCACGAACGCCTTGCCGGTGATCCCGAATTTGTGGCTAAACTGGGTCAGGTTGCCATCAATAAGCCATCCAATTCGGATGTTTATACTGAAGAGATGGCCGAATTTTTGGAAACGTTTTCCAGAGTTGGGATACCCGACTATCTTCCGTATGCATTTTTTGTTTCAGGCGGCGCACTGGCCGTTGCCAATGCCCTGAAGGTTGCCTTTGACTGGAAAGTCCAAAAAAATTTCGAAAAAGGGTATCGCACCGAAAAAGGACATAAAGTTCTCCATCTCGATAAAGCATTTCACGGGCGAAGCGGCTATACGCTTTCACTCACCAACACCGAACCGAATAAAATCAAATATTTCCCAAAGTTTGATTGGCCCAGAATTCACAATCCGGCCATACAATTTCCGCTGGATGAAGAGACCACTCAAAAAGTAATTCTTGAGGAAGAGCAGGCAATAGCACAGGCCCGCAGATATTTCGAATTGTATGAAGATGATATCGCCTGCATTTTGCTGGAACCAATCCAGGGCGAAGGCGGCGATAACCATTTCAGGATTGAGTTCCACCAGGCACTGCGGGAGCTTGCCGATCAGTACGATGCACTGTTTATTTATGATGAGGTACAGACCGGAGTGGGGCTGACCGGAAAATTTTGGGCGCACGAGTACTACGTAAAACCGGATATTCTGGCCTTCGGAAAAAAAGCACAGGTTTGCGGAATTCTGGCAAGTAAGCGTGTTGATGAAATTGAAACCAACTGTTTTCACGTCTCGTCCAGAATTAACTCTACCTGGGGAGGAAATCTCGTGGATATGGTGCGTTTTCAGCGGATATTGGAAGTGATTGAGGAAGACCGGCTTGTTGAGCATGCTTTAAGCACCGGTGATTATCTGCAGCAGAAACTCATAAAGTTGTCGGAAGATATTGAATTGCTCAGCAATGCAAGGGGAAAAGGACTTTTCTGCGCGGTAGACCTGCCCGATACCCAAACCCGGGAAACCGTTCGCAAAGAGTGCATCAAAAACGGCATGATGATTTTGGGGTGCGGCACCCGCAGCATCCGCTTCAGACCTCCTCTAACCATTCAAAAAAATGAAATTGACGACGGAATTGAGATACTGAGAAAAAGCTGCCGGGCTGTGGCTGGATCAGTCGAATGATTTATTAACGTACAAAAAGAAACCGGACTCAATCCTTCAATCAGAAGTTCCAAAATCTTTGCAATAAAAGAACTGCACCTTGTCAGTTTGAAATAATTTGTGTTATTTATTTCTCCATCTTCAACTCAATAAATAACAGTCATATCATGTCTTACATCAATCTGGATAACGAAATGCCCGGAATTATCGGCTTAATGCAATACCGGCCCGAAACGGCGAAGCCACTTTCAGAATTGGCAGAAATTTTGCTCAGAGGCCCTTCCACACTTACATCAGCCGAACGGGAATTGATTGCTTCTTATGTATCTCATCAAAATGAGTGCCATTTTTGCCACTCTTCTCACGGTGCGGCGGCTGCACACCACCTGGATGGAGATTTAGATCTGCTTGATGAAATTAAAAACGGATTTAAAAACAGGGACATCAGCCCTAAATTGCGCGCCCTGCTTAGCATCGCCAAAAAAGTGCAAATTAATGGTAACAGAGTTACCGAAGATCACATCGAAAATGCACGGAACGAAGGAGCAACGGACCGGGAAATTCATGACACGGTTCTAATTGCTGCCGCATTCTGCATGTATAACCGATATGTTGACGGGCTGGGAACATGGACTCCCGAAGAGAAAGAAGCATACGATGATACCGGCAAACGCCTCGCCCACGAAGGTTATTTAAAAAGTTAACCCGGACTAACCCTTATTATCATCAAGAAATTTTATCCCCGCAAACAGCCAATTTGATTTAAATTAAACCATTTGGTGTGATTCCGGCTGAAGAACCAGTTCACTTAAAACAGAATCCCCCTGTTGCAGAGCTGCATAAAAAACGGCTTTGGCCACTTCATCCACACTCAGCATTTTATCTTTCTGAACACGCATATTCACGTTTGGATTATCCCAGAAAGATGTGTTTACTCCGCCCAGGTAAAAAAGTGAATAGCGAATACCGGAGCGTTTATGCTCCTCAACCAATGCTTTGGTAAATCCCGTAACAGCATACTTCGAGGCCGAATAGATTGATGTGTTTTTCATTACAGTTTTACCCAGAATTCCAGGAAACATAATCACGCTGCCCTTTTTGGCTGAAACCATATGGCGTGTAACCTCCTGAGTGACCAAAAAAGTACCCAAAATATTTACATCCAATACGTTTGCAGCTTGCTCCGGATCGATATCATGCAGCGGTTGAATCATTCCCGTACCAAATGCATTGACTAACACATCAATTCCGCCATAATTTTCAATCACTGTTTCTACCATATCTGCAACGGACTTGCTGTCAGTAACATCGGCTTTTATCACTGAAACCTTTCTGCCGTTTTGTCCAAGTTCAGACGCCAGTTGGTCCAGTTTGTTTTGATCACGTCCGGTAATACTAACTTTGGCACCGGCTTTTAAAAACTGTTCAGCACAAGCCCGGCCGATATCACCTGTACCCCCTGCAATGAGAATGCTCTGATTTTTCATTTTCTTTTATTGAATATTTACGCTGTGACAACTCATATTGCTTTCAACCAAAAATGTAACAAAGTTGCACAAATATTATTTACGAACGTATACTAAAAGTAATATTCAATTGAAAACGTTCAGCAGAGTGAAGGATAATCAGCCGTTATTAAAAAAATTGTGGTGTTTTTACATTACATGCCGTAAACGTCTCGTTTTCCAAAAACAGTTATCAGGCAGATCATTTTTACTGTTTAGCTTCCATAGCTTTCGGAATGGCTGATTCGTACGTATTTTGCAGAGCGTTTATCGGGAGCTGGATTCCTGTATCAATCATAAGATCATCCCCACCGACAACACCTAATATTTGAAACGGGATTCCACTGTCCTTGATGGTTTTCTCAAATTCCGTGGTTTGTTCAAATCCGGAAGTTACAACCACACCCGACTGTGCCTCACTGTAGAGAATTTCATGATCGGTTCCTGCCAGCCCCTTGAGAGAAATAGCTGCACCCTTTCCGGAAAATATGGCCATTTCGGCCAGAGTAACTGCCAGGCCGCCGTCTGATACATCGTGAGCCGCATTAATTTTCTGATCCTGAATCAGCTTTAACAGAAATGCCTGCAGTTTCACTTCGAAATCCAGATCGAGTTCTGGGGCATCTCCAGTTGTTAAACCATGGATTGCTCTCAGGTATTCCGATCCGCCCAGGCCGCTTCGTTTTGCTCCGATATAATAGATAACATCACCGTCATTTTTGAAGGAAGGGGTCATCCGGTGTTTTTCAACATCCTCAACAATTCCCAGCATACCGATGACCGGCGTCGGGAAAATAGCGCCTTTCGGGTTTTCATTGTATAAACTCACATTGCCGCCAGTTACCGGTGTGTTCAATGCCCGGCAGGCATCTCCCATACCGCCAAGAGCTTCTTTAAATGTCCAGTACACTTCGGGCTTGTAGGGATTTCCGAAGTTGAGGCAATTTGTGATAGCCACAGGCCTGGCTCCGCTGCAAACCACATTTCTTGCCGATTCGGCCACTGCAATCTGCCCGCCTTTCCGCGGATTCAGGTAAACATACCGGCCGTTACAATCGGTCTTGACCGCAAGGCCTTTATTGGTTCCTTTTATGCGAACCAGCCCCGAATCGGATGCACCCGGTGCATTCACTGTATTGGTTCTCACCATGGTATCGTACTGTTCGTGCACCCATTTTTTCGAGGCAACATTCGGCGATTCCAGTAACTTCATTAAAATATCGTTGTGGTCGTGCGGGTGATCGAGGCTGGCGGTGTCAAATGCCTGAACCTCATCCAGATATTTGGGTTTTTTGGCCTCTCTCACATACTGCGGCGCACCGCCACCGAGCACCAGAGAGTCAGCAGGAATTTTTGCTTTTATTTCGCCGTCTTTCCAGTATGTTGCATATTCATTGTCAACCACTTCACCGATCACCACGGCATTGAGATCCCATTTTTCATATACATCAATAATCTCCTGTTCGCGGCCTTTTTCGGCCACCACGAGCATCCGTTCCTGGCTTTCACTCAGCAATAGTTCGTAGGCAGTCATTCCCTCTTCGCGCATGGGCACTTTGTCGAGATCAAGGTTCATGCCCTGTTTTCCTTTGGCAGCCATCTCGGATGATGAGCAGGCAATTCCGGCAGCTCCCATATCCTGCATCCCCACAACCGCGCCGGTTTTCAGTGCTTCCAGGCTGGCTTCAAGAAGGAGTTTTTCCGTGAAAGGATCACCCACCTGAACACTCGGCCGCTTGGCTTCGCTCTCCTCGCTGATATCTTCGGATGCAAATGTAGCCCCGTGGATACCATCTCGGCCGGTACTCGAGCCCACAATCAGAACCGGATTTCCCGTTCCCGTTGCGATAGCGGAAGCTGTTTCGCCCACTTTTACGATGCCCACACTCATGGCATTTACAAGAGGGTTGCCCTCGTACGATTCATCAAAATAGATTTCACCGCCCACCATCGGGATGCCAAACGAATTACCGTAATCCGAGATTCCGCGCACAACCCCATCGAGCAGATAGCGCACACGGGGATTGCTCATATCACCAAAACGCAGTGAATTCAGTGATGCAACCGGCCGGGCTCCCATCGTAAAAATATCGCGGTGAATGCCACCCACTCCGGTTGCCGCTCCCTGGTATGGCTCAATGGCAGACGGATGATTGTGGCTTTCCACTTTAAAGGCACAGGCAAGTCCATCACCAATATCCACAAGGCCGGCATTCTCCTCTCCGGCTTCAACCAGAAGCTGATCCCCCTCACGGGGTAGTTTTTTAATTTCAAGAATGGAGTTTTTGTAGGAACAGTGCTCGCTCCACATCACCGAATAAACACCCAGCTCCGTAAATGTGGGTGTGCGGCCAAGAAAATTTTTGATCATTTCATACTCTTCCTCGTTCAGCCCGTGGTCGAGTGCAAGTTCAATATTAACTTTGGGTTCCTGTGCGGTAATTTTTGACATTTGAATCGGTTGATTTTTGATAAAATGAATAGTCTTAAAAGTACGAAATGATCGGGAGCAATTCTTTGATAATTCATTTCAAATACTACCCAATTCAGTGTGATTTATTCATCGAGTTGTGCTGCGGTGGTTTTTCTTCATGTTTTCTTTGCAATTTTCATTGTACTCATCAGTGTTGTGTCAACTATTGAATATCGGTCATATGAGACTTCCGAAGTCTTCATGGTTCTTATCAATAGGTTTGCAAGATAAAATTGGCCAATATTTTAATGAACTACCTCGGGGCAGAGCCCACGAGGTATCAACTTAAAATCCACAATATTTTACTTATATATAAGCTTCTTTGTGAGTGTCCCCCTTCGAAGGGGGCAATGGGGGATGATTTGTAGTGTTTTGAGTCCTTAAAATTGTTTATTTGCTTAAATCAACGCCTACGGGATCATCCCCCCTGCTCACTCTGTTCGCTTCCCCCTTCAAAGGGGGACTTTTATATTTTTTCCGACCCAGAGGGTCGGGGAATTAAACCACTTTAGATTAAAATAAGAAAGACTTCGGAAGTCTTTCCCAACCTGCTAATTTATAATTGACATAACAGTAGTTGAAAAAAGATAAACTGCAGGGGCGGATGGAAACTCAGTGATCCAAGAATCCATCTCATAAATTCAAATAGTGAAGGACAATTATTTTTAAATCTTCAGCAATTTGTGTTTCCGGTTTTCTGCATCTAATAATTGATTATATTTACATCGATTAATATAAATCATCTTTTTATTTGCAATTTTTTACTAAATGCGGCAAAAATTTGAGTTTACTGGCACAAACGCAACTCTGGCCATAATTTTTTTCTTTCTCACACTTCTATTATCGTCTTGCAGGCCGGATACTACACTGGAGCTTTATCATCACGAATGGAGTGAAGAATCCGGATACCGCTGGGCTGAGCTTCCGAAATTTACCAGAGGTGGTGTTGGGTTTGATCAGCTTTCACATCAGCGAACCGGGGTGGATTTTTTCAACCGGCTAACCGATGATCAAATTGCATATAACCGAAACCTGCTGAATGGTTCGGGAGTGGCTGTTGGAGATGTTACCGGCAACGGTTTACCCGACATCTACTTTTGCGCACTGGACGGATCAAATATTTTGTATGAAAACCTCGGCGGGTTTCAGTTTCAGGATATTACCGAACAAGCCGGAGTAGCACTTGAGGGTCAGTTTTCAACCGGTGCACTTTTTGCCGATCTGAACGGTAACGGATATCTGGATCTTGTAGTAACTTCCATCGACGGACCCAATCGTCTGTTTTTTAACAATGAAGAAGGAATTTTTGAGGAGCAAACAGATGCTTTGAAAACCGCCAGAAACTACGGAAGCTCCAGTATTGCAGCTGGAGATTTGAACGGAAACGGAGCACCGGATCTTTACATCGTAAATTACAAAGAGCGGTCAGTCAGAGATATCTATCCTGATGAACAGGATTTTCGCCATATTGTCCAGGAGGTTGACGGGGAATTCCGTTTACGCCAAAAATTTGAAGAGCATTACCTGCTCGATCAGCGCAATCAGTTCCTGCTTTGGTTTGAAACCGGTGAACCTGATCTGGTCTTTTTTAACGATGGAAACGGAAATTTCGAACAGGCAGATCTAACTTCCGGCTTTTTCCTGGATGAGGAGGAACATCCCATCACGGAAGAACTGAACGACTGGGGCCTGCATGTAAAAATTGATGACATCACCCAAAACGGCCTTCCGGATATTTATGTAGCCAACGATTTTGAATCGGATGACAGAATCTGGCTCAACCAGGGTGACGGTACGTTCAGGGCGATGCCTCCACTGGCTATGCGAAAAAGCAGCCTATCGTCCATGGCAATCGATTTTTCTGATATCAACCGAAACGGACATCGTGATTTTTTCGTGGTGGAAATGCTGAGCCCCTCTCACATTCTGCGGCACAGGCAAATGAGTACGATGGCACCCTCGCCCCAACCGATTGGTGTGGTTGACAATCGGCCGCAATATCTCGGCAACACACTGTTCCTGAACCGGGGTGACGCTACCTACGCCGAAATATCGGAATATGCCGGAATCCGTCGGTCCGACTGGTCATGGTCCACACTCTTTCTGGATATTAACCTGAATGGCTATGAAGACATTCTGATTCCAAACGGCCACTATTTGGATGTACAGGATTCGGATGCCAATCACTATATTCGTTCGCAAATCAATGCCGGGCAGATGGACATGGAACGACAAATGCTGTTTTACCACAGGCTTCTCAATCAAAATAAAATATTCCGAAATAACGGTGATCTTACTTTCACGAATCTGAGTTCGGAGTGGGGGTTTGAGGAGCTTGATATTTCTCACGGCATGGCCATTGCCGACCTGAATAACAACGGTTATCCCGACCTTGTAACCAACAGGCTTGGCGCTGAAGCTGCCATTTATAAAAACCGTTCAAACTCATCCAGAATTGCAATTCGTCTGCATGGAGAAGCACCCAATACGGGAGGCATCGGTTCAAAAATAACCGTAGATGGCGGACCGGTCACGCAGGAAAAATGGGTAACCGGAAGCGATGGATACCTCTCCACTAATCAAAAAACCTATTTTTTTGCAGCCAACCCGGACAATAACCACACGGTTCGAATCAACTGGCCGGATGGCAGAGAAAGCAGGATCAGCGGGGTAATGGCCGATCGCATTTACGAAATTCATCAATCCGGTGCCGAATTTCCGGATAACACTGAAGAATCTGAACAGCCGGCAGAAACACTGTTCCGTGATGCCTCTCGCATGCTCGGCCATATCCACGGCCAAAACGATTTTGATGATATGGATTGGCAGCCCCTGCTTTCAAAAAAACTGAGCCGTTCCGGGCCTGGCATCACATTTCTGGACTTGAACCAAAACGGAAGAGATGAACTTTTCATCACCAATTCCGACGATGAGAACCTCTCTGTTTTTACCATGCGCGGAGATTCTGGATGGAGTAAACTTCAGATCGGCGGATTGCCCGAAGACGGTCTTGAACAGGCTTCAACCGCAGGATGGACAGATCTTGACGGACGAACACATCTGATCATCGGGTTTTCGAACTACCAGTCCGAATCCCGGCAAATCCCGGCAGCACAATACTTTATCATTGACCAGAAGGAAGCTATGCTGGTGCAAACGTTCGAGGGCTTCAGATCAACGGTTGGAAGTATCACGCTGGCAGATTTCAACGGAAACGGATACCCCGACCTGTTTCTTGCCGGCTCGGTAAATCCGGGGCGTTATCCAGAACCGGCCACATCCCGGCTTTATATCAACAAAGGTGAACATTTTGAACTTTATGACAGAAACACCTCTTTATTTGAAAATATCGGTTTAATTACCGGCGCGGTGTTCAGTGACATCACCGGAAGTGGAAAGCCGGAACTGCTTTTGTCAGAATTTTGGGGAACCTTGCGTGTTTTTGAGTGGAAAAATGATGCTGTGAATGAGATTACTGCCGATTTTGGATTTGATCAATACAAGGGATGGTGGAACAGCGTTGCAACCGGAGATTTTACGGGAAATGGCAGAATGGATATTATTGGCCTGAACTGGGGAGAAAATCATGAATTTATGTTTACGGATAACGGGCAAAACCACCTCTTTTACGCAGACATGAACCAGGACGGTTACATCGACCTGATCGAGGCCTACCACAGTGATGAAATTGGTGCGATCGTCCCCCGCCGGGGCCTGCAGTTTCTTGCCCAATACCCGCCATTTATTGGTAACCGGATGCGTTCTTTTCAGCAGTACGCCACATCAACTCTGGAAGAAA
>SKYV01000028.1 GCA_007127745.1 Balneolaceae bacterium
CAGCCGGTGGTTATCAGTAGCATGATCAACAGTATGAAAATTGATTTAATGAATTTCATAATATATCCTTGTTTTAATAACCCGGGTTTTGTGTCAGGTTCAGGTTTGAGTTAATATCAGTTGATGGAATCGGGAATATGTTAAAGTGATCGCTTGTGCCGCTTCCTTCAACATCGTTTCCTTTCCAGGACCATACATAATTCGGAGATGTGAACAGGCCAAAACGTCTCAGGTCTGTCCGGCGGTGGCCTTCCCAGTAGAGTTCTCTTGCTCTTTCATCGAGAATAAAATCGAGGGTGAGGTCGGCATTGGAAATATTTCCGGATTCATCACCGAAAGCACGCTGTCTTAGTTCATTAACCAGTTGCAGTGCACGGTTCAAATCGCCAGATTGGCCACGCAAGGCAGCTTCGGCGTAGATCAGGTAGACATCAGCCAGTCGGAACATCGGGAAGTCTGTGTCCACATAACTGCTGCTTATGCCCGGTTCACCTGTTGATGTAACGTTGCGCCATTTTGAAACGGCATAACCCTGGGTAAACTCCCTGTAATCTTCAATTTCGAGACTTTGGCCATCAGTGAAGAAAAGTGCACGGCCGTCGTTTTCAAGATCGAACTTTTCAACAAATTCGGGGGTTACCCTGTGGCCAGCCCATCCGCCGCCTATTCCAAACTCGGTAGCACTCATATTGCCGCCAACAGCAGCGTGTATAATGAATGTGGTACCGCCAAAGGTTCGGATATTATCACCATCAAACCGGATTGGGAAAATGATTTCACTGGTTTGGTCATTATCAGCCATAAATAGTTTCTGATAGTTGTCTTCAAGCGAATAACCGCCTTCATCTATCACTTTTCCGGCGAAATTCAGGGCGTCGTCATACCGCTCTTGGCCGGTATATACTTCGGCGTTCAGGTATAACTTTGACAGAAGTGTCCAGGCTGCAGCCTGGTCGGCCCTGCCATAATCATTGGTTTGAGGCGCCTGCAGAACTTCGGCAATTTCGAGAAGTTCGGATTCAATATAATTGAACAGATCCTCACTGTTTGTGGGTTCGGGCATGTAGGCGCCGATTGGATCGTCTTCGGTAACAAATGGAACATTACCTCCAAACATGTCAAGCGCATGCCAGTAACTCAAAGCCCGTAAAAATCTTGCTTCAGCTTTGTATCCCTGGATAACGGCTTCATCACGCTGCTGTGCTTCGCGAATAAACTCGTTGGTTAGGGTAATCTCGTAATAAATCCGGCTGTACATTCCCATCACAAAATCGTTGGAAGCGCCCCATGCCTGGAAGTTAAATTCCGGCAGGCCGGGATCGTTCCAGGCTACTACAGCTTCGTCGGTAGGAATTGTCTGGTGTACCCAGAGTTGGCGAATATAACTTGAAAAACCTTCGTCAATTCCCTGGATATCCGGGTTTCCGGCAGGGCCTTCCTGGCCGGTTGTGGCAAAACCAGCGTAGAGTTTTGCAAGTACCAGCTTAAAATCTTCTGGTGTATCGTACACACGCGTTGATGTAACAACGCTGTCATCTATCGGTTCTGTGTCTAAAGCATCCACGCAAGATGTTGTATTCACCGCAATAAGTGCAGCAAAAATGGCGAATGCTATATTTCTGACATTTTTGTTTAACATAATTTCTTTCTTTACAGAGTTTAAATTAGAAATTGAGATTGATACCCATTACAAAATTCCTGGGCCTTGGATACAGGTTGTAGTCTATTCCTCCAACCACTTCCGGATCCTGGCCACTGTATTCGGTGATTGTGAATACATTTTGCATAGTGGCTGATAATCTCAGTGTGGTGGCTGTATCAAATAAGTTTGTAAATGTGTAGCCTACACTCATGTTATCCATCCGGAAGAATGAGGCATTTTCCACATAGTGGTCGCTTATGTATCTCGGGCTGACAAAACCGGTTTCTGCCAGGCTTTCTGTGGCATTTGTCAAGAAACCTGTGGTATTGTACATCTCGCTGAATGATCCATTGTCGGAAGCAACATTATTGTACACATAATTTCCAAGGCTGGCCCGTGCAGAAAAAGAGGCATCCCAGTTTTTATGTTCAAACCTTGAGCTGATGCCAAAGGTGTAATCGGGTGAAGGGCTTTTATGCCTGTATCGGTCGGCTTCACCGATAGAACCATCTCCGGAACGGTCAACATACACTCCTTCGAGCGGCCTTCCGTTTTCATCATACACCTGTTCAAAGACAAAGAAGGAATTTCTGGGATGGCCAACACTGTGAATTTGAATCGTGTTACCCGTACCGCCTGCAATTCCGCCGACCTCAACACCGATAAATGACGGATCGTCAACAGTGGTCAGTTTCGATATTTCATCCTTGTTATATGTTGCATTCAGGCCAACCTGCCAGTATGTATTTTCGGTTGACAGAAGTCGCCCTGTTACAGAAAATTCAAGTCCGTACACATCGAGGGTACCAACATTGGACAGTATTCGGTTGGTGAAGTTTGTACCTGCCGGCACCGGTATAACATTTAAAAGGTCGGTTGTTTCCCGGTAATACGCTTCAATAGTACCGAAAATACGCTCATCAAAAAGGCTGTAATCGAGGCCAATGTTGTATGTTGCCGTTTCCTCCCACTTCAGTGTTGCGTTGTAACCTTCTGGCCTGAGGGTTCGGATAAAATCATTTCCGAAAAGATATTGAGCGGTAGGTTCGCCAAGAGTGTAACGGGCAAGATAGGGATAATCTCCCTGTCCGATCCGCTGCTGACCTGTAACACCATAACCCAGCCTGAGTTTCAGTTCGTTGATGGCATCTACGTTTCTCAAAAAGGGTTCTCTGTGAAGCTGCCAGGCAAATGCAAGTGACGGGAATAAACCCCAGCGCTCATCAGAAGAAAATCTTGAGGTTCCGTCGTACCTGAGAGTTCCTGTGAACAGATAGCGGTTTTTGAATGTATAATTTGCACGACCAAAAAACGAAACAATATAGTATTCAGTGGCATACTGCGTATCGTTATTTACAACCAGAACTTCATCTGTGTTATAATTGGTAGAGTAATTGGATCCTTCTTCATAATGGTGTTCGTACGAATAGCCGGCTGTAAAATCGATTTCGCTTGATAGCTTGTCGATCTCGGAATCGTAGTTCAGATAAAAATCGAGAAGTTCATTTTCTTTTCGCTGATCGTACGATGTTAAAACACCCCGTGCTTGTCCGTCGTCTTCAAAAGCTGCATTGTCGGGAATAATTACATTACCATCTCCAACATCCGAGTAGTCGAACCCGAGATTCAACGTGGCTGTCAGGTTGGGGATGAACGGAAGATCGTAAGCAGCCTGAACATTACCCAGTGCCCGGTACACGGTAGATTCATCCGTTGTCTGCTGAAGCAGTGCCACAGGATTGGCCGGTGCAATAGGAATGGGACGCCCCTGACTGTCTGTCCAGGTAAAAAATCCGCCATACGGGTCGTTATCATCACCAATTTGCACAGGCTGTGTGGGGTCGTACGTAACAGCGGCACCAATGGCACCGGTATTGCCAAACTGGTTTTTCACCTGCATACCCCTGAGGTTCACATCAAGCCGAAGCTGATCGTCCAGAAAAGAGGGGTTTACCGCAATGGCACCGGTCAGGCGATCGTTCGAGGTGGTTTTTAATACACCCTGATTACCGGAAAATCCAATCGAAACTCTGTATGGGGTTGCACCCCAGGAACCTGTTGCACTGATGTTGTGGTCGTGAGAAACCGAATTTCTGAATATTTCATCCTGCCAGTTTGTATTGGCATTGCCAAGATTTTGAGCTGCATTATCTCCGTGAAATTGCTCGACGACATTTCGAAATGCATCGGCCGATAAAACAGTCACCCGGTCATCATTGGTTTGATAGGAATAGTTCCCAGTGTAGTTAACCATCAAATCCTGGCCGCTTTCACCTCTTTTGGTGGTGATAATCACAACACCGTTCGATGCCCTTGAACCGTAAATAGCTGTGGCCGACGCGTCTTTCAGGACGGTGATTGATTCAATATCGTTAGGGTTGATTGTGTTCAGCGGATTTCTCATACCAGAAATACCGGTATCATCAAGTGGTACACCGTCAACAACAAAAAGCGGGTCGTTACTGGCCGCCAGGGAAGAACCACCTCGAATACGGATGGTTGCACCTGCACCCGGAGCTCCGCTGTTGCTGACAACATCAACGCCGGCTGCACGCCCCTGGAAAAGATCTTCAGGCGAGGTTATGGCTCCCGGGTTAAAATCCCGCGAACTGACAACATTCACCGAACCGGTATTATCGCCTCGCTCCCGAACACCATATCCAATAACAACAAGTTCTTCGAGTGCGGCTACATCACTTTGCAGCACAACATCAATCACATCTCTTCCTTCAACGGGAATTTGTTGTGTGATAAATCCTACATAAGAAAAAATCAGTACTGCATCTGATGGTACCACCAGTGAGTACTCTCCGTCCATATTTGTAACGGTGCCTCTGTCAGTTTCGCCCTGCACAATAATATTTACGCCGGGCAGGGGTAGTTCTGTATCTGCTTCGATAACGGTTCCGCTGACTTCAATCTCGGTTTGTGCATAAACATTTATTGTTCCTGCAAAAAACACGAGTGATAATACGAAACCGATAAATCTGTTTAGTTTCATAAAAGTTGGTTTTTTGGTTTTTGATTTAGAATTAAAAAATGAATTAAAGCCTCAATCAGATACCAGCTATTCAATACGATGATTTGCACAAACCGGAATGATGATTGGTGAAATTTTCCAAAAATAGTGAGCCAATAGTAACCCTTGTGAATGGTTTGGGAGCAAATCAATAATTCCGGATTTTTAAAAAGTTATTCCGCAGAAAGGTTGTCTTGAAGTGAGACAACGAGTTTATTGTTTAGCTGGAAATTAGATTATATATGAACACTCTGGTACATGAATGAGAATTTGGATAAAGCTAAATAGCAATTATGAGTATTTTATGAAAACGCTTACATTATTTGAGTAAATATCTGTTATTTTTAAAAAAAATGTAAAAATTAACTTTCTTTACGAGATAGTAAAGCACTTGAAAATGGCAGATAAACCATTACCGATAATGAAGAATAATTCCCAAACTTGTCTTTTCATATATTCAAAGAATTGCTTCGGGCAATTGATCATGTAAAAAAATATTTTAAGCAGTGGCAGAGGTAAATATGCATATATATTGAGCCAATAAAAGTGTATTCAGGTGCAATTGATTTTTTTCAGACAATATAAATTTGAGAATAAAAGTAATTTCATGAGCAGTAAACTCTCTTCTGTTACAGCAATATCGTTATTATGGTTGATAATGCTGATTAACACAAAAATCATGCACGCTCAGGAGCTGGAGGTAGATGTGCCATTTGTGGCAACACCCAATGAAGTTGTTCAAGAAATGCTTGAGATTGCCAAGGCCGGTGAGGGTGATTATGTGATTGACCTCGGCTCGGGTGACGGCCGTATTGTCATTGAAGCGGCAAAAAGAGGAGCTGTTGGTCATGGTGTGGATATTGACCCGGATCTGGTTGAACTTTCCATGGAGCGGGCTAAAGAAGAAACAGTGGATGATCGTGTGATGTTTAAGGTTGAAGATATCTTCGAAACCGATTTCAGTATGGCAACAGTTGTGACGATTTACATGTCGCCGGGAGTGAACCGGCAAATGCGCCCGATTTTTTTTGAACAGTTAGAACCCGGAACCAGAGTGATTTCGCATGTTTTTGGAATGGGAAACTGGGCTCCCGATCAGGAAACCCGGGTAGGGCGACACCACATTTACAAATGGGTTATTCCGGCTGATGCATCCGGGGAGTGGAAGTGGAAAACGGCCGGCCAGGAATTTCAGATCTATGTCGGCCAGACTTTTCAGAAAATTGACGATGCAGATTTTATGCCTTTAACTTACGATCAGCCCTGGACGGCAACAGAAGCAACCTTGGCCGGAGAAAGAATTGTTTTATTGGCTGAAAACAGCCGTGAAAACCTGCGCCATGTTTACAGCGGCACAATACACGGAGACCAAATCAGTGGATTTGTTCAAATACATGAAAACGGATTATACCGTACAAAAAAATGGACGGCATTCAGGAATTAGCATTGATGCAAAAGGTTCTCTGCACTATCTTATTCAACCATAACTCATGCTTCATATCAGAAACAGACATTATTGTTCGTTGGCATCTCTTAAATACTACCTTACTTATATCCGGCTTATGAGGAAAACACAGGTTTTAATTGCTGCTCTTTTCTTAATTATTTTATCAACTTTTGGCTGTGCTGAAAAAGCCGACACAAAATTTGAGCTGTTGCATTCATCACAAAGCAACATTCACTTTTCCAACGACCTTGAGAGCACACCCGAATTCAATATCCAAAACTATCTCTATTTTTACGACGGCGGTGGAGTAGCTGCAGGCGATATCAACAACAACGGCCTTGCCGACCTCTTTTTTGTGGGTAATATGGTGGAAAATCGTCTCTATCTGAATAAGGGCAATTTCGAGTTTGAAGACATCACCGAAAGTGCCGGTATTATAAATGATGATGGCAGCTGGACAACCGGTGTTACGATGGCTGATGTGACCGGCAACGGCTATCTGGATATCTATGTGAGCCGGGTAAATTTTTTAACCAAAAGCGGGCCAAATCAACTTTTCATCAACAATGGAGATAACACCTTCACCGAAAGAGCTGTTGAATTCGGTCTCGATTTTGAAGGGTACTCTACACAAGCCGCTTTCTTCGATTACAACAACAACGGCCGTCTCGATCTTTTTTTGCTGAATCACACATTTCACAGTGAAGAAAATTTCGGACAGGCTGAGGTAATCCGCCAGATTACAGATCCTAAAGCCGGTGACAAACTGTTCCGAAACGACGACGGACATTTTACCGATGTAACCGAAGAAGCAGGCATCATCAGCAGCCCGCTTGGCTATGGCCTCGGCCTGGCAATCACAGACATCAATCAAAATGGCTACCAGGATATTTATATAGGTAATGATTTTCATGAAGATGATTATTTCTACATTAATAACGGTGATGGCACCTTTACAGAGGCGGTTTACGATATGTTTGGCCATACCAGCAACTCGTCAATGGGCAATGATGTGGGTGACGTCAACAATTCCGGCAGGATGGATGTTCTTTCACTGGACATGATGCCGGAAGATCATGAAACGTTTATGAGATCGGGTGGTCCGGACCTGGTTCCGGTTGCCAATGCAAAGAAAAATTTCGGGTTTGGGGAAAAGAACAACCGGAATACCCTGCAGGTAAACCGCGGGCCGGCCAATGGACTTCCGCTGTTCAGCGAAACCGCATTTGCTTCGGGAATTGCCAAAACCGAATGGAGCTGGGCAGCTCTTCTGGCAGATTATAACAACAACGGCTTCAAAGACCTGTTTATCACCAACGGAATACCGCGCAGGCCTAATGATCTGGATTACGTAGCCGCCCTTACACAGGTTCGCGAACAATATTCCGGTGAAGAGCTGGAACAGGAAGAGTACAAGCTGATTGACATGATGCCAACCGCCTATCTGCCAAATTACATGTTTAAAAATAATGGCGATCTGACTTTCTCAAATGCAAACGAAACATGGGGTTTTGCGGATCCATCCTACTCGAATGGGGCTGTTTATGCCGACCTGAACAACAACGGCAGGCTCGATCTGGTTGTGAACAATATTAACAAGAAGGCGTTTATCTATAAAAACACAACTGCAGATAATGATTCAACAAACTATCTGAAGGTAAAACTGAACGGCGAGGGAGACAACACAACCGGTATCGGGGCAAAAGTGTTTTTGTATGATGATGAATCTGTTTTTTATCGCGAGCAGAATCCCACACGCGGTTTTCAGTCATCCGTAGATCATGTGCTGCATTTTGGGCTTGCCGAACGCACAAGGATAGACTCTCTGCTGGTGATCTGGCCCGGTTTCAAATATCAAACACTTTATGATGTAGAGGCCAATCAAACAGTGTTGCTTAATCAGAATGAAGCATCCGGTGAGTTTGACTATTCACAACTTCATGCTTCCGGCAACGAACCTGTTTTTACGGACATCACCCATCAAAAACAGATCGATCACAGACATCGTGAAAATTCATTCGATGATTTTGCCCGCGAACCTCTGATGCCTTACAAGCTGTCTACACAAGGCCCGGCCCTCGCAGTGGGGGATGTAAATGGTAATGGATTGGATGATTACTACATTGGAGGTGCCCGGGATTTTCCCGGAAAACTGTTTCTACAAAACAGCGACGGAACCTTTACCGAATCTGAACAGGAGGATTTTGTCTCAGACCGGCGAAGTGAAGATGTGGATGCACTTTTTTTTGATGCCACCGGTAACGGCTATCCTGATCTTTATGTGGTAAGTGGCGGGCATGAATTTTCAGGAAATTCTTTTGACCTTCTGGACAGGGTGTACATCAACCAGGGAGACGGAACATTCAAAAAATCGTACAACAGTGTTCCGGAATTTTTGGTCAACGGATCGGTTGTGAAGGCAGCCGATGTGAATGGAAACGGACATCTCGATCTGTTTGTGGGCGGGCATTCAGTGCCGTGGCGCTATGGCATAGGCCCCAGAAGTTTTATTCTTGAAAATAACGGCCGGGGTGTATTTGAAGATATCACTGAAGAAACAGCCCCCGAACTGGAAACCATTGGAAATGTTACCTCGGCAGAATGGATTTACCAGCCCGGCCGAGAATTACCCGATCTGGTAGTAGTCGGTGAGTGGATGACAATTCACTATTTTGAAAACAGGGGCGGGAATTTGGTGAAGCGTACCGAAGAAGCGGGGCTCGGCCATTTACAGGGCCTGTGGCAAACCGTATTTACAGATGATCTGACCGGCAACGGCCATCCTGATCTGATTGTGGGTAATTTCGGAAAAAACAGCAGAATTCAGGCTTCGCAGCAATCGCCGGTCAATATGTATGTAAACGATTTTGATGAAAGCGGCCAGACAGCTCCAATCTTATCCTATTTTGTGGACGGCGAAGAAAAACCGTTCGAACAGCTCGATGAATTGCGGGCTCAGATTCCATCCATTACCCGCGGAATCCGTAATTACCGGGATTATGCATCGCGAAATCTGAGTGATCTGATTGACCCTCAGAAGCTGGAGGAATCTCTGAAAAAACAGATCAGAGAGCTCCGTTCGATCGTGCTACTGAATGACGGAAACGGCTCCTACCAAAAAGTTCCGCTTCCATTCGATGCCCAGCTCTTTCCGGTGAAAGCCATTCACACCGGCGACTTTAACGGCAACGGCCATAAAGACATTCTGCTTGCCGGCAATTTGTACAATGTAAAACCAAGTATGGGAGGCCGGCAGGATGCCGGTTACGGCTTATTGCTGATTGGTGACGGCCAGGGCAATTTTAAAGCTCTACACTACCGTGAGAGTGGTTTTTTGGTGAAAGGGCAGGCCAGATCTATTCAGAAACTATCCTCAAACAATGGAACTCCGCAAGTCATCGTTGCAAGAAACAACGATTCTGTGATGCTGTTTCGGCTGAATGATTACGTTCAGGATTAATAATCATCTTATTATGCATCCCGACGTAGTGTCGTTGACATTACAATTATTAATTTTTTACTCTCGTATCAATTAGATGTGAATTAAAAATGAACAAGGTAAAAATTTAGAAGAAAACGCTTTCATTTAGTATATTATCGATGCATTTGAACCTGTGAAAAATCATGTTCAGCGTTAATTTATTCTCATTTTTCTGTAACTGTTTAACAGCAATTGAGTTGCAATCCGAAAGATCTCTTGCGAACATTTTCTTTATTAGAAATCAGGTAGAATTGTTGTCTGATTTATTTGATTATCCTGCTCATAATTCAATCCCCGACTATCTGACACAACAGATTCACTGCTGCTATGAATAAAGAGCTCTATAAAAAAATACTCGTGGTTCTCATCTTCATTCTGCTTCTTTTTGTTCCATTTGGAATGAAAAAGTATGATGAATTCGTGAATGCCGAATTTATCGGCAATATGGAAGAGGTGATCGAGCGCTACGGATTCTTTCTCGAAGATGTAACAGAACAGCTCGGTATCAATTTTGTGCACCAAAGAGCCACAGTGGATGAAAAGCTGCACCATATAATGCCTCAGATTTCTTCCGTCGGGGCATCGGTATCCGTTGTCGATTTCAATAATAACGGTTTGCAAGATTTCTACCTGACCAACAGTGAGTTTGGCGCCAAAAATGCACTCTATATGAATTTGGGTAACGGCGAATTTATTGATGTTGCTGAAGAGATGGGAATTGCCGACCTGAATATTCCAGGCTTGGGTGCTTCGATGGGTACAATTTGGGGAGATTATAATAACAGCGGGTATGAAGACCTGTTTCTTTACAGGTGGGGCAGGCCCGAATTGTTCAGGAATGATGAAGGACAAGGATTTACCCGTGTAACCGAAGAGAGCGGGCTTCCGGTGTACTTCAATGCCAATACGGCTGTCTGGCTCGATTATAATAATAACGGCTACCTGGATCTGTTTATCGGCGGATACTATCACGAAGATGTAAACCTTTTTGAACTGACCGATACTCGAATGATGCCCGATAATTACGAATATGCCACAAATGGCGGGCTGAATTACCTGTATGAAAATCAGGGAGATGGTACGTTTATTGACGTATCGGAAAAGGTTGGGCTGCACGATACTCGCCGATGGACTCTTGCCGCAGCCGTTGTCGACATCAACGATTCCGGGTACCCCGACATCATTCTTGCCAACGATTACGGCGTGGATGAGATCTTCATCAACCAGAACGGAGAGCGTTTTTACAACACCGGTCAGGAAGCAGGGCTCGGATTCATTCCCAAAAGCGGGATGAGCGTGGATGTCGCTGATATTATGAACCAAGG
Organism: Balneolaceae bacterium; assembly: GCA_007127745.1. Taxonomy (GTDB): domain Bacteria; phylum Bacteroidota; class Rhodothermia; order Balneolales; family Balneolaceae; genus Rhodohalobacter. Next base: position 10,915 of record SKYV01000028.1, read on the forward strand.
CCGGTTTTCAATCTACATCACCAACATTTCCGAAGCAGGTGTGCTGATGCAGGGGAACAATCTGTGGGTGCCTACAAGGCGTTCATCCGGAGAGATACCAAGCTTCAGAAATCTTGCCGGAAATATGGGAGTGGAAATTGGCGAGTGGGGGTATGGCGGTAAATTTATTGATTTAAACCGAAACGGGAATATGGATATTTATGTGGCCAACGGATATGTATCTGCCGAACCCGACACTGACTACTGGTACGACTATGCACGAGTAGTTGGCGGAAACCGGAATATTATTATTGATGCAAATAACTGGCCCGATATGCAGAACCGAACGTTTTCGGGCTATCAGACGAACAAGGTCTGGCTGAACGACGGTGCCGGCCGATTTCGCGAGGTTGCCCACAGTGTGGGTGGTGCCCTCAATTACGACAGCCGATCAGTGGCATATGCCGATCTTTTTGGAACCGGATCGCTCGATTTGATTGTCGCAAATCAACACCAACCGGTAAAAATTTATCGCAATCATGTAAAACCGGAGCACAACTGGATCGGTTTTGATCTGGAAGGAGTGAGCAGTAACCGGAGTGCTATTGGTGCCACAATGCTGCTGTATTGGGATGAAAAAATATCAAAGAAATATGTAAGCGGCGGAAACGGCTTCAGCTCACAAAATATGCGGCCCGTGCATTTCGGTCTGGGGCTGACAGATGCTGTGGAAAAAGTGGAAATCAGATGGCCGTCCGGAATCACTCAAACCATCGAAGGGCCGGAAATCAATCAATACCACCGAATAAAAGAACCCGCAGATCAAACCGTGCACATCGGTACCATTGAATGATAGATAAGTTTCGTATTCCACCCAGCTATATAGGCCCGTTGCTCATATCGGCCGTTGTGATTGCAGCCCATCTCTCTTTTGGCGTTTTGGACGGCTGGGAAAAATTTCTTGCAGCGCTGATAGCGGCTATGGTTACCGAGTTGGTTTTACATAAGCTGGTTACCGGTAAATGGAGAAACTTGTCCAGTGCCTACATCTCCGGAAACAGTGCAGGTATTTTGGTTCGATCACCCATGATATGGCCTTTTGCCTTAACGGCCGCAATATCCATTGCCTCGAAATATGTATTTCGATTTCGGGATACACACATCTGGAATCCAACCAATTTTGGTATTGTTGTGATGCTGCTGATTGCTTCCGACAGTATGGCTGTGTTGAGTATTCAGTGGGGGAGTAACATGTGGGCGATGCTGATGATCTGGATTGTCGGCTTTTTCGTTATATCAAAAGTGAAATTATTTCATGTCTGTGCTGTTTACGTGCTTTCGTTCCTGGCGTTTGCCTGGGTGCGAACCTTGTTTAACGACAGCATTTTTCTGGCAGAAATTGCACCTCTTACCGGCCCAATGTATCAGCTGTTTGTGCTGTTTATGATTACTGATCCCAAAACCACGGTATCTACCCAAAATGGCAGGATGTTTGTTGCATTTCTGATTGCCCTGGTTGAAATGTTCTTCCGCCTGGGCGAAGCGGTTTATGCTCCGTTTTATGCGCTGTTTATCGTTGGCCCCATAGCGTTGATTATTGACATCCTCTGGCAGGAGAGAAAAGAGAAACTTGCAGCAAAAGATGAATTAGCAACACCGGTAAAGATTTAACTTAACGTGAGTTCGACATAAGAATTTGGAAAATGACTTTGAGGCTATCCAAAAAGGGCGTGAAATTGCAAAAACATCATCAATTTCGTCATGCCGGGCCCCGATCCGGCATCTCCTGCCTATATCAACGGATGGAGATCCTGCATCAGGTGCGGGATGACGCCCTTTTTGAACTAAGACACCTTTATATTACCAAATTCAACGATTTTATATTTAACTCACGTTAACCTAAAATTATTCCCATCAGCTATTTTAAGCCACAGTGCTCGCTGAGGAATGCTGAAAAAAATTTTGAAGGTCAGATATTGTTTGATGAGATTTTTTGAAAGAATCTTCATCTCTTCTATATATAAAAATTTATACCTTTCTGCTTACATAAAAAGTTAAACCGCCAAGTTTGGTTTTATGAGAATTCACCAGTCATTTTTTCAAATTACGCTTTTACTACTCATTGTTTCACTGATAACATCATGCAGCAGGCCGGAGGATACCGAAACTGATGAAGCGGCGAAATATGAAACAGCAGTTGCCGACTTCTATATGGCTATAAGTGCCAGCCAAACCGATGAAGAGAGGTTTGCTTTCAATAAAATGAACGATGTGGCCCTTGCTTTCCCTGAAGAGGCTGCGGCCTGGGCAAACCTGGGTGTTCTTGCAATGAGACAGGGTAATTTTGATCTGGCTGAAGACCGTCTCGGAAGGGCCCTGGATCTGTTTCCGGAGAATGCTGATCTGCTTTTTTTAAACAGTATCATGGAGAGTGTAAGGGGCAATACAGGGCAATCTATTGATTATTTACGAAGAGGTGTGGAAGCCGATCCCTCAAACTTAAAAATTTTATATGCCCTTGCGCAGGAACTTGAACGGGAAGACGATCAGGCTCACATTGACGAAATAGCCGGTACTTTAAACCAGTTGCATGTTCTCGCTCCGGATAATCAGGTAATTCTTATTGAATTAGCACGATTTTTTGCAAAAGAAGATGATTTCGACATGGCTCAGCAATTCATTAACAGGCTGGCTGAACTCCAGGATGACTGGGATCCGGAAAACCTTGAACAACTCGATCTGGTCATCGAATTGGCAGAAGAACAAAATCGGACCGAATTATTGCTTGAACTGTCGTTTTTGCAAAATATTCTCCAGTCTCATCCTGTATATCGGGCCGATCTTTTACAGGTAGAACTGCCGCCTACAGATATCGGTTTTTTAATCACCGAATTCCTGCATCTGCCACAACCTGAAGTAAAAGTTGCCCCCGCTGATCTCGACATGCAGCTCGAAAAACTTCCAATGGCTGATCTTTCTGTAACTTTGGCAAGCTGGCAGAAAGGTGTTTCCCTGTTTGATGAAGCGCCTCCGTTTCCAATTGCCATAATCAATGGTGAGGTTGTAATTAATGAAGAGACAAGGTTTCTTTTTCCAGGCAATACGGATGAATCTCTGCCTGTGCCTGCATTAACAGAGATCGATTACAATTATAATTTCATCAATGATCTGGCTGCTGCCGGAAGTGACGGTTTTCGTTTGTATCGCCTCAATGAAGATCAAACCTTTACGGATGTTACCGGCGAACTGGGCCTCACCAATCAAACAATCAACAATGAATATTACGGTTTGTGGGCGTTTGATGTGGAGATGGACGGTGATCTGGATATTCTTCTTGCACCAGTCAGTGGTTCACCTATAGTACTCAGAAACAACGGTGATAACACATTTACGGAGATAAATCCGTTTGGTGACCTGAGTGAAGTCAGGCAATTTATGTGGGCCGACCTGACCGGAGACGGGGTACCCGAAGCTACCTTTTTAACACTCGATGGTACTGTTAAATCATACCTGAACCTTAGAGGTGGCGAATTTGATGATGGCCACATCATTGCCGAAAACAGTGCAGCAGTTGCCGTGGCTGACCTGAATGCAGACGGGCAGTTCAACATCATCACAGTTTCAGAAGATGGTACTTTCAATAAACACCGGATTTCGCAAAGAACTGCAGATTGGGAGTATGATCAGATCATCGACTCGTGGGAAG
>SKYV01000208.1 GCA_007127745.1 Balneolaceae bacterium
ATAAATAATGTTTTCATTTTATTTTCTTGCCGCCTCCAGTATGTTTAATCTCATAATTTTTATCAGTGGGAAGATGAAAATGGCCATCACAATCAGAAATACATACAAACCCTGCATGTAAAACTGGTCGGGTGCAAAAGACATTGGCAAAATTGGATCAAAACCAAGGTCTATAACAGCCTGGGCAGCTTGTCCGGTAAGGTTTATCGGGTTTATGGCTTTTAAAAAAGCCCATGAGAGCGCAATTCCGGCAATTACACCGATTAAGCTTATAATCAGGGTTTCGATAAATACCACGGATGAAAGCTTCAGGCGCTGCATTCCAACTGAGAGCAAAACCCCGAATTCGCGGAGGCGCTCCAATGTCATTGTCAGAACTGTGCCGAAAAATCCGAAGCCGATCACCACATAAAGTACAACTGTGAGCAGGCGGGGAACGGCCAAATCCATCTCCATCAGTTCCAGGATTTCGGGCATAAGTTCCGGCCAGGTATAAACCACCAGTTCGTCATCGGTAAATTCGGCCTTCAGTGTTTGGGCAATGGCATCGGTCTGGCGTTCTCGATGCGGGGTAATCATCAGTCCGGTTATATGATCATCGGCAGATAAAAACTCCTGTGCCGTTCTGAGCGGCAAATACACAATTTGATTATTCATGTCGCGGATGGGATGCTCTACTATGCCGGTAATTTCGAACAGGCCGCTGGCCGACATGCCAAAACGCCCCTGCCCTATCAGAACGAGTGTATCTCCAAGCCCGAGCGAGAGCCTGTTTGACAGACCCTGGCCAATAACGGCCGATTGCTTATCGATTTCAAAAAAGCGCCCCTCTGTCAGATAATTGTCAAGATCGTTGAAATGCCGTTCTTTTTCGGGATCTATCCCAAACATAATCGCTCCCCGTGTGGCCTCGTCGTTGGCAGCCAGCATAAACGTTTCTATGCGCGGGAGTATTAATTCAATCCTGTCGTCGGCATTTAAAACTCTATCCCTGAGTTCTTCATCGTAATAAAATGCGTTGTCGAGCGAGGATTCATCATCGTACCGGTAATCCTGTATTTGAAGATACCCGGTGTTGAATCTCACCATTCTGTCTATCATCACTTCATAACTTCCCCTGTTCATCGACTGCATTACGATAGCAACGAGAACCGCAAAAACGATGGCAGAAGTGGTGATGAGGGTTCTGCGCCTGTTTCTCCAGATGTTTCTCCAGGCTAATTTGAAGTAGGTTTTCATAATGTTGGAGTTTAATTTGAATCACTTATCTCTTTGATTTCGATATAAGAGCCTGAACTTCTCCCCCGATGATTCAAATAATGTTTTACGATTTATCTAACCCGCTGCATGTTCGCGCGGGAGAAAAACCCCTCGTCAATATCGATATCGAACTCCAGATTTTGATATGTGAGAATGGTTTTTTCATTTTCTTTTCCGGCCGGGGTAACAGTGATTTGAGTCGGTATTTTACGGTGTCCGAACTCCTGAATTTCACTGAGCTCCATCGTGTTGGCCAATTGATCCCTCTGATCATAATTTTCAACCCGCAGCTGGATGTAATCGTCCACGCTAATCCATATTAAAACTTTCCCCCAAACGATGGGGGTATCGGGTTTTGGAATCATTTCAATCACGTAGCTTTCGTAGCCGTTATATTCTTCCGTACGAAGCAGTTCGTGTTCAAAATCTTCGATGAGGTCTGTATCGCGCACAAGGTCATCGTTGGTAAAGTCGGAGCCCATCCACGATTGTGCCATCATTGAGGATGGCAAACGAATGGTTCGGTCTATTCTCGGATCGTAATTCCAAATGTCGTTTTCGCGCATCAAAAACACAGTTCCTTCATCTCGAGCCGGAGCTGTTACCAAGATGAGCGAATAATCTCTTCCAAGCAGCCAGGAGCGCATGGAAATATCTCGTGTATAACGCGGACGTTCTATGGTCATAGTCATTTCAGCATGTTGTGAGTCTCCCAGCATCATATCTTCCATACGCTCTATGATTTCGGCCGGGTTTTGAGCGGCACTCTCTTTTGCCGGCATAAAAACACAAACTGAAAATACAAGGATTGTTACAGTTAATAATTTTGGTTTTAACATGATAAAAAATTTCATGATTCTATCTGTTTTGATGGTTGTAAACTCGTTCAATCTGATCGATAAAATGCCTGATCCATTCATCAATTTGATGGTCAAGCTGCTTTAAATATTGAAGCAAACCGACTGATTGAGATGTGTTATGATTCAATTCTTTCTTCATGGTTTTGCCTGTATTCTTCTATAATCTTTGTTTTTTCTGATTCCCATTTGTCTATGATTTCATCAAGCTGTTCTCCGATCCATAAGTAGAATGTTGAAGCTTCAATCAGCCATTCGGAAACATCATCTTTTTTCGATTTTAATTCCTCGCCGCGCGATAATATTCTTGCAAAATCATCAAACTGTCTCATTCTGTGTTTCAGAATGTCGCTGATTTTCATTTTACTCGGCCGGTAATAGGTTTTTCGGTCTCCCGGAAGGCTTACCGCTTCAACCATACCGGCATTTAAAAGTTGTTTCATTGTGCCGCTGATACTTCCCTTACTGGCCTGAAGCACTTTACGTATCTGATCAAAAGAAGCCTGATCTTCTTCGCTTACAATCAAATAGCCGAATACCCGCCCGGCCATTCGTGTTAATCCCAGCTTTTCAAAAAGCAGTCCTGATTCTTCGATATATGTGATTTTCTCTGTTTCCATACCTATATGATATGGAGGTTTTCATAAAGTTCAAAATAAAATGAACTAAAAAAACTTATTGAACCAAATGAACTGAATGAGCTTTCAATTAACTCGCCGGGCCGAACTATATTTCATCATCACGGAGAGCTGAAGCTCTACTCGTTCAAACATTTCTTTATTCCCTTATCAATTTCAGTTTCCTTGTGTCAAATTAATTTCAATTTGATTTGAAGTACATTGATAATATTACGGGATATCAGAACTTTGGATGCATTTAATCGATAGTTAGAATTTATTTGAAAGCGGGAAAACATTGTTATTTTGGCCCGAGAAGTCAATCGGAATCACGGAAAGCAGTTTAGCAAGATATTAGCCATTGACCCACAACTATGACAGGAGAGGCTGTCCAAAAAGTGCGTCATCCCGTACCTGCCTTCCGAAGCGGCAGCGCAGGCGGGCCTGATACGGGGTCTCCTATCTTTGATAAAAGCAGGAGATACCGGATCGAAGTCCGGCATGACGGTTTTGTAGAAAATATATCCTTTATAGCGCCCTTTTTGAACAGCCTCGACTCTGTCAGGTTGTTAGATTCGAACCGCTAAACAACATTACCGGTTCAAAAAGATCCGATAAAAAGTGTATCTTCCTGCCTGAAAAATTTTAAGTACACTGACCATGAATATTAATATTACATCAGAAACAGACCTGCTGAAAGCAGTAATTGTACATACGCCGGGCCGGGAAGTATCACTGGTTAATCCGGGCTTGAAAGAAGAGCTTCTTTTTGACGACATTATTTTTGAAAATGATGCCAGAAAAGAGCATCTGGAAATGCTGAATGTTTTTAAAGCCGCCATGCCTGCCGACGGCCGGGTATATGAAATTACAGATCTTGCGCTGGAATGTTTTCAGAGTCAAGATGTAAGAGCAGAATTTATCGAAATGATGAACCGTGAGCTTCCTTTCGAAAATATCCACACCATTGAACAAGATCTGCTGAAGCTGGACCCCGAAATGTTACTGAAGTTTGTTGTAGAGGGAACCATTGGCGGCCAGTTTAATTTGCAGCCGGCCCCAAACCTGCTCTTTACGCGAGACCTTGCAGCGGTAGTGGGAGATGGAATCATTCTGTCGAGAGCGGCAAAACATGCTCGTTCGCGTGAATTTTTACTAATCCGCATCATTGCAAAATACCATCCGCTTTTTGAACCAATTAAAAACAATGTGGTCTCGATCGGAAAAAAACAGTCGATTGAAGGCGGTGACGTACTTGTGGTTTCCGATAAAATTGTGATGATTGGAATGAGTGAACGCACATCATTCAGCGGATTGATGAGTGTGGCCGGAAAAATGCATGCCCGGGGAGTAGAGCATGTTCTCGCCGTGGATATCCCCAAACAGCGATCCTCCATGCATCTCGACACGATTTTTACATTTACCGATCATAATGAATGTGTGGCATTTCCGCCGGCTATCATAGAGCAAACGCACAATGTGGTAGATCTTTTTTCGGGCGGCGAATTTATACAAAGCCGGCAGTGTAATACTGTAAAGGATGCACTGGAAGAGCTGACCGGAAAATCTTTCACATTTATTAAGTGTGGCGGAGATGATCCTGTGTCCCAGTTTCGGGAGCAATGGACCGATGGCGCCAACCTGTTTGCAATGGCACCCGGAGTGGTATTGGGATATGGCAGAAATACCGAAACATTCTGGGCTATGAAAGCGCACGGCTACAAGCATATGAATCAATATGAGTTTGTAGAAGAGTACAAAGGCAAAGGAATTTCACCGGATAATTCTGAAAAAATTGCCGTCAGTTTCGAAGGGCATGAACTTTGCCGAGGAAGAGGCGGTGCACGATGTATGACACTGCCGATATTACGAAGCAAGAATTAAATTCAAAACATTGAGGTTGAAATAGCAGAAATTGGCATTCCCCGAAGCGCACTTTAAAACCGAAGAAATCCCACCTCTAAGACCAAAGCCCAAAAACAGGCCATCGGTAAAAACGGTGATTAAGCACTTTTTACTTTTTGCAGCAACATTTTTATGTGTCACGTTTGTCGGAATTATATGGGTGGGACATTCTGCGAACGCTGAAAGTTTCTGGGAAATGTGGCCTCAGGGCGCACTGTTTGCAGCGCTTCTTCTGGCGTTTTTGGGCACTCATGAGTTTGGCCACTATTTTGCAGCGGTTTATCACAATGTGAAGGTAACCCTGCCTTATTTTATTCCTATACCGGTGGGGATCGGGACACTGGGGGCTGTAATCAAAATTGAGGAGCGAATACGAAATACCCGGAAACTGTTTGATATTGGCATCAGCGGGCCAATTGCTGGCTTTTTTGTTTCACTGATAATTCTGCTTTACGGGTTTGCCACACTGCCCGGGCCGGAGTTTATCGAAAATTTTGCCGGTCATGAAGAAGTGATCAGCCATATTCAGGAAACAGGCACATTTCCCGAAGAGCCACCCGAAACATCTCCTGAAGGGGCAACCATCCTTATGGGGAATACACTGCTCTTTTCATTTCTGGCAAGTTTTTTTGATAACGTACCGCCTATGTACGAGATGTATCACTACCCGTTTTTGTTTGCAGGTTGGCTGGGGCTCTTTTTTACCGCACTGAACCTGACTCCCATCGGCCAACTGGATGGCGGACATATTTTATATTCACTTCTGGGTTATGATAAACACAAAAAAGTGGCCAGATTCGGGTTTGGCGGTATAATGGCCCTTGCGGGAATAGAGGCTATTCCTTTTTTATACATCAATATCAACGAATGGATGCCTGGATTTGGCTATACTTCCATTTTGATTTGGGGCCTGCTGCTGATGTTCTTTCTGAAAAAAGCGTTTTACCGAGAAATTAACTGGATTGCCCCGGTGTGGACTCTGTCACTGGGGATATCTGTAGTGTATCTGGTGATCAGTTCCGGGTTTACACAGGCCGGCTCTTTAATTTGGGTGTTCTGGAGCTTTTTCCTTGTTTACTTTGTTAAAATTGAACATCCGCCTGTAATGTTTGAAGAGCCGCTAACACCGGGCCGCAGAAGACTTGGCTGGATCAGCATGGCGGTATTTGTATTGTGCATCAGCCCGACACCTATTTATTTTGCCGGATAAATCTCAACATAAATTCCAAAATTGAAACTATAAATGTTTATGAAATTTTCAGCTGTTAAATATCTGTGGATAATTCCCTTTATACTTGTTTTGGCATCCTGTAATCAATCAGAAAGTGACCTGATCAATGAAGATCTTACACTATCTGAACAGGTTGATGTTCTGATTGATAACGATGATTATGAAACCGCACTATCAATGCTGGATAGTGAAGACAGAGACGATCCCGAGATTCGATTATTACTGGAGAAAACACACCTCAATTATGCAATGCACAGCATGAACACTTTTGATGAAACAGAAATGCGCACCCGGATGAACAATGCGTTGGTGCAGTTTACAGAGGTGCTCAGAATTAATCCGCAAAATGCCGTGGCTATCGAACAGGTTCAGCAGATAATGGATATTTATGAAACCATCCCTGAGCGGCATCCCGACCCGGACGTGATTGAGGGATTACGGGAAGTGGGTTTTGATTATTGAGACGATTCGAATAATCCTGTACGTTAAAGGAATCAATAAGAATCAATAAAAAAAATATTTGTGGCTAAAAAAGCTGACGACAATCAGAAAAAATCTCCTCCTACAATTAAGAACCGAAAGGCAAGGCACGAGTTTCATGTTGATGAAACGTTTGAGGCCGGCATTGCGCTGAAGGGTACCGAGGTAAAATCAATCCGTGCGGGGAAAGCAAGTCTTCAGGAGTCGTTTGCTTTTATGGACAGGGGAGAGGTCTGGCTGAAAAATATGTACATCAAACCGTATGAATTTGGATCACATAATAACCATGATGAGCGCCGCGACCGTAAATTGCTGCTAAAACGAAAAGAGATTCGTGAGATAGATAAGCGAATTAATCAGAGAGGTTATACACTGGTTCCGCTCAAATTATATTTTAAGGGCGGCTATGCCAAAATTCTGATTGGCCTTGCGAGGGGTAAAAAGCAATACGACAAGAGGGAAGATATTAAAGAAAAAGACGTGCGGCGAGAATTAGACCGAAAAATAAAAGGCAGTTACAGTGTGAATCTGTAATGATCAATATCAAAAAACCTTGACATAAAAAAAACTTCTGCCATTTCTGACAGAAGCTTTTTTTTTTAATTTCAGTTAACCGGTTTCAGGATAACTTATTCGTCATCCAGTTCAGCTTCTACACGGGCCATCAGTTCAGGATCTTGTTGTGCGCCCATGATGATAGTTCTGTATCGCTCCATGGTAAGGCCGTTATCTTCAATTTTTTCCGCCATTTCCTGCTCAGCTTCACCCTGAATTTCCATCAGTCTGGGTTGAAGTGTTTGAATTTTTGACATTTCTTCATCGCTAATGTCCATCTGATCGGCCATTTGTGGATTCTGCATGGCCATCATCATCTGCTGGAATCTTTCAAAAGAGATATCTTCAGATTCAACTGCTTCTTCAATTTGTTCCTGAGCTTTAATTTGGATAGGCTCGAGATCGTGGATGGTATTAACAAGCTGGACAATTTCTTCATCACTCACTTCATCAGAAGTAGGAAGGTCAGGCATTTGCTGCTGTTGCTGCTGCACCTGAGCAAATAATGCACCGGAGGTTACAAAAATTGCGATTAATGTGACGAGTATACTTTTAATTATTTTCATTAAGTAATTTGTATCTGTTTTTATGTTTATGTAAAGGTGCAACCCTGAAAAGTGAATAATATTTTATCGGATTACATTTTTTAAAATCTTATTTATTTAAGCCAAAAACAAAAATGGCCGCCTGTAAACAAAACGGCCACTTCTTGAAAAAGTTCCCTGTAAGCCGAATTCTGTATCCCGACAATTCGGGGCAGCAATCATTTATCTGGGCGTTCCACCCGGTTGTATAGCGACGAGAGGCACACAACCTGCATGAACTTGCACCCCGTGAGGTTTACCCTGCACCCAGCCGTTGCCGGACGGGACGGTGAGCTCTTACCTCACCTTTTCACCCTTACCCCAAAGTATCGGGGCGGTCTGTTTTCTGTGGCACTGTCTCCCCTGCCGATTTACAGCAGAGACCCCGGTTTCCCGGGGCACGGTTCTCGTTGGTGTTCGGACTTTCCTTCCCGACAAGATTGTCGGGACGATTGCCCGGGAACTTTAAAATTGTTGAAATAGCCATCAGTTGATTAACGCAGAAACCAGCGATAATCTTGCAATTTGCAGAATTTTAAATTTGCAGCTGTTTTTTTGCTTCGTCGAAAAAAGAAGGGTCAATCACAATTCGGCCGCTATGCTCATCAATAATAACTTTGTTTTTGCGGCGTACTTCCACCTGTGTCTGTGGAGGCAGGGCCATACCGAGTGCAGCACCTTTTTCCATAGCAACCACTGCAATACCGTTGTTCAACCCGTTGCGCAGCCTGTTGTAACTTCGAACGTAGCGGTTATCAAGCTCTTCTTCGAGCTCTTCACGTTTTTCGAGAAGTTTATCCTCTTCCGTTTTCGTGCTTTCCACTACTTTATCAAGATTTTCCTTCTTCTCGGAATGTAATTCCCGGGTTTCTTCCAGTTCTTTTTGATTGGTTTCCAGTTCAGAATCAATCTCTTCGAGACGTTTATCAATCTCTTCAATTCTTGAAATTGAATTCTCTACAAATTGCTTCTGGGCTTCAATTTCTTTGGTCAGCGCATCGTATTCCCGGTTATTCCGTACGGTTAATTGCTGCTCTTCGTACTTTTTGGTTTTATCCATTGACGTTTCAATATCGAGCTCTAACTTTTTCTTTTCGGCAGTAACCTTGTCACGCTCTTCTTCGAGCTGCCGAATTTTGGCTTCAAAACGGTTGATGTTGGTTTCGATATCGAGAACTTCTTCGGGTAAATCGCCTCTTAACTGGCGGATTTCATCGATGCGACTGTCGATGTACTGAAGATTGGCGAGTTGTTGAAGTACCTCTTGCATGGTGATGATTTACGAGTGTTTAGATGTTTTTATTTTCAAAATCTGTAACATAAATCTTCATCGGATTGGTTACATGTTCGGTGGCATCCACCGTCAAATGTTCAAAAGCTTCCGATAATTCTTTCCTTATGGCTTCTACTACAGGAAACTCACTTTCATAGTGTCCTGCATCTACAAGCAGAAAATCCGGTTTTTCAATAAAATAATCGTGGTATTTGATGTCGGCGGTAACCAGCGCATCCGCTCCGGCTTGCATGGCGGCTTTTTTCAAATAAACACCTGAACCGCCGCATACGGCTACTTTTTGAATTCGTTCGGCACCACCTGAATAACGAAGTGTGGGTACATCAAGTGCACGGCACACAAGATGTAAAAATTCATCCATGGCAATGCCTTCATCAGGGTAATGCCCCAGCACGCCCATGCCGAAATTGTTGGTGGGGGTTGACATTTCCATTACCTGAAAACTCCCCTTTTTCAGCAACCCTTCCTTTTCGAGCGTTTTGCGCAATTGATTTACATTATGCTCATCAATAATGGCTTCAAAATTTTTCTGATCTTCCTTTCGCCCGTCCACTCCGTAAAAATGAGCTTCTTCTGCCGAATAGTAATTCAGGAGTTTCAGCACGGCTTCGGTGTCTTCATAATCCGTGGTGAGCGAAATTTTTCTGCTGATGTTGTACCTTTTGTCCAGAAACTGCAGGTCATCGAGGCCGAGATTGTTGGCCAGTACAAACGATACACCATCGAGAGCGGCATCCAGGTTGGTGTGGGCTGTGATGAGCGCAATATTGTTGCGAATCATTTTGTAGATAATACGCCCCTGCTCATCAGTAGGGTTGATACTGGAAATTTTGTTGAAAATCAGCGGATGGTGAGATACAATCAGCTCGCACTTGTTATCTACGGCTTCGTCAACAATATCTTCTGTAACATCGAGGCAAACAAGAATTCTTGAAACAGGGGAGGATGGATCGCCAAGCAGAAGCCCTACATTGTCATAACTCATCTTTATACCGGGCGGTGCCCACTGATGTATAAAGTTTGTTATATGGCGAACCTGGGTGTTCAAGTTTTAAAACCTCCCGTGCTGGTTCGAGGTGAACGCTTGGCAGGATGGGATTTTAACCCCGCGTTCGTCCTGAATATGGATTTTCGCTGGTGTGTCATTATTTTTTTCACAGACATCAAAAATACGAATCATTTTGTTTTCTTGAAACTGCTTTTTTCAGGTTTTTTTAAAAACAGAATCCTGGACAGAGTGATCTGGCGAATTGCTGATCTTTCAAATTCGTTAATTAGTGCTTTTAAACCGAAGACAGAGCTATACCACCTGCAAAGATGGTCCGTTTAAAAGGAGAAGAGAAAGATGAGGAACTGATCTCATAAATTTGATAAACAAAATTACTTGATGTCAGAACGTTCGGGAAAAAATTTTCGGATAAAACTTTACTATCTTTGAACTGCATAAAAGCCATTTGATTAATTCTTTATGAAGAAACTCAGCAATTATCAATTTTGAATTTAACCGTAGATAGAATTACCTAATGAGCATTAAATTGAATGACAGGTATCAAAAAGTTCTGGATAGCATAAAAGAAGCGTGTGATAATGCAGGCCGAAATCCCTCAGAAATTACACTGGTTGCCGTGAGTAAAACAAAGCCAGACGAAGATATACTGAAGCTGCTTAAAACCGGCCACAAGCATATCGGGGAAAACCGCGCCAAAGCTCTCGAAGACCGCATGGAAGCCATCAAAGACGAGACTGTTCAATGGCATTTTATCGGGAATCTTCAGACCAATAAAATCAAATATATGGCTCACAGGGTAGACTGGATCCAGTCCGTGCACAAGAAAAAAGCATTGAAGGAGATCGAAAAACGGGCAAAAGCCGAAGACCGGGTCATCAATGCACTGATTCAGGTGAATATCAGCGGTGAAGGACAAAAAAGCGGCTGCGAACCCGATCAACTGGAACCGATGTTGAAATATGCCCAAAATCTAAAATATACTCGCGTTAGAGGATTGATGGGAATGGCTACGTTTACGGATGATCCTGAAGATGTGAGGCCGGAGTTCAGACTGCTGAAAAAACTGAGGGATGAGCATTTGCACCTGAACGGAGGCGCGGTGGAACTGGAGCATCTCTCCATGGGCATGACCAATGACCTTGACGTGGCTATCGAAGAAGGAGCCACCATGGTACGGATTGGAACAGCTATTTTTGGCGAACGTAACTATTAAGATTTCAGTGCGTTACAAAATAAGCCCGTTCTTTAGGTAATGGAATCTTTATTTTTTGGATTGGGAGATAATGAGCCCGTGTTTTTTTATTTTAATTGAAAGTGCATTTTTGGAAGTGGCAAAATGCTATATCCGAACTATGCATAAATAAACAATCAGGTCAAAAACAGTATGTCGGGAACTCTCATTGCAATCATAATTCTTGCAGCAATTATCGGCGGCTACCTGATCGACTATCAAAAAAATAAATTGAAGTGGCAGTCGCAAAATAAACAAAGTGATGAGCAGTTGGATGATATACACAAAGAGCTTGCGTTAATCACAAAAAGAGTTGAAAATCTGGAAGCGATAATAGCTGATGAGTCATTCGGGAGCGTTGCAGCATCGACAGGTAATGCCGCAGATATTGAGCTGAATGATGAGGTGCCAATCAAAAAGGAAAATGAAAAAAGGGTTTCTGAACAGGCAAAAAAAGTAAAAGGTGATTAAAATGCTGGATGGAGCAGATCCAAATGCAATTGTGGTTTTTGGAAGTGTTGTACTGATTATTCTTGGTGCAATTGCCGGTAGTATTATCAAAACCTGGATAAAAGGGCGATCGGGTGATTTAACGCAAAACGAGAAATTTTTGGCCGCTTTGCGCGAGTTTAAAGAAAATACCGACCGGCGGCTGACCCGCATCGAAAAGGTTATTGATGAGATTTCTGATGAAAAAACGATGAAAGAACACACACAGAAGACAGATACTGCAGCCAGGAAAAAGCAAAGTTTGATAGATATTGAAATTGAAAGCCAGAAGGATGAAGCTGAAATAAAGGGAAAGGAAAGGCTGAAAAATTTGCTGGATCAGTAAGATGGAATGTTAATTAAAAACAGAGGATAAAATCATAATGGGTGAAGAGGTCTTTATTGTATCTATCGTTTTTGGAAGTATTGTTGCAATCGTTTTTTTGGGAATTGTTGGAAGCATCATAAAAACGTGGGTAAAAAAAGGATCGGGTAATTTGACCGAAAATCAGGAGTTTCTGGCAGCTTTACGCGAATTTAAGGAGAAAACGGACCGTCGGCTTTCAAACCTGGAAGCAATTGTAACAGATACGGCCCCGGATAAAACCACCTCAAAGAAAAAAGAGACAACCAAAAGCGAACAAAAAAGTTCGATTGAAATAGAAATTGAAAATGAAGCCACCAAGGAGGAGAACCAGCAGGGTGGAAAACTGAAAAATATGCTGAATCAATAAAGATTATGCTGGAGAATGTTTATTATTCAGTGGTACGAAATAGCCCGGTAATGTACAGAGAGACAATCTGATTTTTAGAATAGAATCCAAAATTTAAGAACCTATTATTGCCCATGAAACTGACAGCTCTTGAAATAAAACAGCAACAATTTGAAAAATCTCTGCGCGGGTATGATCCGGCCGAAGTACAATCGTATCTGAACCTGATTGCCAGCGAATGGGAGCACATGGTAGGGAAAATCAGGGAGCTCGAAAATCAGCTCGATAAAATGAACGATAAATTGATGCATTACGAGCGTGTGGAAGAGGCTCTGCATGAAACCCTTCAGACGGCAAAAAATTCTGCAGAAGATAAACTGAGCAGTGCAAGAAAAGAAGCCAAAAACATTACCGAAAAAGCTGAACTTGAAGCCGAATCCATCATTCAGCAAGCCTACCAGCAGCGCCGCGAAATTCGCCAGAACATTTTGCAGCTGATTGACCGCCGCGAAGAGATGATCCGGTCGGTTAAATCATACCTTGAAAACACGAGTGAAGCTCTGAGGCAATTCAGCAAAGACGACCAATCGCTGTTTACACTGCCCGAACAAGAAGAAGAGGAAAAGGTGGATCTGAAGTTCCGGAAGCGAAATAAAAATGAAAAAAAGAAAGAGGGCGATAACAGCTCAATAAAAAAAGACCCTCCCTTTCCCGGTTCAGAAAAAATTGACGATATTCTTGACGAAATAGATTAACCAAACTAACTAACGTTGCATGTCTTTAGATTCTATAGAAACGTTCCGTAAAGCCCGTACCGAAGCACTCGATTATATTCAGTCAAAAACAGAGCTCAGGCCAAATTACATGCTCATTTTGGGCACCGGCCTGGGACAGCTTGCCGATGAGATGGAAGTTGAAACAGAAATCGCATATGATCAGATTCCGCACTTTCCGGTATCTACCGTGGAAAGTCATGCCGGCAAACTGCTATTCGGCACTCTGGGTGGAAAAGAAGTAGTGGCCATGCAGGGCCGTTTCCACTATTACGAAGGCTACACCATGCAGCAAATTGTATTTCCGGTGAGGGTGCTGAAAGCCAACGGGGCTGATACTCTTTTTGTGAGCAATGCCTGCGGCGGGATGAACCCGCATTTCCGGCGTGGTGATATTATGCTGATTACCGATCACATCAACCTGCTTGGCGATAATCCGCTCATCGGGCCGAACGACGATGAACTTGGCCCCCGTTTTCCAGATATGAGCGATCCATATACCGAGCGTTTCAGAGAAATTGCACAAAATGTTGCTCTCGAAAACAGTATCCCCATGCACCAGGGGGTGTACGTGGCCGTAAGCGGCCCGATGCTCGAAACAAAAGCAGAATATCGTTATCTGCGGCTTATCGGAGCCGATGTGGTGGGGATGAGCACCGTTCCCGAAGTGACTTCTGCCGTGCATATGGGAATGGATGTGCTTGGAATTTCTGTCATTACAGACGAATGTTTCCCGGATGCTCTTGAAGCGGTAAACATTGAGGATATTTTGGATGCTGCAGCGATGGCAGAACCCAAGATGACCAAAGTGATAATGGGTGTGCTCGAGAAGCTGTAAAAGCAGTTAGAACTTCCACTGTATTTGAACAATAAAGATCGTATTTTTCGATTGTAGTTATTCTGAAAGATTTTCAGAAAAAATAACCGGTAAATATTTAGCAAATTAATTGAATGAGCTCAGACGGTTTTGAACAAGGCCCCGTCTGGAACGAATTCCAGTGGGAGTCTCATCTCAACGAAATCGAAAAACGCAGCGAGCAACTTCGCCGATTTATCACATCCGATCCTCATGGAAATACCCCCCGATGGATTATCCTGTTGCAGGAAAGTATGGATGAACTGGATGCTGTAGAAGCATTTATCGAGGAAGAATTACTGCTCGATGAAGCCTACTTCCCCGAAGATGAAGATGACTGGGAGGACGATGAAGATGAATTTGAAGATGATGATTTTTTCTTCCAGGATGACACATTTCCTTTCTTCGATGAAGATGATTTTGAGGATGACGAAGACTTTGAATACGGCGAGGAGTGGAAAGAGCTGAGTGAAGATTTCACATTCTCCGAATATGGTTCTATCGAAAATCTGGATATTTACCGCGAAGCACGAAGTTTTGCCGTAGATGTGCTGAAATGGGCAGAAACCATTCCGTCCCACCTTCAAACCAAACAAGTGAACGAATTTGTTATCAATGTACTGAAAGTGAGTGCTAAACTTGCGGGCGGTTACTCATTTGGTTTTGAGCAGGAAGTGCTCGGCGGCAACATCGCCTACACCAAAAAGGCTCTCTACAGTGCCAATCACGCTCTTAACTATTTGCAAAAAATGAAGCGCGAACCGTTTATTGTGCCATCGCTCTACTCCAAATTTCACGGTCGCTTATTCGAAATTCGAAACGATATCGGCGTGTATGTGCAGGAACTCAGAGACCGTTTTATCATGGGGATGGAATAAAAAGCTACCCTCGTCTAAGTAATTACCGCTCCAATTCTGAAATCTTCTCCCTAATCACAGAAATAAGAGCATCGGCTTCAGCAAGATGCGTACGTACGGAAAGTACTGCCACCCTGAAAAAGAATTCTCCATCTATTTCTGTGGTTGAAAGAAATACCCGGCCAGCCTTCAAAATTTCCTGATGCAGTTTCCGGTTCATGTCATTCGTATCACCGGCTTCAGGTTTCCATCTGAACATGAAAATACTTAGTTGTGGTGCCGGGCCTGTTTCAATCTGTTTGATTTGGCCTATTTTTTGCCAGAGGTAACGGCCGAGCAGTATCTTTTCATGCAGTGCACTTCGAAAGGCTTTTAACCCGTGCAGTTTCAGCGGCAGCCATATTCTCATGGCCCGGAAATGTTTGCTCAGCTCCGGAGAAACATCAGCAGGAGAGGCGACATAATCATTTATCTGATTGCTTTGCATATAGTTGGCTGAGTAGCGGTGTGTGTCCACAAGTTTTCCCACTTCTTTTACAATAAGAGCGCCAATTCCATAAGGAAGAAATAGGCCTTTATGCGGATCCAGCACCACCGAATCACTCAATTCAATTCCCTTCAACGGCTTTTTACCCTCCTTTGTTAAAAGAAAAAAGCCACCGTAAGCGGCATCCACATGAAACCAGGTGTTGTTTTTCTTCGCAATTTCCCCGATATCCGTCATCGGATCAACAGCGCCGGTGTCGGTTGAACCGGCCGAGGCCACAATCATAAACGGAGTCAGGCCGGCCTGCACATCATTTCGGATTTGCTTTCTGAGCGATACCGGCTTCATTCTGAATCGTTCATCCATCTCAATGTAACGTCTATGGCAGGTGCCGAGGCCGGCAATGTTCAGGGCGCGGTCAACACAGTGGTGGGTTTGCCGGGTCAGATAAACTACCGATTCCGGATAGAGGTTTGGTGTAAGTCCGCTACTGTCGCGTGCAGTAACAACGGCCGTTAAGTTGGCCATGCTGCCACCCGAGGCAAGATATCCGCCCGCAGTTTCTCCGTAACCGATCAAATCAGCCATCCAATTGATAACCCGTTGTTCGAGCAATACCGCACCGGGCGATGAGGAATAGACACTGGCATAACGGTTGGTAACAGCGGCAAGATAATCTCCAATGGCTGCGCTCTCCAGGCTGCTTCCGGGGATGTATCCGAAATTTCGCCCTGAAGGAACATTTAAGCCGGGTTCAAAGATTTGCTCTTCAATGTTTTGGATTAAATCGGCAGGATCTGCACCTGTCTCATCAATGGGGTGTTCAAGAATGGACTGAAGTTCAAGATCATCAAAAGGCTGGTATGCGCTGTTTCCCTTTATCGAATCATAAAAACGGTGTGATAGTGAAAGGGCATGTTTTTGGAGCTCTTTCCTGTCCCGGCCATTCAGTTCAAGTTTCAGTGCTTCCGCCTCCAGACGTTCAATGGATTCTTTCATCATACAAATGGATATCTCATATTTTTGATTGAAGATAGGCAATGATCAGGGAAATGTATTGGCAGGAATGTAAAATGGTTTCACAGTTAGTTTCAGTTTTGTGAAGTACTGAGCGAATTTCCATACATTGTAAACATGAGAACAAACATTATCTGTAAAAACATGCTCCGAAATCTGTTTGTGCTCCTGTTTCTGGTTTTATCAGCAGTAACTATGACAGGGGTTTATGCCGCTTCTGATGATGGCAATTGCCAGAATGAGAATGTGACCAAAACCTCTGATTACAAAATCGTTGGTTATGTAGCTGGCTGGCGCGAATGGAGAACGGATCTCATTGATGCCCGCAAACTGACCCACATCAACTATGCATTTGCCGATATTGTGGACGGAAAAATAGCCTCCTATCTGGAAAATGATGATTACAATTTTCAAGTTCTCGATTCTCTGAAAGTGGATAATCCAGATTTGAAAATTCTTATTTCCGTGGGCGGATGGGCCCGATCCACCTATTTTTCTGATGCTGCACTGACCGAGCAATCCCGCGAAATTTTTGCCCGCAGTGCAGTCGAATTTTTGAAAAGATACAATTTGGACGGAATTGACCTCGATTGGGAATATCCCGGCCATCCCGGAGCTGGAAATGTGTTCCGTGCCGTGGATAAGCAAAACTTCACGCTGATGCTGAAAGAATTACGCAGACAACTTGATGAACAGAGCCGGGTTGACGATCGCGAGGAGAATCCCTATCTGCTGACCATTGCCACCGGGGCCAGCAAGGGATTTTTGGAAAATACCGAAATGCATAAAGCGCATCAGTATCTCGATTTCATCAGCCTGATGACATACGATTACCACACGGGTGGCTCGCCGGTGGCAGCCCATCACGCCAATCTCTACCCTTCTCAAACCATTCATTACACAAGAGGTTCGGCAGATGAATCCGTTCAATGGAATATTGATGCAGGAATTCCCTCTGAGAAACTGATTTTGGGTGTGGCTTTTTATGGGCGATATTGGACTGGTGTGCGGCCAGAAGACAATGGGCTCTATCAGTTTGCTTCGGGTGATGGCCGTGGGTCAGCCGGATTTGACGAACTCAAAGAAAATTATATCAACAAAAACGGATTTATTCGCTATTGGGATGAAGAAGCTAAAGCGCCCTGGCTCTGGAACCCGGAAACCCGGAGATTTTATTCCTATGACGATGAGGAATCTCTGCGCCACAAAATGCATTACATAAAAGCGAGGGGACTTGGCGGAGCCATGTTTTGGGAATACAGCAGTAATCTTGGCGAAGAGCTGTTGAATGTACTTCATCAGGAACTTTACAGATAAATCATTTGTGAACGCTTGCACTCCGTTAACCTGAAATTTTGAATCAAACTTATAAAAAGAAATCAAATGGATCTGTTGACCGAACCTGCCGAATATGTATTTGTTGGCAACGAAATCTGGAGAATTGCTGTGCTGATCATCATCATAGCACTGGCACTGTTTTTTGGGAAACTTTCAAAATATTTTTTGGGAAGGCTCAAGCCGAAATTTGAGCAGCGCGGCCGAAGGCTTCTTGCAGTTGCGGCCGAATCGGCTTCAATGTCGGTAACATTTCTGTTTTTTGCTTTTGGTTTGCGCCTGGCCATCTCTTTTCTGATTGTTCCGGAAGCATTTCAAAGCCTGCTGTACACCACACTCGAGCTGTTGATTGTACTCGCTATCGGGCATTTTGTCTACCGGCAGGTGGATGTGCTGGACGCCTGGCTCAAAGGGTTTGCAAAAAGTGAATCGACCAATATCGACGATATGCTCATCCCCATTGTGGGCAAATCGATCCGGGTGGCTGTGGTTATTTTAATCATCCTGCAAGCTGCACAAACGCTGAGCGACCAACCGATTACAAGTATCCTGGCCGGTATTGGTATTGGCGGCCTTGCTCTCGGCCTTGCCGCGCAGGATACTATCCGGAATTTTTTCGGATCACTGATGATCTTTGCAGATAAACCTTTTAATGTGGGTGAGCTCATAAATCTGGATGATAAACTTGGAGTGATTACCGAGGTAGGTGTGCGCACCACCAAGATTAAAACGCTGGATGGCCACATGCTTACGGTGCCCAATGGGAATCTCGCAAATATGACCATTCACAACATTGGCAAGCGGCCGTTTATCCGCAGGGTGTTCGATGTAACAATCACCTACGATACACCACCGGATAAAGTGGAACGGGCAGTAGAAATTTTAAAAGAAATATTGGACAATCATGAGGGAATGAATGAGGATTTGCCGCCACGCGTATATTTTGATGATCTGAATGCTGATTCACTCAATTTGAAATGTTTTTATTGGTTCCATCCGCCTGATTATTGGCAATACATGGGGTTTACCGAGAAGGTCAATCAGGAAATCATTACCCGGTTTAATAAGGAGGGAATCGATTTTGCTTTCCCGACACAAACCATCCACCTGGCCGGAGACAAAAAAAGGCCGCTTGATGTTGGGTTAAATAAATCTGATAAAAACTGAAATGAGAAAGATTAAAATTTTTTAATTTCTCAAATAAAAAGTTAATTTATTCATTAGATATTGATTATTTAAATATTTAATGAGTGTAGGCTTTTTTCTGATTAATCTGATTTGGAATCTTGTTTGAAAGAGCGAGAAAATTTTAATAATTCTGCATTTAACTGGAAACGGATGTCGGGTTGAGCTTTTCAAGTGTTAGATTTGGTCAATAACGATTTTTCAGATTCAAATACATTAAAGGTAGTTGCAGGTGTTTAAGATACAGGGTGCTTGAGGTACTAACTTCTCCATGGCCGATAAAAAAAATCACATATTGTTGGCAGATGATCATGGGATAATTCGCTTAATCGTAAGAATTATCATCCAGAAACATCTGCCTGATGCTACTTTTCATGAAGCTGATGATTTCGGGAAAGTTCAGCAACTGATCCGGGAACTGGAATTCAGTCTGATCGTGCTGGATATTAATATGCCCGGTGGAGATTATTTTGAAACACTTGAGCTGATCAGTCAAAATCAGGGGGATGCAAAAATTCTTGTTTTCTCTTCTTATGATGAGTCTCTTTATGCAATCCGGTCATTGGAAGCCGGTGCTGACGGTTATATTCAAAAAACCTCATCAACAGAAGAGTTTAAAAAAGCCATCAAACAAATTGTGGAAATTGGCCGGTATGCCAGTAATAATATCAATGAGCAGATGTATTTAAGAAACAAGCTGGATGAGCTTGAAAAGAAAAGGGCTTAAAAGATCTTGCTCTTGAAATTACCTGAAAATTATTTACTGTTTTTCCCATTACGCTTACTCTTTTAAGCCTGAACTCCATCATAACAGGATTCTAATTTCGGTTTTTTTTATAAAAAGCTTATCAAAACCGAAATTTTTATTTATAATAGAGCAGCATACAACTCATCCGTAAAACAAAATTGGCAGAATTATTATGGAATACTCTACTTCAGAAAAAAACGGCACCGTAATTTTCTCGTTCAAAGGAAATATGATGGGAGGAGCTTCAGCTACCGGTTTTCGGGAAGAGGTGAAATCATTAACCGAACAGGGTAAAACCAAAATTATCGGTGATTTCAGCGGAGTAGATTTCATGAACTCATCCGGTCTTGGAATTCTGATTGCCACACTGACCGGCCTCAGAAAAGAAGGGGGCGATTTTAAATTGTGCAGTCCTACAGACCGAATTAAAAGTCTACTGAAAATTTCCAAATTGTTTACGGTTTTTGATATTTATGAAACACAGGAAGAAGCTGTAAAAGCCTACCAATAAAAGACCGGCACCGTCTATAAAGAGTTGCAACTACTTGCATTCAGCGATTTTATCTTTTTTAAAATGTTGATATTCATGGGCTGCACTGCTGTTTCCGGAAAATAATCCAGGCTGTACAAACGTGAGAGATTTATAAGATTTTGCCAAAAGCTTGAAAATGGCCAGATAAATTCATATCAATTCATGTCAGATATTTATTCAGACCTGTCTGTTTTTACAGTGTCTGTATTGAAATATTTGTTATTGGGATTGTAGATATAAGAGGCATTTCATTCTATCCCGGTACGTGGTTCTGCTATATGAGAGAATAAGCGAAAGTTGTTACGAGAGATTGAGAAGAACCAGGTGGTTTGAAAACTGTTTAATTGTCAATCAGAAAAAGTACCATGTTCTGTTGGTATGTGAGCTTGAGAAGCAGAGAGGTGAAAACGGATCACAGTCAGGGTTTTATTTCAATCTACAATTAACCGGTGCTACAGTGACGAATGCAAATCTGGAAATAGAACTTACAACGGAATACCTTCAGCAACTGAAGAAAGAAAACCTGCACCTGCGAAGGGCTGTTGATGAGCTCGCTATTTTAAACGATCTGTCTCTTGCGATAAGCGGCAGCCTTGATAGCGAAAAAATAATGAGATCTATTATTGGTAAATCAATACGGGCTATGGAAGCCGAACAGGGAGATATTACACTGATTGCGGAAGATGAACAGAACCCGGCCCAAACACTTGTTCGCAGTATGGTTAGTTCGAGTGACCGTTCTCCGCTGCACCTGAACCAGAATTTGCGGGGCTGGATGCAGATCAACAAAAAACCGCTGATGATTAATGAGCCTGAAGATGATGAACGATTCAGGAACGTAAAGTGGGACCCATCCATCAATTCTGTGCTGAGTGCGCCGTTGATGGTGCGCTCTAAATTGACCGGGATTCTGACAGTATATAATAAAACATCAGGATCTGACGGCCATTTTACTGAATCGGATCAGCGATTGTTGTCAATTATAGCGGCACAATCGGCACAGGTAGTGGAAACGGCCCGGCTATATGAAGAGGAAGAGGCATACCGGTTTATGCGCCGCGAGCTGGATCTGGCCTCAGAAATTCAGAAAAAAATGTTACCGGCGCAGGCCCCTCAGATCGACCGCTTTGCGGTGGCAGGCACAAACGTGACAGCAAGAGAGGTAGGTGGCGATTATTTTGATTATATCCGGATGGATGATCACCGCTGGGCACTTTGTTTGGGAGACATCAGCGGAAAAGGGTTGCCGGCATCGCTGTTGATGTCGAATCTTCAGGCAATTCTTCGCG
Source organism: Balneolaceae bacterium (assembly GCA_007127745.1). Taxonomy (GTDB): domain Bacteria; phylum Bacteroidota; class Rhodothermia; order Balneolales; family Balneolaceae; genus Rhodohalobacter. The sequence goes on from SKYV01000208.1 coordinate 21,305, forward strand.
GGCAGGTGCTGCATCTGCTCAGGCCCGGAGAAATTCTTAAAATGGCAAACCGCCAACTGTTTCAGAGCACAGGTGCCGAAAAATTTGCCACCCTGTTTATTGCCGTGCTCGATACAGAAGCAAATACACTTCACTATTCAAGTGCCGGGCACGAGTATCCGTTTATTTTTAAAAACAATGGCAATTACGAGCGCTTGTCAACCGGCGGGCTGCCATTGGGCATTATGAACGAGCAGGAATATGAAGAGGAGATCATTAACATTTCGGTTGGAGACACACTCTTTATTTTTTCTGACGGGGTAACAGATTCCATCAATCCGGAAGAAGAAATGATGGGAGAACACCAGTTAATCGAGCAATTAAAGGGTGAATTGGAAAAGAACAGTCAGCCTGAGGATTTAATCAAATCTATTCTGGATGCCTGTTTAACACACAGCGGAAAAGAGAAGTTGTTTGATGATATTACCGCAATGGCATTGAGAAGAAATCAATAAAACTGAGGAGGATATCATGTATTTGCGTATGGTGGAAGCATCGGCAAAAAAAGAAGCCGAACAGAGGCTGGCTGAAATCTATTCGGATAAAATTATCAGTTCGCTTGAATGCACGCCCGGATGCATTTTTGCCGGGTTACTCCATAGTCAGGATCAGCCGGACCGGTATATTTCGCTAACGATTTGGACGTCTGAAAAAGATGCAAACTCTTATGTCCAATCCGGAAAATTTGAGCAAAACCTCGAATCCATTCAGCATATGCTGGAGAAGGGAAGTGAGTGGAAAATACAGCTCTCCAGCGAAAATACAGTGGAATACATTCCTTTACCGGCAGAGCCTGAAGTAAAATCTTATCCGGCTGTGATCGACGACGAAACAATTCCCAAAAAAGTGCCGTCCGGAAGAAGATACTTGCGAATCCTCTCTCTTAAAATCAACAAAGGAAAAAAAGAGGAATTCAGCAGAGTTTATGAAGAAGAGATTTTGCCACAATTGAAGAAAATTTCCGGGTGCCGATACGCATTTCTTCTGGACAATTCAAAGTATAACGGCGAGATGATTTCGCTGACCATTTGGGATGATTTAACATCCATCGAAACGTATGAGGAGAAAGGCAAATTCCAGAGTTTTTTGCATAAGGTGAATCATACGCTTGGTGGACTATACCACTGGAAAATGGCAGCAGAAAAGCAGTCTAAATTTTCAAAAACGGTTACAAGCCAGGATATCGGAATCAGCAAATTTACTATGGTAACAAGTAAAGATTTCAGATAGACAAATTGCAGAAGTAAAAAATTTAATGGGTTGAACCAACAATGATTGGCAAAGAAATATCGCATTACACGATTCAAAAAAAACTCGGCGAAGGGGGTATGGGTGTGGTCTACAAAGCCCGGGACAATAAATTAAGCCGGGACGTTGCACTCAAATTTTTACCAGATCACGCCTCCATGACTCCGGAAAACCGTTCCCGTTTTCTACATGAGGCCAAATCGGCTGCTCAGTTAAATCACACCAATATCAGCCAGATTTACAGTATCGAAGAAGATGATAGCGGCAATCAATTTATTGTGATGGAATACATCGACGGAATTGATTTGCAGCAACTCATCAAAAATCATTTTATATATCCGGATGCGACTGCAGAGCTGAGTGGTAATAAGCAAGAAAGCATTGCCAGTTACTCACTGCAAATAGTCAGAGGGCTGAAGGCAGCACATGAAAAAGGAATTACTCATCGCGATATTAAACCGGCCAATATCATTGTATCTAAAACCGGTGAAATAAAAATTTTGGACTTCGGCCTTGCAAAAATTGCAGATACTGAACGTCTCACAAAAGACGGCTCTACTGTGGGAACAGCCGCTTACATGTCGCCGGAACAGATTCAGGGAGAAGAGTCAGATCGCAGGTCGGATATCTGGTCTTTCGGGGTGGTTTTATATGAGATGGTAACAGGAAAATTGCCATTTGGTGGGGTTTATGAGCACTCTGTGATGTATTCGATTATGAACACAGACCCACCACCAATTGAAAAGTCTGAAACCGAGATACCGGCAGAACTCGAATCGCTAATATTCCGATGCCTGGAAAAAGAACCAGAAGAGCGTTATCAGTCGGCCGCTGAGCTGATGAATGATTTACTCAATATTTTTGAATATACAAATCAGGAGCTTGGCAGCAGTTCTGATGCCAGGAGTTCACAATACAAGTCCAGCGAGAGTGTTTCCAAAAAGAGAAAAACTATATTATACGCCGGTGTGATTGGCGTGTTGGCGGTCATTACCGTTTTGGTGTTTGCATTTCGGGATGATTCTCAAAATTCATTGCCGCTGCCGGGTTCCGAATCCATACATCTGGCTGTGCTGCCTTTTACAAATATCGGTGATGACCCGGGCCGACAGGTTTTTAGCGACGGTCTTGTGGAAACCATAACCAGCAATCTTTCGCAGCTGCAAAGGTTTCAGAGAGATTTGCTTGTGGTACCGGCCGGTGAGTTGAGAAATGAAAACATCACAAGTGCATCAGAAGCATACAAAAAATTTGGCGTGAATTATGCTATTGCCGGCAGCCTTCAGCCGATTGCAGACAGGCTTCGTCTGACCGTTACTCTGATTAACACAAAAAATCTCCGGCAAATCAATTCAGCAGTTATCGATGTGAATGCATCTGAGGTACTGGAATTGCATAATAAATCGGTTGAAAATTTGCTGACAATGCTCAATCTGGAGTTGAACCCGGAAGCAGAGCGGGCAATCAGAGAAGGCAATACATCTGACCCGGAAGCTTTTGAGCTCTATCTGCAAGGGTTGGGTTATTTGCAGGACTTTCACGATGGACTTGAAAATGTTGAACTGGCATTGGCAGCTTATGAAGAAGCCGTAGTGCTTGACCCTGAATTTGCTTTGGCATACGCGGGTCTGGGACAGGCTAATTGGCGAAAATTTCAAATTACACGAGAGAGAGAATGGGTGGAAAAAGCGATTGAGCACGCAGAGTATGCACGAAATTTGAATGATAAGCTTGTGCAGGTAAACATTACCCTCGGAATGATTAACACAGGTACGGGGAATTACGAGCAGGCTATCGGAAATTTCCGTGATGCACTGTCAACCGATGCCATGAATGCAGAAGCACATCGCGGTTTGGCCCGTGCCCATGAATATGCCGGTAATATCGAAGAGGCAGAATCAGCTTTTATGAGGGCCATCCGGCTCAAGCCCGATTATTGGGAGGGATATAACGGATTGGGCTGGTTCTACTACCGGCATAGTGAATATGAAAAAGCCATAGAGCAATTCAACCGGGTCATTGAAATTACCCCCGATAACTACAGAGGATATTTGAATGTTGGCGGAATGTATTATCTCACAGAAAATTTTGATAGGGCAATCGCCATGTTCGAGCACTCTCTTGACCTTCATAAATCTTATGATGCCCTGTCCAATTTGGGAACCATTTATTACGCAAAGGGGCAGTTTGAACAGGCGGCCAATATGTATGAGTCGGCTCTGGAAATACATGACCGGGAGTCTCATCTGTGGGGAAATCTTGCAACAGCCTATTACTGGATAAATGGAAAACGGGATCAAGCAATCGAAACTTATCAGAAGGCTATTGATCTTGCCAGAGAAGAAATGGAAATCAATCCCAATGATTCGTACCTGATCATCGATTTGGCCGGGTATGAAGCCGTTGTGGGTAACGAGAATGAGGCCAGATTACTCATTGAAAAAGCATTGAAACTGGCCCCTGAAAATTCTGATGTAATGTTTCGTGCTGCAACAACTTTCGAACGCCTTGGAGACCGAAACGAAGCATTAGCGTGGATTCGAAAAGCGATTGAAAATGGGCATTCCAGGTCAGAAATCATGAATCAACCTGACCTTGATGATCTGATTTCTGACGAACGGCTTCAGAAAATACTTTCTGAATAAAAACGATGTTTCTAAAACTAACAAAAATCCAGGAGGATTTTATGAATAAAAAACCAATAAATAGTTACTTAACAATAATTCTTGTTTTTGCACTGGCATTTTTTGCCGTTCAAGATGCGGTGGGGCAGCCACAGGAGCATGAACTTATTGTTAAAAAAATCGATAATGTGTGGCGCGTTGTTCAGGCAAATGACGAAACCAGAAGTGATGTAATTGTTCAAAGAGGCGACAGAATCCGGTGGGTTGTTGAAGGATCAGACGCCTCTTTTCAGTTTTCGGATGACCGGCTTTTTGGAGATGGAACCCGAAGAGTCAGAGACGGAAATCCCCTGGTGCTGGCCGTGCGGAATAATTCAGAAATCGGGATGTACACCTACTCGGTATTTGTGCATGCAGATGAAGAATTTGCCGTGGGGCAGTCTCCCCCGAGAATTTTTGTTGTAGCCGATTAAAAAATAATGATTTACGTTTAAAAGATAAATCTAAAACAGCCCTGTTCTTAAAATCAGAACCGGGCTGTTTTTCTTTTTTCCGTAGCTGGGAAATGTGGTAGTTGAAAATGGTTTGATTAATAAAATAACTGATTAAAGAGTAACAAAATATTGTTTGATAAATATCTCATCATTCCACGCTGATGAAGTTGCCCTGCATTTCCAAAAATATTTGACGGGCTGTATTTTATCAAAAAGTTTAAAAACCAACGCAAGCCTGGTTTTCTAATATAACTTCTCTGAAAAAATGCAGATATTGATCTCTTTCGTGATCGATATCAGGTATTTTAAATCATCTTATGAGATTTATAAAAATTTCGTTGTTTTTGCTAATCATTTTTTTTGGCTGTGGACTTGCAACTGTGAAAGCCCAGGTTCAGCTCGAGCGCATTTCTATCGCCGAAAGGGCCGATGAACTCGGGTTTGTAGTTCGGCATCATCTGACTGAAATGGCCGATTCATTCCGTGTAGCACGGCCGGACACCAATCTTTTACAATTTGCCCTCTACGCTCCCGAGCTTGAAACAGAGGGAGTGACCATGTCTGCACTGCCCGAATCTTTTACTGATATTGAACTTTATCCAATCGAAACGGGAGTTGTAATTGAGATTTCCATGGCCGATAACACCTATTTTATCTCGATTGCTTATCCGGATGTAAATGGCCGCGATGTACTTCTTGCTCTCGAATATTCATCACCGGAAGCAGTGGCTCGTGTAGTTAATGCTGATGAGAGATTAATCCGGATTGATACAGTCCTCGATGAAGCTGCAACAGCCGAACAACCGGAGATTGTGGAGGAGGATGAGGAGCCGGCCATTGTTGACCCGCCACGCCGATGGAATCTTGACGTCGGTATTCGAGGCGGCCTGTCCATGTCTAATTTTTATGGGGTGGGATATGGCAGAGACTCCAGAGGCGGCTACTCGATGGCCACCACCTTTACCGTAAATATGCCGTACCGACTGCCCTATAACATTCGTCCATCCGTGGAGACAGGCGTTTATTTTACTCAAAAAGGATATGAAAATCCTGCTTCAGACAAAATTGTTGCTGTCGTTGCCGAATTTGATTATATCGAAGTACCGGTTCTGGCAAAATTGAATTATGATGTTACGCCTAAGATATCTCCGCATATAGTTTTTGGCCCATACGTTGGGTTTATGGTAAATGCCGAACGGGTAAGAGTGGATGACAGCAGAAGAGACCTGGACGATTTTACACGTGAAGTGGATACCGGCCTGCTTGGAGGAATCGGTACAGATGTGCGGCTGGGTGATTATGTGATCAACGCACAGATCAGAGGGGCGCTGGGCCTTACATCCATTTTTAGTAATGAAGAGATGGACGATGGAGAAAAGCACCGATATCTTTCAGTTCTGTTAGGGTTTACTTTTTAAACCTGGTAACCGTGAAAATCCTTCAGGGTTCAATGATTACTTTGCATCAAGTGATTTCTAATAACTCATTATGTTTAAACTATTCGCCGAATTGAATGCAAAATTGTGGTGGCGCTCCCTGCAGGGGGTAGAAATTGCTGCGATGATTTTCTATTCGGTGTTCATTATGCTAATCGTGGGCCAGTTTCTGGGTGTAATTCTGCTGCTACTTTTCGCCGATGTCACAATGGCTCAGCAAATTTATCCATGGATCACACCGGATATTCAGCTTTTTGCCAACTTTGTTTTTGTGAACGGTCTGTGGTTGTCCCAAATCTTTTTCACGAAGATCAACCGCTTGCGCCTTAACGAAAACCGGAAATTACTGGCGTTCGGCATGCCGGTGGGAAAACTTACAAACTATCTGAATATCGCCGGATTCTTCCATCCGCTGAATTTAATGTTTCAGTTTTTCTGGCTGATATATCTCGGCAATATGGCGCAATCTTCCCTGCAATTGATCGTGGTGGTTCTGTTTATTTTGGCAAATTATGGTGTCATCAATTCACTAAAATGGAGATTCAGGTTATTTTCATCCGAGCGGTTCAGTCAGGTTGGTGCAGTTATTGTAACACTTGTCCTGTTTTTCATTCTTCTTTCCATGTACATAGATTACACCCCGTATTTTGTATCGCCACAGAGTGCTGCCGAGGCATTTCTCGGTTGGCTTTACTACTCACCCGGCTATCTTATTTATTACATTGGTGCGGAGTTAACAGGCCTCACCGAGCAGATTGTTTTATTGTCTGTTTTTGTCGTGCTTTTGTTCTTCATAAATAAAGATCTGGCGGCCAACACCAAAGCGGCACTTTTAACTCCGGTGCAAAGCACATCGGCCACCCAAAAGAAAAGTCAGCTATCAGGGTTCATCAAATGGCTGGGACACGAAGGCGGAAAATATTTCTATGCCGTCTGGAATCATAAATACAGCAAGATTCAGCTTTTAATAACCTATGTATTTGTGATTCCGTACATCATTATTTTGGGCGATGGTACGTACGTGATTGGAGTTTTTCTGACTCTTATTCCGGTAATTTTTTTGATGGTGATGCTCACCAATATGTTCGGGTTCGAAAACCGGGAATTGCTACTCTCTCTGCAATTGCCCGTTCAAACCGAGTATCTTGTTAAACAACGAATTACGGCTGCACTATTGGTTTGTCTGAGCGGTTCAAGTATTGTACTTATTATGGTCCCGGTGTTTATTGCATCACTTCCGGTCATGATTCAGGTGCATTTGGGCATTATTTTTATTTCGCTGGTGTTTATGCACTACATTTTAAAAAGCAGCATCAATAATTATAAAAAAATTGAAGAAGTGAGTGTAATGTCGGTCTCAAATCCCGTTTTGCCTGCATCCATTACCTTTACCTCGGTGTTTATCGTGACCATTCTTGGAATTTTTACGTTTATCATTTTTGAGCCTTATATCTGGTATCATATTGCAGCATTAATCGCGGCAAATGTCTTACTTCTGATTTCTTTGCTGAAGAAACTCAAAACTATATCTGAGCCCTTTAAACAGAAGGTAATTCCCCGTTTATGGAACGAGCTTTAATCATTCAAAATCTTACCAAATCGTACGGAAGGGAGCCGGTTCTGAAAAACCTGAATCTCGACGTACCTGCAGGGACCATTTTTGGTTTGATTGGCCCCAATGGCGCAGGTAAAAGTACGTTGATTGGCATTTTAACAGGGCTATTAACATTCGAAGAAGGTGGCATCACCATCAACAACCTTGAGCTGAACCGTTCGAACGAGGTGGCCATCAAAAAGGATATTGCCTCGGTATTGCAGCCGCCGCTTCTGTTTGAAAACTTTACCAGTATCGAGTTTATCCGGTACATATGCGAAATGTACAAGAACGTACCGGATCATCTTGACGATAAAATCTCCTCACTGTTTGCCTATTTCGAAATTGAAGAGTTCCGGAATATTCAGACCAAACAGCTTTCGTCGGGAAGCCGGAAAAAACTGGCATTTTGTTCGGCGTTGCTGGTAGAGCCAAAACTTTTCTTTCTGGATGAGCCGTTTGAAAGCGTGGATGTGATTTCGATCGGGCGGATGAAGGCAGTTCTCCGAAAATTGAAAGAGAAGGGAACAACTATATTTATTACAAGCCACATTCTGGAAGTTGTAGAAAATCTTTGTGATGATATTGCCATCCTTCATAAAGGAGAAATCGTTGCCTACCTCGACTCCAAATCACGGAGAGAGCTGCAAAAAGACTCTTCACTCAGTGAAATTTTTGAACAATACATTGATGTAAGTTCTTCATCCGTCGAAACACTGGACTGGCTATAGGAAAGGTGAAGGTTCAAAAAGTTTACATTCCATTTCTTCAAGTTGTATTTTAGTGAGGTAAATAATGAAATTTTGCATCTATAATTTGAATCAGTGAGTGAAATAAATATTGCAGTTGTTCCCGTAGCCGGAATGGGGACCCGGTTGCTGCCTGCCACCAAATCTCAACCCAAAGAAATGCTGCCCGTAGGGCGAAAACCGGTTGTTCAGTACGTTGTTGAAGAGCTGGAACGAGTGGGAGTGAATCGTGTTCTGTTCATTACGGGGCAGGGAAAATCATCCATCGAAAACCATTTTGACCTGAACCCCGAACTTACCCAGTCTCTCCGTGAAGACGGCAAAGAAGAACTGTTGTCTGAACTCTCTTTTGTCCGCGCACCGCTCCAATACTTCTACACCCGGCAGCGGCAACTGCTTGGGCTTGGCCATGCCATTTTATGCGCAGAAGACTTCGTGGGCACAAAGCCTTTTGTAGTGGCACTGGGTGACTCAATCATCGGGCTGAATGCCAAAAGCCGGATTGTTGACCGAATGACACAGTGCTATAATGAGCACAAGGCCGACGCCGTAATTGCCTTTGAGGAGGTTCCAAAAGATGAAGTTTTCCAGTATGGAATTGCCGACCCAAAAACCAATGGAGATGTTTTTGAAGTGAATGACCTCATCGAAAAGCCCGCCGTAGATGATGCACCCAGCAATCTGGCCATTGCGGCGCGGTATGTGCTGTCGCCCGGCATTTTTGAAGCACTGAAAGAAACCGCGCCGGGTGTGGGTGATGAAATTCAGCTTACAGACGCCATCCGTCTTTTACTAAAAAACGGGGGAAAGGTTTATGGTGTACGCCTGAATGGAAATGAAAAACGGTACGATATCGGTAACTTCGGATCCTATTTTCAGGCCTTTACCGAATTTGCACTCGCTGATGAAAAATTTGGCCCTGAATTAAAAGCCTACTTAAAAACCATTCTCAATGCAGATCATTCGTAAAAAAGCGTACGCAAGGGCCGGTTTTCTGGGAAATCCATCCGATGGCTATCACGGCAAAACGATCTCATTTACAGTAAAAAACTTCTCGGCTGAAGTGGTCTTGTACGAATGGGACCAGGTTGAAATTGTTCTTGCCGAGCAGGACCGCGGAAAATTCCGGTCGGTGTATGATCTTGCAAACGATGTAAAACTTCATGGATACTATGGAGGCATTCGGCTTATCAAGGCCACGATTAAAGGATTTGTGGAGTATTGTGAGAAACACAACATCAAACTGCATTCGCAAAATTTTTCCATCCGCTACAGCTCCGATATTCCTCGGCAGGTAGGGCTGGCGGGGTCGAGTTCCATCATTGTAGCCACACTGCGCTGCCTGATGGAATTTTATGATGTTGAAATCCCGCTGGAGGTTCAGCCCTCGTTTGTTTTATCCATCGAACAGGATGAACTCGGTATTTCGGCAGGTTTGCAGGATCGTGTTATCCAGGTGTATGAAGGGCTTATTTACATGGATTTTGATGAGAATCTGGAAAAATCTGTCAAAAGCTACAAATGCTACGAATACAGCCGGCTCGATACGGAGTTATTACCTTCGGTGTATGTGGCGTATCACGACGGACTGAGTGAGCCGACCGAAGTGTATCACAACGATATTCGGGGTAGATTTTTGAGGGGAGAAAAGAAAGTAACAGAAGCCATGAAACGATTTGCCGCCATAGCCGCCGAGGGAAAACAGGCACTGTTAGAATATGATACCAATCGGCTGCATAAATTGATTGATGAAAACTTTGACCTTCGCAGAAGTATTTCGAGGCTGCCTGACTGGCAGGTTCAGATGGTTGAAGAAACCAGAAAATGCGGGGCAAGTGCCAAGTTTGCCGGATCGGGCGGTGCGATTGTAGGCACCTATCGTGATAAGAAAATGCTGGATCAACTAACGGAGAAGCTTTCATCCATTGGTGTTCGTACGATTATACCCAAAGTAAATCATCAGAATCGTTGATTATCAATCCCTGATAATTCTAAAGAAAAACAGTGTGGAAGTCAGGTTCAACTGAAAATATTCAGGATTAATAATGGAGTATTTTCGAACAGTGAGCAAAGAGAGTCCAACGAATCTGGAAATGAATATTGGAATGTTCGAAGAGATAAGAATGTAATGACTTACGATCTGTCGAAATGACTGCCAAACAAATGCATGGTTAGCAACCGGATTTGAATATAGTTCTAAATCTAAAAAACAATATTCTTACTATCGCTTTTTTACTGACCTTTATATATCATTGTGTAGAAATACGATAGTTGAATGTATGATCGGATATAACAAAAAAGAATTGAAGAGGGCAGGGACGCTTATAACCATAAACAGCACCGATACACGTACAATTCAGCACTTCTCTTGATGATATCTGCTACTTTTTTTAAACATTAACCAAACAATAAACATTATGGATTTCTCGGAAATAGACTTAATGGCACTTGCTACTGAGTATGGGTTAAACCTGCTTTTTGCAATTTTAACACTTGTAGTAGGGCTCTGGATTGTAAAAATTCTGGTAAAAGGCATTAAAACAGGCCTGGATAAAGGAGACACAGAAGCCACTCTCAAAAGCTTTATCATCAGCCTTTCTTCGGTATTATTGAAGATACTCGTGTACATAACAGCGATTAGTATGCTGGGTGTTGAAATGACATCGTTCATTGCAATCCTTGGTGCTGCTGCTTTTGCAATTGGTCTGGCACTATCCGGCACTCTGCAGAATTTTGCAGGCGGAGTTATGATTCTGCTTTTTAAACCATTTAAAGTGGGAGATTTCATTGATGCTCAGGGATATATGGGCTCTGTAAAAGAAATACAGATATTTGTAACCATTTTGAACACCCCGGACAACAAAACCGTGATTATTCCCAATGGCCCGCTTGCAACAGGCTCAATGGTAAACTTTTCGAAACAGCCCACAAGACGTGTGGACTGGACGTTCGGAATTGGTTATGGCGATGATGTTGACAAAACGTATGAAGTTTTGAGGCGATTGCTGTCTGAAGACGAGCGCATATTAACCGATCCCGAGCCATTTATTGCCGTGAAAGAGCTGGGAGACAGCTCAGTAGATTTTACAGTTCGGGCCTGGGTAAATGCGCCGGACTACTGGGGGGTTTTCTTCAGAATGAACGAACAGGTTTACAAAACATTCGAAAAAGAAGGATTGTCCATTCCATTTCCTCAGAGAGATGTTCACCTTTTTAAGGAAAATTAAACGTATTGCATTTTTCGTGATCTCATGAAGATTGCCGGTTTATGAGATTGTAATCACAACAGAAAAACTTTCAGCAGGGCAGCAAACGTCTGGTGCCGGTTTTCTGTTGTTGGAAATGAGCCCCGTATTACCACTGTTAGTGACGGGGCTTTTTAAATTGGCAAGAACCGGAATTGCCCGCCAGATTTGATATTTCGGCAATTTCTGAAACTGGTTGACAAATCAATCTGATAGTTGATTACAGACAGAATCTTCATTAAACTATAAAGCTTACATGGCAGGCTTCGAGCCGTAATTTTGCAACCCAAAGTAGTTTCTGTTTTGACTGATAAAAACAAAAATACCACCACCGATACCGACCTTCTTTTCGAAAATAAATTCGCTTACGTTACAACCGAGGGTGAAGTTAAGTTAAAAGAAAACAAATTTTTTGAAGAGAGAAAAATTGCTTCCGTTCAACTCGAAGAAGTGGAAGATAAAATTACAGCACTTGAAAAAGCTTTTTCAGATGTAAAGTCACGGTTTGATGAGCTGTTGAAAAAGGTGGAAACTGAAGCGCCGGACTCCGACGCACTGAAAAATAAATTGGACGAACTCATTTCTGAAGCCAAACAGACAGAAGCGATCGGTGATTTTGAAACACTGATTGAAGAAGCCACACAAAAAATTGAAAGTCTGAGCACAGAAGCATCCGAAGCTGAAGAGGAAAAGCCCGATAAAGCTGAAAAACCCTCAAAAGCAGATTCAGAGACTGCAGATAAAGATGCTGCTGAAGCTGAAAAAGAGGATGATTCTGAAGAGGATACAGAAGAGCAGGCTGACGAACAAATTGCTGAACCGGAAGCCGAAAAAACAGAACAGTCTGCTTCTGAACCTGTTGACACAGAAGAAGATACTGAAACAGAAGTTGATGAAAAGACTGACGAAAAGAGCGTAGCCGGAGATAAAGAAGAGCCTGAGACTGATAAAAATACCGGTGATGAAGCCGCAGATGAGGGAGAAGATGAAGAGGAGGAAAAATCGCCGGAAGAGTATTACAAAGAGCTTGCCGAAAAAGCCGATACCCTGATGGAACTTTCCGACTGGGCATACGCCACCGTTGAGTTCGATAATCTTGATCTGCTCTGGAGCGAAGGCCCCGATGCTGATAAGGAAACCATCAAACTGTACCGGGAAAAAATTGATGAGCTTCGCGAAAAGCTTGAAGAAAGGAAAAAAGCCCATTACGAGCAGCAGAAAAAAATCCGCCAGGAAAATCTTGAAAAGAAGAAAGAACTGCTCAAAGAGTTTAAAGAGATAATTGATGAAGAAAAATGGACTCATACCCGGGATGTAGCCCGCATCAAAAATAAGTGGGATCAAATTAAACCTTTGCCCGCCGGCGAAGAAGAGAAACTCGAAAGAAGCTATTCACAGTATGTAAAAACATTTGACGAGCATAAAGTAGACCGGCTGGTGAAGAAAAAGCAGCAGGAAGAAGACAACCTGACCGGGAAACTGGTAATTCTCGAAAAAATGGAGAAATTCATCAGCGGTGTGGATGAAAAATCGGACTGGACTGAGCTTGATAAAAAGCTGAACAATTATGCCAAACAATTCAGAAAAATTGGCCGCGTTCCGCCGGAAAAAAATCAGGAAGTCTGGGATCGGTTTCACAAAGCGCAAGACACCTTCCACTCCATGCGCTTTAAGTACGACAAGAAGTACCGGAAAGACATCGAAAAATTTCTGTCCAAAAAGAAAAAACTGATTGATGAAGCTGAAGCCCTGGTGGATGCCGAAGATCTTGCAAAAGCCGCCCGAAGGGTGAACAAATTACACCGGCAGTGGAAAAAAACGGGAAATTTGCCACAGAAGGATGAAAATGAGATGTGGGACCGTTTTAAAGCGGCAACAGATGCATTCAACGAGAAAAAGAGCGATAACATCGACAGGCTTCGTGAACAGGAAGATCTAAACTATGAGAAAAAGCTGAAGCTGATTGAAAAAGCCGAAGAACTCAAAGATTCTGAGGATTGGAGCAAAACACACAATCAGTTGCAAAACCTGATGGATGAGTGGAAGCGTATCGGGCCGGTGCCGCGCCGCAAATCGGGCAAAATTTGGAAAAAGTTTAAAGGTGCGATGGATCATTTTTACGACCGGCGCCGTGAGTATTTCAAAGAAGTGAAAGAGGAACGCAAAGACAACCTCAAGGAGAAAGAAGACGTTCTCGAAAAGTTACGCGAGCTGCAATCTCATGAAAATCCAATTCAGGCTGTCAATGAGGCAAAACCTCTGCAGGAGGAGTTTAAAAAAGCCGGTTACGTTCCCATCAAGCATAAAAACCGGCTTTGGAAAGAGTATCGTGAAATCTGTGATGTAATTTACGACCGTTTTCGTGCAGCAAAATCGGCAGCCGATATTGTAGGTAAAGAAAATGTGGAGCATTTTACTACAGATGATCTGACCGAGATAAAAAGCAAGCAGGATGAAGCTGACAGGCTCAGAAAAGAGATCAGCAAACTGAGCAACGAACTGATTCAAATGAAAGAGTCGCTCAGTTATTTCAAGCCTTCAGGCAGCGGAAGTTCCCTGCTCGATGATGTAAAAAACCGGATTGATAAAGCCGAAGAGCAGCTCAATAAAAAAGAGGAGAAGCTGCAAAATCTCGAAATTGAGATCGATAAAATTAAGCGAAGCAGTTGAGAGATTGATTATTGCCTTTTTTAGTATCCACGGTTAGTGAATAATTGTTGGATTTATAAATAAGAGCTGAACTTGGGTTGAAAATTCCGCAGTTGACAGTTCGCAATACCCTACCCTAAACTGCCGTGTTTAAAGTGTCCTTGAAGCACCTGAAGCAAAACGTTTATTTTTTGAACACGTAGTGAAAGTCCCTGAAGCGTCACTGTGTAGTCGTCAAAAGAACGCTTTAAGGAGCTTTCGCACACTTGTCCCAAAGGGATGCTTTGGGCAAAGGTTCTTTTTTTGCATAACATACACTTGTCAACTTATGCCGATAGCGGGTCATAAAAAATAACGGATTCCGAGGCCGCCGTTTACACCAAAACTGGTAGAAGGCATCACATCAAAAATCGGGGCTACTTCAAAAAACAGGCTCAGCCGGCTGTCGGGGATAATGTACTGCAACCCTACCGGAATTCTTGCACCCAGTTTTGCATTGTCTGACAAGATGGTCCTCGCCCCCAGGCCGTAATAGAGAGCCAGGCTGCCGCGATCTGCCTCAAGCGGATGGTGCTTCAAATATGTGGCATGCAAGTGAACCGATTCATTTTTTCCGAACGACCAGGCTGCCGCTGCATCAATAGCAGTGGAACCAGTTTGCCAGAATTTCATGCTGATGCCGGTGGGCTCACCTAAAATAATGCCGAGCTCGGTATTTCCCGGCCGGCTTTGAGCTTCGGACGTCTCTGTGAACAGCAACATCAAAAAAATGAGAGAAATGAGGAAAAAGCCGGATTTTGCTTGTAGTTTATGCATTGTCTTTTTGAAAATCGTTGATATGAACAAAATATTCGTCTGTTAGTAATTCAGTACATGGCATGTTACAACTGCTTTGTGAAGCAAATGCAAAATATCAGTATTGTTACAGAAAAATGTCATTTTTGTTTCATGATTTCTGCTATGTTTGATGGCAGAATAAACCATTTTTATTCCATACCTGATTCAAATAATGAAAAGAAAAAACAGTAATCTGCTGCTCATATTTATCAAAAATCCAGAAAAAGGAAAGGTGAAAACCCGGCTGGCTGAAACCGTGGGAGAGCAAAAGGCGCTGGCAGTCTATAGAAAACTACTCGAACATACAATTTCAGAGGCCGGCAATGTGAAATCAGACCGGCAAATTTGGTATTCAGATTTCGTTGATCAAAACGATGAATTTAGTGGCAACATGTTTAAAAAATGCCTTCAAAAGGGGCGAGATCTTGGAGAGAGAATGAAGGCTGCTTTTGAGGAAGGCTTCAAATCGGGTTATGGAAAAATTATTATTATTGGAAGCGACTGCCCCGGAATAACATCGGGGTTGATAAGCCGGGCATTTCGGGAGCTGGAAAACCATCAGATTGTTGTGGGGCCTTCAGAAGACGGAGGATATTATCTATTGGGCTTGAATGGATTCTATCCGGAGCTGTTTTCCGGTGTGAACTGGAGCACGGATCAGGTTTTGCCTCAAACGATGAAAACGATTCAGAAGAGAGAGTTTACGTTCAAAATGATGCCGGTTTTAAACGATATTGATACAGCAGAAGATCTTGAAAAAAGTAATCTGGATTTATGAGCAAAGACGTTACTGTCATTATTCCGGTTTTAAATGAAGAGGCAGCTTTAGACAAACTTCTACCCGCACTGTGGAAATTACAGAATGGAAATGTTAAAGAAACTCTGGTTGTTGACGGCGGCAGCAGTGATACCAGCAGACAAGTGGCCCGAAAACATCAAGCCAGGGTATTGTCAGCACCGAAAAAAGGTCGGGCCATACAGATGAACTTTGGTGCAAAAAATGCCGGTACAGACATTCTCTATTTTTTACATGCCGATACAACCCCACCTCCGGATTTTGACTCTGCAATCATTGGCCAAATTCACAAAGGAGCTGATGCAGGCTGTTTCAGGCTTCGGTTTGATGATGCGCACCCAGCGTTGAAATTCTACGCCTGGTTTACCCGGTTTTCATCCACACTGCTGCGTTTTGGCGATCAGAGCCTGTTTGTGAAAAAAGAGCTGTTTGAAAAGATCGGGGGATTTGATGAGTCACTCATAGTGATGGAAGACCAGAAAATTGTAAGGGAGTGTAAAAAACACGGCAGGTTCGATTTGCTGCCCGAGCCGGTTGTAACATCAGCCAGAAAGTACAGAAAAAACGGGGTATTAAGATTGCAGTTTATTTTTACTCTTATTTGGTCACTTTATTATTTAGGGGTAAAACAGAACACATTGGCCCATCTGTATAGAATATTGGTGAAGTTTTAAACCCCACTTAAGCCAGCCTGATGGTTATAAATCAACATGTTTTAATGCTTGTCATAAGAGAGATCAAATGGCAGGTTACCAAAACATTAATTTTAGAATTTTACCTTATATTTTCTCTCGAAATACTTACCTTTTTGCTGATGTATCTAATCATATAGCAGCATTGTTAATGCGTTCATAACCGAGTTAAAATCTCAAATAAACTATTAAACAGATAATGAAAAAAATACTACTATTAATTTTCCCATTACTATTTTTGCCGGTATATATTGCTGCGCAAGGTGTTACAGGGGCAAATATAAATGGAACAGTTATAGACTCAGAAGGAGAACCTCTTCCGGGAGCTTCTGTTGTGGCAATTCATGAGCCGTCAGGTACCCAATATGGAGCAGCGGCAAGAGCTGATGGACGTTTCAATATTAGAAATGTACGTGTGGGCGGTCCCTACACAATACGTGCTTCTTTTATAGGGTACAGGCCCGCTGAGCAAACAGATGTTAATCTTGAGTTAAGTCAAGATTACAGAGTTAATTTTGAACTTGTAGACGAGGCACTCGACCTTGGAGAAATTGCAGTAGTCGCTCAAAGAGATGCTGTAATTTCAGGTGATCGAACAGGGGCGCGTTCACGTGTTAGTCGCGATCAATTGGATGCACTTCCTTCTATTAACAGGAGTATTCAGGATTATACACGATTAAGCCCACAGGTAAGTGGAAACAATATTGCGGGCCGAAGTGGTCGTCGTAACGCCATTCAGATTGACGGTG
>SKYV01000072.1 GCA_007127745.1 Balneolaceae bacterium
GAAGTCAGTGTGGTTACAGATGCCAGGCCGGCTGCACCAAAAATTATGGATGCAGCCAAATAAAATCCGTCTACAATCATCAGGTCCATCATTAACATGTAGAAAAAGAAGGTGAACAGATGCAGAATCAGTAAAAAAACAAAATTGTAGGCCAGCTTTCCAAGATAGACATCAGTAGCTTTTGCGTGAAGCTGCAGTAAAACCCAGGTTTTTTTATCGGTTTCCTGCACGAAAGACCGCATCATGCCAGACATCGCCGCAAACAGAATAATAATCCAGACCAGCCCGCTTTTTGGGGTGGGATCGAGTTGCTGAGCCCGCAGTGTAAAGAGAATCAGCAGCAGTGAAGCGCCGGTAAAAGCCAGCAGCGTATTGATGGCATACTTTGTACGCAGCTCCTGGGTAACCTCCTTTTTTACAATTGCGAGTGCAGGTTTAATCATGGAATTCAGCTATAATTTGAAGAATCTAAAGGTACTAAAAATTGAAGGGTGCAGAAACAAAATTGGAATGATAAATTCGGTTTTACCCAATTCGCAAGAATCAAAATCTGTCCGATCGGTATGCGCTTTTGATTGAATTGATTATTAACTTTGAGAGATATGTGTACTGCTCCGTATATTTAGCTGCAATCTAAAAGTTTTTAAAAAATTTTGTATGAAAATCTATTCACTTCTCGACAGATCAACGATCCTTGCAAACCTGAGTGTTGAAAATAAGGACGATCTTCTTCATAAGATGATCGATGTTTTTAAGGGGCGGGTGACTGACGAACAGCTTGAAGATATCAGAAATTCAGTTTTTGAGAGAGAGAAAATCATGTCTACCGGAGTTGGAAAAAACCTCGCCATTCCACATGGAAAAGTAGCTTCTCTGGACGACAGCCTTGCAAGTTTTTCCGTTTTAAAACAACCGATCGATTTCGATTCCATTGATAAAAAACCGGTGAAGATGGCCTTTTTGCTGATCGGGCCGGAAAAGAAAAACAGCACTCACATAAAACTGTTAAGCCGAATTTCCCGGTTGATGAACAGCTCCAGTTTCAGAGACACTCTTTCAAATTGTAAAACTCCGGAAGAAATTTTGGATACGTTTAAACAGGAAGAGATTCAATATTTCGGAACATAGATCGCTGCTTATGAAACCGGCAAAAGCCGTTTTTATTCTGATCGCCTGTCTGTTTACGGGCGTTTTTGCATCGAAGTCGGCCGCACAGATTTCGCCGGAGATTGAATCGCTGATTGAAAACAGCCGCGCCTCCAATGCTTTCTGGACGGTACAGGTGCGCGATTTTCACGGCCAGGTGCTGGAGGATCTGAATGGAGATAAACTGATCCGCCCGGCTTCCAACCTGAAACTCATCAGCTCCGGACTTTTTTTTAATGTACTGGGGAGCCATTATACGTTCGAAACCCATATTTATGGCCGTGGCTATCAGGAGGATGATGTATGGAGAGGTGATTTGATCGTAAAAGGCGCAGGAGATCCGTCAATCAATGGTACGTTTTATGACGAGAACCCGCTTTTCGTTTTTGAAAAATGGATTTCCGCAATCAAAGATCTCGGAATCACTGAAATTGACGGTGATTTAATCGGCTTCGATGGCCTGTTTGATGATATTCCGTATCCCCGGGGATGGGAATGGGATGATCTTACTTTTTATTATGCACCCAAAATCAGCGCACTCTCCTTTAATTCCAATTTGGTAGATTTGGAAATTAAAGCTGACGGACCCGTGGGTGGTGTTCCCGAAATTGAGTGGTTTCCCTTCAACACCCCGTTTGTTGATTTTGTGAATGAGCAGATGATTACGCCACGCGGAACTCGATTTGACTCATCATTTCGAAGGATACTGGGAACCAACACGATTCTGCTGAGAAGTATGTTACCTCAGGGCCGTACCGAGTCCAGATCGCTGACAGTTTCCAACCCTTCGCTCTACTTTTTGGATACACTAAAAAGATGTTTGGAGAAAGAAGGAATAAAGGTTTCCGGTGAACTGTTTGCGGAAAGTGCTTACGAAGCCTGGAGTGATGAAGATTTGACACTGATAAATATTCACGAATCTGAACCGCTTTACAAACTTGTGCAATGGCTGAACCGGGAGAGTGATAACTTTTTTGCCGAAATGCTTCTCAAAAAAATTGCTGCACAAGAGCTCGACGAACAGGGCAGTACAGAAGACGGCCTCGGCTTGATGAAAGAATATATGCACAGCATGCAGTTCGATACGGTTGCGGTAAGTTTACGGGATGCCTCCGGTATGGCACCGGCAAACCTGATAAAAGCCGCCGACCTGAACCGGTTTCTCCTGCAAGTTCAAAGCAAAGAGTATTATCCCTACCTGTTTGAATCGTTGGCAAACGGCACGGTAAACGGAACGCTGTCTCACCGGTTTCGGAACAGTCCGGTTCGGCAAGAATTTTTCGGAAAAACCGGATTTGTTTCGGGAGTCCGGGCATTGTCAGGATACCTGAATACAATCACCGGCAGGCAATTGGCTGTTACCATTGTCACCAACAATTATACAGTGCGAACAGCCCATGTGGATTTTATACATGAACAGATCCTTGATTATCTTTATCAGCAATATTAGGACATTCAGCCTAACACAGTTATACTTTAATCCCAGAAAAACTTTTTAACGACCAGGCAGATGAGTAAAAAATCCAGGATTTTAATAACGGATGATGAAAAAAGCATCCGGAATGCACTTCGCGAAATCCTGGAGTTTGAAAACTATGCCATCTCCGAGGCCGAAAATGGTGAGGAAGCTCTCGGTATCATTCAAAAAGAGCCGATAGATCTTGTTCTGCTCGACATCAAAATGACAGGGATGGACGGCATAGAAGTGCTGGAAAAGGTGAAGGAAATGAAACCCGAATTGCCCGTGATTATGATTTCGGGGCATGGAAATATCAAAATTGCCGTAGAGGCTACAAAAACTGGTGCGTTCGATTTTCTTGAGAAACCGCCGGACTTGAACCGGTTGCTCATCAGTGTAAGAAATGCCCTGAAAAGCAGTGAACTGATGAAGGAGAATCTGCAAATCCGTACGGAGCTCTACGGCGAAACAGAAATTATCGGGAAAAGCCCGGCGATGATTCGCATCAAAGAGCTCATCAATAAAGTAGCCGTGAGCAATAGCCGTGTACTGATTACAGGAGAAAACGGAACCGGAAAAGAGCTGATTGCCCGTTCCATCCACAACCAAAGCCGCCGGGCGTCCAAAAAATTTGTGGATGTAAATTGTGCAGCAATACCCGCAGATCTTCTGGAAAGTGAACTGTTTGGCCACGAAAAAGGAGCTTTTACGGGGGCATCATCACAAAGAATCGGGAAATTTGAACAGGCAGACAGCGGCACACTCTTCCTGGATGAAATCGGCGATATGAGCGCGGAGTCTCAGGCCAAAGTGCTCCGGGCGCTCCAGGAAAATCAGATAACCAGAGTTGGGGGCAACAAGCGGATTGATGTTGATGTGCGGGTACTATCTGCCACGAATAAAGATTTGCAGCAGGAAATTGAATCCAATCAATTTAGGGAAGACCTTTTCCACCGGCTGAATGTTATTCCCATCCATCTGCCGCCGTTGCGGGAACGCAGGGAAGATATACCCGTTCTGGCTACATGGTATTTGAGAAAACTCTCACAGGATGAGATCATTTTTTCGGGAAAAACATTTTCGGATGATGCTTTGGAGAAAATGAAAGACCAGCACTGGCCAGGGAATATCCGAGAGCTGCAAAATGTAGTGGAACGGCTGGCCCTGCTCTCGTCGGGAGATCAGATCACCGCAAAAGAGATAGACCAGCTCGTATTAAGCAAGAAAAGCCCAAAAAATCAGCTCGATCGGTTGCTGGATGAGACCGACTCTTTTCATGAATACAAAGAAGAAGCCGAGCGTCTGTTTTTGCTTCGTAAATTGGAGAAATATAACTGGAATGTTTCGGCCACTGCCGATGCCATCGACATACAGCGAAGCCATATCTATAACAAAATGAAGAAATATCAAATTGAACGCTGATTTTTTTATGAGCACTGACTTCTTTAAACCGTTCAAAAATAAAAACCTGAAAATGAAAATTTACATCTGACAATGTCTTCAAAATTAATTGATGGAAAAAAAGTTGCCGAAATCACC
>SKYV01000274.1 GCA_007127745.1 Balneolaceae bacterium
GCGTTTGAACTGTTCCGAACACTTCAGTCAAAAAATATTGACTCGCGCCTGATCTACTACCCTGATGAAAACCACTGGATTTTGAAACCCAACAACTCCATCTACTGGTACCACGAAGTGCGAAAATGGGTTGGAGAATATGCCGAATCCGGAGGCCGGGAAAAGTGAGAAGTGAAAAGGCAAAAGTGAGTATTTTTAGCTTTTGCCTCTCTATGCTAAAGACCTGACAGCACGGCCTTGCTTTTAAGGCCTCCCGTCAGCTTCTGATATTGTGAATTATTTTCTGGTTAATTTTTTACTCGCTATGATGAGTGCAGACCCAAATGCACTTACAACGTGGCGAAATCGCTCTTCATTCATCACAAAGGAAACTCCATAAATCTGAAAACTTCACTTCGAAGAAGATCAGGGGAATGGAATTTCAAATCTGACAGATTTAAACCATACGCCGACTTTTTACCGAATTCTTTGCTAAGGTTTCTGCTCAATCTTTCTGACAATCTTACGTTACTTCTCAAGCATGAAACAATGGCACGGTTCTTGACGAGTTTTCATATAGAAATACATCAAAAAAAGGCCATTACATAATCTGAAGTCACAAAATCACCCATTGTTCATTTGTTGAACACTGCGCTATTAAGCCGTAACTTGTTTCACTGAATAAAAATCGATTTTTACATACATGTTAGATCATATATCCAAGTTTCTCACAAAAATATTTGGCACCAAAAGTTCCAGAGACCTCAAAAAAATCTGGCCCGTTGTTGATGAGATTAAAAGTTTCGAAGACGACGTTAAAGCCCTTTCTGATGAGGAGCTGAAAGGAAAAACAGAAGAATTTAAAAACCTGATTCAGGAGCGCACCCGGGAAGTCAGTGAGCAGATCAGTGAAATCAAAGAAAAAATGGATTCGAATGATGAATCCATCACCCTGGAAGAGCGCCGGGAATTTTCTGACCATCTTGAGGAGCTTGAAAACGAATGGCTCGAAATTCTGGAAGATACTCTCGATGAAATTCTGCCGGAAGCCTATGCCGTTTTAAAAGATACCTGCCGCCGGTTTGTTGGTAAAAAATGGAAAGTGGCCGGCAACGAAATTGAATGGGATATGATACCCTACGATGTGCAGCTTGTGGGTGCAGTTGCCATGCATAACAGCAGTATTGCCGAAATGAAAACCGGTGAAGGTAAAACCCTTGCAGCTATTTTCCCCTGTTATCTGAACGCACTTGCCGGCCGAGGCGTACACGTTGTAACCGTAAACACCTATCTTGCCCGGCGTGATGCCGAGTGGAATGAGCCAATTTTTAATTTCCACGGCATGACGGTAGATTGCATTGACCGGTACGACCCCAACACAGAAGCCCGACGAAAAGCCTACAGGGCCGATATCACCTATGGCACCAACAACGAATTTGGCTTCGATTATTTGCGCGACAACATGGTTGCCGAAGAAGAGCAATTGGTTCAGGGTAAACACCACTACTCCATCATCGATGAGGTGGATTCCATCCTGATTGATGAGGCACGAACTCCGCTCATTATATCAGGGCCTGTGCCGCAGTCAACCGGGCAGCAAAAGTACGAAGAGATGAAACCCCGGGTTGAGGCCCTTGTTGCAGCACAAAAGAAACTGGTGGCCAATCTGATCAATGAAGCCGAAACACATTACAGCGAAGGCAACGAAGAAAAAGCAGGCCTGGCTCTCTATCGTGCCGAGCGCGGCTTCCCGAAAAACCGAAAGTTTCGGAAAATGATGCAGGAGCCACATTTCCAGAGGCTGGTGCAGCAAACCGAAAGTTTTTACCTGGCAGACAATGCCAAAAACCTGCCGTTTGTGGATGAGCATCTCTTCTATGCGGTAGATATGAAACAAAAATCGATTGAGATGACCGAAAAAGGCCGGGATTTCATCACCAAAGAAGATGAAGGAGATGAGTTTTTTGTGATTCCTGACCTTGGCACCGAAACATCCGATATTGAAGAAGAAATTGAACAGCTTCAAAAAGAGAGACTTGAAAAAATTGAGTCGAACGAAGAATTCAGCGACGACTACAAAGCCAAAAAAGTTGACGAGATAAAAGAAGAAATAAAACAGGAGCGTGAAAAACGGTTCAACGAATTGCACCGCCTTTTCGCTGAACGGGGCGATCGTATCCACACTATTAACCAATTACTGAAAGCTTACACACTTTTTGAGCGGGAAGAAGAGTACATTGTTCAGGAAGGAAAAGTACAGATTGTTGATGAACACACCGGGCGTGTTTTATCCGGACGGCGATACTCTGACGGGTTACATCAGGCTATTGAAGCCAAGGAGAATGTAAAGGTGGAAGCAGCTACTCAAACCTACGCAACCATTACTCTGCAGAACTATTTCAGGATGTACCATAAACTCGCAGGTATGACCGGTACTGCCGCAACAGAGGAGGGAGAATTCAATGAAATTTACAATCTCGATGTTACGGTCATTCCTACAAACAAGCCTATTATCCGGGATGACAAAGAAGACCTGATTTTCCGAACAAAGCGTGAAAAGTACAAAGCTTCGCTAAACAAAATTCGCGAATATCACGAAAAAGGCCAGCCTGTTCTGGTGGGTACCACCAGTGTGGATGTATCAGAAACCATCAGCCGGATGCTGAAACGCGCCAAAATTCCCCACAACGTATTAAACGCAAAACAGCATGCCAGTGAGAGTGAGATTGTTGCTCATGCAGGACAAATCGGAGCTGTTACCGTTGCAACAAATATGGCAGGGCGGGGAACTGATATCAAGCTGGCTAAAGGTGTAAAAGAGTTGGGAGGACTGGCCATTTTGGGAACCGAACGGCACGAATCCAGGAGAATTGACCTTCAGCTTAGGGGGCGTGCCGGCAGACAGGGAGATCCCGGTGAATCGCAGTTCTTCGTTTCACTCGAAGATGAACTGATGACCCTCTTCGGCGGAACCGACCGGATTGCCAACATCATGGACAAACTGAACTTTGAAGAAGGTGAAGTGATCCAGCATCCGTGGGTTACCAAATCTCTCGAGCGGGCACAGAAAAAAGTTGAGCAGAATAACTTCAGCATCAGAAAGCGCCAGCTTGAGTTTGATGATGTGCTGAACAACCAGCGTAATGTGGTTTACTCGCGAAGAAAGCATGCTCTGCTCGGCGATCAGCTGCAGAGTGATATTTTTGATATGCTCGAAGACCTTGCTGAAACCACGGTTTATGAATATTATCCAAACGGCGAGTTTGAGAAACTGAGAGATGAAATTCTCCGGCTCCTGGCTGTAGAAATTGATCTTGACCGCGACCAATGGGCCATCTGGGGAGAAGACGGCCTGATTGACCATATCATTGAGCGGGCCTATGAAGTGTACCGCAAAAAAGAGAAGCTTGTTTCTGAACCGCTTTATCGCGTTCTCCAGCAAATTCAGTTGTCGGATGCTGAGAAAAAGCCCTCCAAAATTCAGGTGATTTTTTCGGACGGTATCCGCCGTATGAGAATTATTGTTGATGTTGAAAAAGCCATGAAAAACGAAGGGCGCGAAGTAGCCCGGGCTCTCGAACGAACAGGCATTTTGTCCACTATCGACAATAAATGGATGGAACATCTCCGTGAACTTGATACCGTGAAAGAGGGTATCGGGCTCCGGTCTTTCGGGCAAAAAGATCCGCTTCTGGAGTATAAGCGGGAAGCTTTTGGAATGTTCAAGAGCCTGATTGATGAAATCAACAAGGAAGCTATTTCACTGATCTGGAAAGCCATCCCCGAAATGCAGGCCGACCCTGGCCAGGTGCAGCAGGCACAGAAAGAAAAAGGCAAATACGATCTGACAAAAGCCCAGGCACAGCAAGCGGATTCAACCAACATGGGTTTCCGCGGCGGACAACAGGAAGAGAACGGAAACCAGCGCCCGCAGGCACCCGGAGAAAAACGGCAGCCCGTTACCGTTGAAGAAGAACCCGGCCGTAACGATTATGTAAAAGTGCAGAATATGGGTACCAATGAGGTAAAAGAAATTAAGTGGAAATACGCCAAAAAGATGGTGGATGAAGAAGGCTGGATTTTGGTTGAGAAGTGATCATACTTTCTTTTCAAATTCGGTGATTAGAGTCTTAGGTTTTATGTTCTGACCAAATCTTGCA
>SKYV01000137.1 GCA_007127745.1 Balneolaceae bacterium
GTCCCGAAACTGCATATATGATGATTGATATGATGCGTGGTGTTATCAGGGGGGGGGATGGTTACCACGGCACCGGAGTTCGTCTCAGAAATGTTTACAATGTGCAACAGGATGTAGCCGGTAAAACCGGAACCACACAAAATAGTGCCGATAACTGGTTTGTGGCTATGATGCCACATATTGTAATGGGTTCCTGGGTTGGTGGCGAAGACCGCAGAGTTCGGTTCCCGACCAACCGGCCTTCCAGTATCGGCCAGGGAGCCCGGACGGCACTACCCATTGTGGGTGAATTTATCAATAACGTTACCAACGACCCTGAAGCCCCCTGGAGTTATGATGCTTTCGAGCCTCCTCCCGGATTTGTGATGCCAGAACCACCTTCATCGACCGACGAACAGGATTCGAGGCGGGGAAGAATTGGCTGGTAATATGTCTTTAGATTGTAACAACCTGGCTGGTTAAAGCCAGGTTTGTATTACCTGGGCAATTTTTCAGATGCATCCACTTTCTCAAAACCTGATTTTTCAATACCTACTCTCTTCTCCTGTTCAGGCCATTCAGAAATTTCAGCAAACCCATCACCATCTTCGAATGAACGACCGGTTTCTGCCGGAATTACTCCGGAAACGCCACCATCATCAATCATAATCAGGGAATAGTGTGGGTCTTCAACCCCTCCGTTGGCCAAAATTCCTGAAAAAATGTTCATGCTGAGAACTGTTCCTTCCGGCTCAACCCGTTCCAGCGGCCCAAAAACAGTAAATCGGTCATCTTCTCCAATTATATAAGATGTTTCACCAATGTATGGTGTATCAAGCGCAGTGCTGGTTCTTCCAAAACTGACAGTATAATTCTGCATGTTCTGATTAGAAAACCAAAAAAACGAATCGGCAAATCGTGTGCCTTGATCAAAACGCCCCTCATCATTCGGTACGTTGGTATTGAATAACAATAGCGGAGACATCATAAATGTAATACCTTCACCTGTTGCCTTTGCCTGGCCACCAAAAGCAGATTGTAAATCCGGAGGGTTTGCACCTCTGTATATAGGCATTTCCAATTCGTTTTCAATGACATCCATCAGCTCGTCATCAACGAGTTCCATTACATTTTGATGGATCCCATTTTCAAAAAAATCAGGCTCATCGGGCTCGCTTTCTGTGCCACAAGCCAATAAGCTCAAGCTCAACACTATTAGCAGAGCAGTTAATAAGGATAAACCTGTTTTTAAGTTTTTTGTAAACATAAACATGATGAATTTTAATTTAAATTTCTGATCTATATCTTTAACACGTAATATTTGTGCAAATTAGCTCAATTCCATGATTGGCAGCTTGGCTTATCATTCAAATATTTTCAGAAACTGCAAACCTTTTTAAAAAATTACTGTCTTCCGATACTTTGCCGAAAACTGAAATACATTCTAAAAAAGCAATACTGTAATTCATCACTTTTTTTCAAAAACAGTTCTATTTTACCCTCAATTACTACTATATTCCAACCCTGAACTGAATTGACATTCCAGCCAACTGGCGGTAAATTTAGCCTGCTAAAAAACCTTACAAAAAAGATTCATGATTGAACAATATATACCCATTTTTGTTCTTTTGGGCGTGGCATTAGTTCTCGCCCTGGTATTTATGCTGCTCTCCAGGCTATTAGGCCCGTACCGGCCAAATACTACAAAGTTAAAACCCTACGAAAGTGGTATGGATTCTGTAGGTCAGGCTAAAGACCGCTATTCCATTGCATTTTATCTTGTTGCCATGGAGTTCATCGTGTTCGACCTTGAGGTGGTATTTCTTTATCCATGGGCAGTTCGTTTTATGGAGCATGGCACAGAAACGTTTATTGCCATGGTTGTGTTCATTGCAATACTGTTCATTGGGCTTATTTATACAATCAAAAAAGGCACACTGGACTGGGACATGAAAAAATTTAAATACGACGCAATCACTGAATAATTATGGGAATTGAAAGCGCACTTGGAAAAGGATTTTTAACCACTAAAATGGATACGCTGGTTAATTGGGCGCGTTCAAATGCAGCCTGGCCAATGCCTATGGGGCTTGCATGCTGTGCCATCGAAATGATGGCATTTGCCGGACCCCGATACGATGCTGCCCGTTTTGGGTCGGAGGTAATGAGATTTTCACCCCGACAGGCTGACGTGATGATAGTTGCCGGGTGGTGTACTTATAAAATGTCACACGCCATCCGGAGAATCTGGGATCAAATGCCCGACCCGAAATGGTGTATTGCCATGGGTGCCTGTGCATCTACCGGGGGTATGCATCGCTGCTACGGTGTAGTGCAGGGTGTGGATAATTTCCTGCCTGTTGATGCCTATATCTCGGGATGCCCTCCCCGTCCGGATGCCGTACTCCATGCCCTGATGAAGATTCAGGATAAAATTAAAACTGAACACTCCATAATGCTCGATACCTGATCCATGAGTTTAGAACTATCAGAATACCTGCAAAAAACTGTAGACAGCCTCACAGATCAATTTTCTGACAAGGTTTTGAATGTCTACCAATCATCAGGCGATACGTTTGTTCTTGTTGATGCCGATTCTATTGTGGAAATTTGCAAATACCTGAAAGAAGAACTTCATTACATTTATCTGAGCGATATTTTTGGAATTGACAGATACACCTCTGAGAATCGTTTTGAAGTGGTTTATAATATATTAGCCCTTAAAAACCCTGCAAGACTGTTCATAAAAGTTCGCTGTAATGAAGAGCATCCTGAACTGGATTCATTAACCGAAGTCTGGCCATCTGCAAGCTGGAACGAACGTGAAATTTACGACATGTTTGGCGTTCATTTCCGAAATCATCCCGACCTGCGAAGAATTTTTATGCCGGAAGATTTCAACTACTATCCGCTTCGGAAAGAGTTCCCCCTGCTTGGCATTCCGGGTTCTATCGAACTGCCAAGTTCCACACCTGATCCTGAATAACGACTTTTTATGAAACTGACAGATATTCAAAGCAAGGTACAATCAACATTTTTCAAAGAGCATCAAAAAAAGCTCTATCAAAGCCTTGAGGATAAGCATACCACGATCGAAGAACTGGATGACGGCGATCCGCTAACCACCAAAATGGTGTTGAATATGGGACCGCAGCATCCGGCAACACACGGGGTACTCCGGCTGGTGCTGCAGCTCGATGGAGAAACCATCGAAAAAACGAAAGTGGATATCGGGTACTTACACCGCGGGGTAGAAAAAATTGCTGAGAATAAAACCTATCAGGAATTTATGCCCTACACCGACCGCATGGACTATCTATCTCCATACAGCAATAATGTAGCGCTGTGTACCGCGGTGGAAAAATTAGCCAGTGTTGAAGTACCAGAGCGCGCCCACTACATCCGGATGATTGGTTCTGAACTGGCGAGAATTTCATCACATCTGCTTTGGCTCGGAACAATGGTGATGGATGCCGGTGCTGTTTCATTCTTTGTGTGGACATTCAAAGAGAGAGAAAAAATTTACGACATTATGGACCGGATTGCCGGCCACCGGTTTACCGTATCCCATGCAAGAATAGGTGGCGTAGCGAACGATCTGACCGATGAAGCCACCGCTTCCATAAAAGAATTTATCGATACTTTCCCAGGCGA
Source organism: Balneolaceae bacterium (assembly GCA_007127745.1). Taxonomy (GTDB): domain Bacteria; phylum Bacteroidota; class Rhodothermia; order Balneolales; family Balneolaceae; genus Rhodohalobacter. The sequence continues at coordinate 3,634 of SKYV01000137.1, forward strand.
GCTTAAAGATTACCATAAATTACTCGACCGGAACAGGATATTTTTTGAAAGAAACAATGCAGTTGGCGTTTTACGGACAGAAGATGCCCTCAGTTCAGGTGCAACAGGCCCGGTTCTGAGAGCCACCGGATACCCACTGGATATTCGAAAAGTTTCGCCGTATCTGCGTTATGATCAGGTAGAATTTAATATACCCACAAGGCTTGAGGGCGATAATCTTGCGCGCTATTACGTGAGAATGGAAGAGATGAGCGAAAGCATCCGCATTATCAGACAGTGTCTCGAAAAACTTCCGAAAGGCCCGATCCGAACCGATAATGCAAAACAAGCCTACCCCTCAAAAGATGAGGTTTATTACTCGATGGAAGGCATGATTCATGATTTTATGATGACAGATACCGGAATTTGTCCGCCTGATGGTGCTGAAGCTTATCATGCAGTAGAATCTCCCAAAGGAGAACTGGGATATTACATTCAGAGTGACGGAAC
>SKYV01000210.1 GCA_007127745.1 Balneolaceae bacterium
CTACTGTGTCCCATACGTGTCCCAAACTGGATTTAAGAGAATAATATCGACGGAATGGCCTTAAAAAAAGAAGCCCCAACAATCCGTTAAACTATTGGACTGTAAGGGTTTACAAGTACCTCGGGCCGGACTCGAACCGGCACTGGCATTTAAATACCAATCGGATTTTAAGTCCGACGCGTCTACCAATTCCGCCACCGAGGCATTTTTACTATGTTGCTGAAATCATACAACTTATCGCGTATATTTTGGATTAAAACTACGAGCTAAATCGTACTGTTTTTCACCCAAAGTTACCGCTTATTTTGTGTTTGGTAACACATGTAGTAACAGAAGTTGTTCTTCAATCTGTAAAAGAGCGTTTTTAATTTTGACAGCTCTAAAGATACAACATTACGTATTATATCTACAACGTAAAATTGATCAGAAGTGACTCCATTTTTCAAACCAGTTTTCTCACGAGTTTTTGACTTTATGCCTTGATCAGTCGGTGGCCGGAGACTCTGCAAACAACGATTCTCTTTGCGATACCGGCTTAGTTCTTGTTTTTCGTCACTGCACGGCCCATCCCATCCCGGCGATGGCCGCTATCCAGGTCAGCATGCCTAATCCAGTTACGAATTGAGTGCTTCGAGGTTCACACGTAGTGGCAAGTTCCACGACAGAGCGATCATTTGATGCTAATTGTATGATTTTCTCCGAACTTATTTCGGATAAGGTAATCGAGTTTGTGGCCTAAGTGTTCTCATTTTTTTAAGTCTACACTATTCACTTATTCGGGATACCATCAAAGACAATAAATTACTTGGCGGCTGGTGCTGCCGGGCGATGGTAAAATTTTAAAGCCGATTTGAAAATATAGCAATAATTATCATTAGGAAGAGGTGGATAAAATTTTTCTATTTGTCACACAACAGACAACTTCTTCCCATCAATTGTACCAAGTTAAGTAATTTCCACAAAGTGACACAAGGCCGGCAAAACTCCATCAAAAACTTTTATGTAAGTCAACAATCTTATAGGTCAGTAAAGGTAATCATAAGATTTTTAGTGTTAAATGTGGCTAATTCTTTGATTTTACCAATTCTAAATTCTCTTTGTGTTCAGAAAATGGTCACTTCGCATTAAAAAATGAGCCTCCTTGAGAAAGGATAGGACTTTCATGGTTTTAATTCGAGTATTATGAATCGAACTAAGGTGTGTACCTCGGGTACAAGGAAGGTATATTCCAATTGTCAGTATGAAAACCGGCTCAAAAAAACGCATGGTTTATACCCGGAATTTACTAACCTGCCTCTGAGCATTTTTGGATTCCAGCTACAGAAAAGTTTGATATATCAGTCAGTCAGGTCGTGAACTTATGATTTGGATTGTTTAACCATTAAACTTTTTATTGTGAGGGTATTCCGTTTGATGAAATTGGTACAACCTGCACCATAGTACCGGCAGACAATCAAATGACTATTCGGCACCTGCTCACCCACACTTCAGGAGTTGGCTACGGCATGAATGATGCCAATTTCTCGCAGCATATATTTTTAACAATTATATCAATGCATGAGAACGATTTTACCATGAATAAGCTTCTTTTACTAATAATTTTAGGATCTACAGGAAAGCTTGCGGGCATCTTAAATTTTCGAATCCTATCGTCAGCGTTCACATTTAATTGGAGGCTGAAAATTGTTTTGTTGAAGGGCTTCCCGGCCTTGAACTTTTGGTTCGTCCCGAAGCCTCGGGATGAACATGGAAGTCTTCGATGGGCAAATGGCTTAATGATATTACCCACAATGTTTCCCGCAGATCCGAATTTTATAATGACGCTCCTTTTATCCCGTCATTTTTTGAAATGAAAAATCTGTCTCATTTGAAGCCTGTAAAAAAATACGATTATATTATTGCCGGGGCTGGTGCCGCCGGCCTCAGTCTGCTCTGGCATATTCTTGAACATGAAGAGCTAAAGAAAAAAAATATATTGCTGGCTGACCGGACTATTCAGTGGAAAAGGGAGAAGACATGGTGCTTCTGGGATAAAAGTTTGATTCCGGAAAAAAAATGGATTGAGAAATCCTGGGAAAGCATTGAAGTACGAGACGGAAAACAGGCATTTGTTTTCAGTGGCGGTCAACGCTATCATTGTATATCAAGCCGGCGTTTCAGAGAGAATATTTTTGAGCGGGCACACGGTGCTGAAACGGTAAGCATTCTGGAAGCGGATGTTGAGGGCTTCGAAAATCTTGGGAATAACGCAATGATTAAAACTGATAAAGGCGACTTTTCCGCTTCACACATCTTCCAGAGCGTACATATAAAGCCCGAAAGTTCACGGAAAGGTTCAAAGGTTTTTCAGCACTTCAGGGGTTTTTTTGTTGAAAGCCGAAAAGAGGTATTTAACCCTGGAATGATGACACTCATGGATTTTGATACCGACTCAGGCACTGACCGATGTGCGGCTTTTTTTTATGTGCTTCCATTCTCCGAAAATCGGGCACTTTGTGAATACACGCTTTTTTCAGATGAACTATCACCGGCTGAAACTTATGACAAAGCACTGCAACGTTACTTGAATTCACGATTCGGGCTTTCCGAAAAAGATTTTAAGGTTGACGAAATAGAACAAGGTGTTATTCCAATGGATGATACACCGCTTGCCGGAAAGCTGAATAATAGAACGTTAAGCATAGGAACTGTTGGCGGAGCAACAAAACCAACCACAGGATATACTTTTACGCGTATACAGCAACACTCCCGGAATATTGTGAAAGCATTGGCAGAAAACCGGTTGCCAGAACCTTATCCCCGCAGTAAATACCGGTTCCGGTTATATGATCATCTGCTTATTCAAATCTTAAAAAATGAACCTATGGCCGGTCCGGGAATCTTTAAACAACTTTTCAGGAAAAATAAAATTAAAGATGTGCTTCTGTTCCTTGATGAAAAATCTTCTCTGGCCGACGAGGCCAAAATTTTTGCTTCTTTGCCATGGCTGCCCTTTTTAATGGCACTTGGTAAATCCGGTTTTGGGTGGAGGGTGCCATGAAACATCATCTACGATCGCTTAATATAGCCGGCCTGATAGTCACCATTTTGGTGATTTGCATCAATTTCGTCAGTTCCGCTGCACTCGAACTACTTGCTCCCTGGCTGTTGTTCCTGTCTGTTGTGGTTTTGGGTATACCGCACGGGGCTATCGACCATATTATTGCCGCTCGTATTTATGGGTTGCAGGAATCAGTTACAGGCCACCTACTTTTTTATAGCTCTTATCTCTTTGTGATGCTTCTTGTAGGGCTTCTCTGGCTCTTTTATCCATTGATTGGGATGATCTTCTTTCTGATAATTTCGATCTATCACTTTGGCCAGGCTGATATGATTTCACTGATGAAACCGGATTCAGCTGCCGCTTTATTTTTTGCATGGATAAGGGGCATACTAATCATCGGGCTTATTATATTCGCACATCCTGAAATCAGTTTGTCTGTCATTGAGGCAGCAATCCGCAGGCAGCCTGATTGGTTTATCATATTAAATGATTATGCTGACGTTGTATATCCAGCCATCATTTTATTGTATGCAGTTTCAGCAGGATGGGTGTTGTTTCAGGCTAATGTTAAAACAGGAAATCTGTTGTTTTTGGCAGAAAGCCTGCTTTTAATTGCATTGCTTTTATTTACCGGCCCGTTGGTGAGTTTTGCTGTCTATTTTGCGTTTTGGCACTCGGCCGGGCATGTTCTGGAAATGATCGGCTTTTTTAGAGCAAAGGGAGAAGAGATAACTGTTGGCCGATTTTACCTGCTTGCCATGCCTTTTACCCTTGTTTCTCTTTTAGGATTAGCAATGTTGTTTATGATCCACCAGGCGTACGAATTTGGAGATGAAATGATTTCACTCTTGTTCATACTAATCAGTGTATTGACACTTCCCCACATGATTGTAGTGGACAGAATGTTTAAAACCCGTTGAGTTTTACGTACAAATTTTAATTATAACGAACACAATCAAGTCAATATGGATTTCAGAAAGAAGTGGAAAAAACACGCATTAATTGGAGTTTTCCTCGTTGGACTCGGGATTAATTTTATTGCAGAAGCCACAATAATCAAGGGCAGCGGCCCCGA
>SKYV01000243.1 GCA_007127745.1 Balneolaceae bacterium
TGACCAGGCCGCCGTTCTTGCCCGGCTGATCATGGCATCTCCCACCCGAAATCCGCGCTTTACGAGAACTGTATCTGCATTAAAATGGCTGGATAAATTAGCAAACCGGATTCAGGGTTTCTTCACAAGATCCTGACCTAAAATTGTACGAGGCTGTCCAAAAAGGGCGCTCAACAAAATATAATAACTACTATACCGTCATGCCGGACACCGATACGGCATCTCCTGCTATTATCAAAGAAAGGAGATCCCGTATCGAGTACGAGATGACGCCCTTTTTGGACAGCCTCATGACTAAGCATTGCAAATCAAAAAATCCATATCTTCGTCCAAAACAATTTACCTTACCAAAATCCTTCCTGGAATTGTAATTTCTGAGTAACGGGCAAGCTGCCCGTTGTACTTTTTTACGAACGTTTCTTTTTTCTGAGACGTTTTCCAGTGAAACAAAAATCATCTATGAAAGCATTATTCACTCTCTCAATATTACTTTTTATTTCACTGCCCGTTTTTGCACAAGAACGAATTACGAACGAAGAGGAGGCCCGTGCCATTTTTGAAGAATTGGAAGAACGCAGAAACTTCATTGAAACGGAAAAAGCTGTGCTTGAAATGGTCATCACCGACCCGAGAGGCCGAACACGAAGCCGTACACTGCAATCCTGGGCCAGGATTGACGGCGATGACACCATGAGCCTTATCGTTTTTTCTGATCCCGGCAACGTGCGCGGCACCGGCTTTCTGAATATCAATGAAGGGGGTACGCAAACTCAGCGGCTCTACCTGCCATCGGTGGGGCGGATTCAAACCATCAGCGCGGCTGAACAGGGTGACCGTTTTATGGGCAGCGATTTTACCTACGAAGATCTCGGTGATCAGGATCCGGATGATTTTGAATTTGAATGGCTTGAAACCAGCGATACACACTACACCATCCGCGCAACAAAACCAGGTTCAGACCAATACGCATTTGTAGAATTCAACATCATAAAAGAAACCTATGCTCTTGAAACCGTCCGATATTATAATGAATCCAATTCGATGATTAAACGCCTGGAAGCCGAAAACTTTGAGCAGGTCACCGACCGGCTTTGGAGTCCACAAAAAATGACGATGTACGACCTGCGTGAGGATCGAAAAACAGAACTAACATGGAGTAACCGGGAGGTAAATGCTGCCATTGAAGATTGGAGATTTACCGAACGTGGTTTAAGAAGGGGAATTTAAGGTGGTCTTGGGTCTCCAAAGCTGGTTCAAGCGTCCGCTTGGACCATATGCGGTGGGCACAAGCGGACGCTTTCGTCAGTATCAGCAAGTATTGAGACATTCAGCATACATTTTCTCTCACGACTCAAGACTCACGACTATAAAATTCAAAAAGGAACCACCGCCCTTACTCTATAGTAAAGATCATAATCCGCATCACTAAACAGATCCTGCGCCGGCTGAGCAATGCCAACGGAGTGGGTAATCCCAAGGCCGAACAACTTTAGCTTATTTTTTATTTCGGCACCAGCACCCCAGCGTTTTACGGTTTCTGTAGTACCGCCCTCAACCGGTGAATTCCAAACCACGCCTGCATCCGAGAAAATTGCCAGTGAGGTTGAACCGAGGCTCAAAATTCCCAACACTGTGGTTTCGAGCGATGGGATAAACGGCATCCGGTACTCGGCGCTGCCAAACAAAACCCGCTCGCCGGTAACAAATTCTCTGTAGCCTCTCACACGGTTAGCATCCTGGAAAAATTGCAGGAAAAGCTGGTCGGGCAGATCTATCGTGATATTGTCGTATCGTGAAAATCCGATATAATCCTGAGGAAGCGGACTGCCCCACTGATGCTGGTATCGTGCCTGCAAAAAGAGCCTCTGCAAGCCGATTGACGGCAAAACAGTGTATACATTCAGATCGGCCCGTAAAAACCGTACATCCGAACCCAGGACTTTATCTGCACCGAGCAGGCTCAGTTTCAGCCCGGTACCATCCAGCGGATGGACATTATTATCCCGCCAGGGCCGCTGCTTTTTGATGGCCCAGTTCAGTTTGAGATCTGTCTGCCGGCCGCTTACCGGGAGGGGAGTTCTTACAGATTCCTCAAAACGTGAACGGTTCATCGGACTGATATGAACATGACGAAAACGCACTCCGAATGCAGATTGTTGATAAGGCGCTTCAAACCGGTCGAGCGGCCAGATGGCTGTGATCTCACCGCCGGTCAGTTCTTCTGCCAGAAATCGGTTTCCGTAGAAACGGCTGTTGCCCGGTATGCTGTAAACTGAAAATATCAGGCTGGGGTAAAACTGGTTGTTCATATAGTTCACAGCCCCAAAAGTGTTCTCTTTCGGATTTGCAAACGACACCGACCCCAGTGCTGAAATCAGGTGTTTCCCGAGCGGTTCCGTCCAGTTCGTGGTGGCAAACAGGCCCCAGTCATTACGGCCGGCGTAGTACGGCAGCCCAAAACTGGCCACATGCGAAATATTTCGGGTTGAGGAATACCGATAGCGGTCGGTTATCAGCGACTCATCCGCTTCGATTTTGAAAGGAATCCATACCGGGGGTGATTTTTCCCGCCAGCTTGCGTAAACGTCAGGCACCTCACCCTCATTAAAACTCCAATCTCTGTCTGCATCCACCCAATACAGGTGGTCTTTGCGCTTGGTTTCGCTGGCTTTGATAAGCAGCGATTCATGTTCGAGTGTGTCCGTCTCAGCCATCCAGCCAAAGAGTTCGCCTCCCGTAAAAAGATTGGTTACTCGTTTGGATTCACCGCTCTGGAAATTGTACATAAACACATTCGGCACTTCATCGCGGAGTGATGTAAAGGCTACTTTTGTCTGATCGGGGTTTAGGATTGGCTTTTTGTTGTCGATGTGCCCCTCATCAAGCAGAGTGCGGAAGCCGGTCTCCGGATCATACAATACCAGGTTTCGGTTGCCGGCTTCATCAAACCGGTAGTAGAGCCACTTTTTCTGCCGTTCAATCCAGAGAGGCCAGTGGAGCTGTACATCTCCCCGGTAGTTTGTGATCCGCGTTTCCTCTCCCGTTTCCGGATCAAGCGTAAAGAGGTTGCCGGTGCCTCCTTCATTCACGATGTAGGCAATCAGGTTATGATCCGGGCCGGGCACAGGAAACCGGGCTCTCCGGCTGTAAGTCAGGCGGGTTTCACGGCCAGTTTCCACGTTCGATTTAAAAATATCGTTCAGCAATGCCGAATTTTCTCCCCTTGCCATCCGTGAATAGTAAACGTTTTTGCCATCCCGGCTCCAGCTTAAATCGGTGTTAATGGCTCCTTCGGCCACTTTTCTTGCCTGAAGTGTGGAATCGTTTTTTACGATGTAAAGGCTGCGTACCGGGCGCTGAAGCGACTGCAGCGATGTAAACGCAATGAGACTGTCACCGGGGCTCACAGCTGCATCAAAATAAAACTGGCCGGGAACGTTCAGCGGATCGGCATACAGTGAATCGGTGCGCTCCATGGTGGAGGCAAGCGTGTTGTAATAGACGTTGGTGTGTTTTCTCCAATCTTCGTAGAAAGCGTCGTAACCGCCGTCAATAAACTCATCAAATGCTTCATAAAAATCGTGATACTCAAACAGCCCCAGCCGTTTATTCCGGTGGGCAAGCATATCCACCAGTGTGCTGTCGCCATATTTTTCCGTGAAATACCGAAGTTGAGAATTTCCCACGGCATACATCAGGCGAGGGTTTTCCAGAGACTGGCCGTCGCGAAAATTGGGCCGGCTGTCGAAAATGGCTTTTCGCAGCCAGCGGTCGCCCCTCTGCGAGTTCCATTCTTCGGTTTGATATTGGGCAATGCCCTCGGCCCAGAAAATCGGCAGCGGCGATGCAAAGGCATATTGCAGCAGGCCGGTATTGCTCCAGATTGCTTTGAAATGAAAAATGTGGGCCAATTCATGGGCAATCACATGCCTCAGCCACTTCCCCTGGCCGGTTCCGTGTTCGCTGTAGTCATTCAGGTTCACCCAGATCATGGTGTAGCCTTTTCCAATAGGATTGGCAAACCCGTTTCTGATTTCATCAACATCGGCGAGGTAGATGCGGATTCGACCCGAAAATGTAACCCCCATATTTTCTGACA
>SKYV01000190.1 GCA_007127745.1 Balneolaceae bacterium
GAAGGTTTTAGATATAAAATCAGCCAATCTTTTATTAAAATCAGAAAGACTTCGGAAGTCTTTCCCAACCTGCCAATCTATAATTGACATAACATTAATCTTTGACAACCGGAATTGTGCTCAGATGCTTCAATTCCGGGGCGTTGGTATAATCAAACTGGACAATTCCGCTTTCGCCGGTCACCATCAGAACACCGTTCAGGGGAATCACATCAAAGGTTTTAAGATTTTTGATATGGCGAACTTCTTTAACGTTGAACGGATCCGAAGCATCCATCAGCTTCAACCCGTAAGCACCCTCGCTGATAAACAGCCTGCCGTTGTCGATGCCGAGCCCGTGCGGATTGATCATCTCGTAAATCCCGATGTTTTTTGGATTTTTCAGGTCGCTTACATCAATTACCTCAAGCTGATCGGATCCCTGGATATTGGGGCAGTTATCACCGCTGCGAAGGGTAACGTAGGCGTAATTACCCTCTACCACAACCGGATCGCAGGCGGTGGCATGCCAGAAAATGGAGAGCTGATGCGGAGCCGCCGGATTGCTGAGATCGTAAATGTACATGGAGTTGACCGATCCGATGAACAGATTATTGTTATAGGGGAAAATCGTTTCAATTAACCAGCCCACATACTGTCGGTGTACTTTTTGAGTGTTGGCAGAAGAAACATCAAACGTCATCAAATCGCGATGGTCAACGGCATAGAGATAATCTCCGGTAATGGCAAAGCGCGCCATGGAACCGCCCACTCCGGATTGAGGTGTCCCGCCTCCGGATGAAGCCGTCGTAAAACCGTCGAATGCGATCGTACCTTCCCGAAAACTATGTGCTGGATGCGAATGGCAGTTTCCTTCGCAAACTTCTTCGCGAACCACCGGTTTCCAGTCAACAACCAGACCTCTGGATTCATCAACCGTTTGAGTGGTAAAACCCGGCGGGGTATTGGCCGAGTTGTTGAAAACACCTTCAATCCGATCGATTAGCTCGGGATTTTGCAGGCTGCTGATGTCAAAAACCAGCAGATCTTTTTGGGAATCGGCATAAAGAAGATCATTCCTCACCGCGATATCTTTGTTTGCCGGTATATTGATGAAACCGATGTTGACCGGTGCTGATGGATCGCGGTTATCAAGAATGTGTATTCCCTTGTTGATCTCGTTCACAAAAAGATATCCGTCATAAAAATAGATTTTTCCGGGATTTTTAAGATCCTGGGCAGTCTCTGTTTGAACAGCATTGATGAACTCTTCATGGCTCATATAAACCGGCTCATACTCCACCCAGGTGATGGTTTGTGTTCTCAAATCCTGGCATGAATTCAGCAACATAGACGTGGAAAACAAAACAGCCGCAAAAACAAAAAGTGCACGGATCTGTTTATTGAATAAAATTTTCATGGCTAAAGATAGTTGGTTTTGGTTGTTCTGTATGTAATACAGTTCAAAACCATGATATACCTATGCCGGGGTTCAATTATTTAAAAAAGTTTTTCTGGAATTGTTGTGGCAATTATTTATGAGATAAAAGGTCTCCCCTCTCGAGAGGGGAAAGGTTGATGAGCGTTGAGCGAATCAGCCAGGGGTGTGTTCTTTAAAGCTGGTTCAAGCGTCCGCTTGGACCAAATCGGACGGCTCACAACTCTTTTTCAAAAATATTTGGGTTCTGCCTGAAATTTGTGGGTAACTGGGAGCGGGGTGTTTTCCTGAATATGTATTATTGAAATTTTCTCAGGGAGATCCATCAGAATCCCCTGCGAAATTTTTCGCGAAGTTCTACTATATAAATACCCAGGTTATCCCTCACTTCTTTTCCTCTTTCATAAAAATCCAGGTAAATCTTTTGATCAATCAACCCTTTCTTTCTCATATCCTGGAGTGCGATTAATGTGTTATTTGCAGCCTTGAGCCCGCGTTTGCAGTTTGCAATATTTCCGCCAAGGCTGTCCATTTCAAATCCCATACCGTATCCGCCTGCAATTTTTGCAGCCGGAACACCCACAGAACTTGCAAAAGCATTTATCGATTCGTCAGATTTATCCTTGAGATGTGTATCCAAAAGTTCGAAAGCAGATATTGTGTATTCAAAAGCCTGCTGATAAACCGGCAGATTTTCAACATCGTCAAAATTGAAAGTCTCAAGTGATTGATACCCGGCTGCCTCTTTCCATTCTTCACCCTCTTCAATTTCATGAATAAAAAAGTCAGCCCAATTATCTTCTTCTGAAAAATCCTCAGTTTCATCCTCTTCAAGCCGTTCAGCCAGCCAGTCCCAGCCCATCTCTTTGGCTATAATTTTATCGCGGTCGGGATGGTCCATGTATTTATCCAGCAGTTCCGAGTATTTGTCTGTGCGCTTATCGGCCTCTTGCATGAACTCTTCCCACCGGTGCTCGTCCCATATTTCGTTTTCATCATCATCGTACAGAAAATCGTCAGGATCGTTGGACATGCTCATGATTTCCCTCAACTTTAAGGTTTCGGTTTTGAATTTAATATTTGAAAAATCTCTGAGAACAAAAAATGGATTTTTGGGGGCACAAGCCCCACGGGGACAGGCGGGACCCCAAGAACTGGGCAGGCTGTTTGCGCTATCTCTGAACTCAGTTTTAGGATCATAGCCTGGCGCAAGCGTCTCGCTTGTGCCTTTGTAATTTGCACAACAAGTGGCACAAACGAGACGTTTGCGCCATCTCTGTACCTGTTTGTGCCATCTCTGTACCCATGCAAGATCTTATCAGAGATAAGCGGCCATAATTTCTGCCGGGTGTTTCGCTTTTTTCTGAACACCGTCGGTGATCTGATGACGGCAAGAAAATCCCGGAGCGCAGATCAGTGCATCATCGGGCAGCTTCCGGAGAGCCGGGAAAAGAACCTGTTCGCCCACCTGCATTGAGACATCAAATTTATCTTTTTGGTACCCAAAACTCCCCGCCATACCACAGCACCCGGTTTGCAGCGGTTCGGGCTTGAAACCAAGCTGCCTGAAAGATTGAATAAGCGGATCATTCTCTACCAGTGCCTTGGTGTGGCAATGCCCGTGGATATAAACTTTTCTGCCTTTTCCAAAATTCAGTGCTTCTGAGTCGGCGAATTCGTTTCTCAAAAATTCTTCCCATAAAAACGCATGATCGGAGATAAGCTGAGCCTGTTTCAGCAGCATGTCATCACACAAATCGAGGTATTCGTCACGAAGGGTGAGAATTTCGCTCGGCTCCAGCCCAACGATTGGTATTCCCTGTTTGGCAAAAGGCGTGAACCGTTTGATATTTTCTCTGCAAATTGCGGCCGCTTCATCAAGCAAACCCTTCGAAAGTTGAGGCCGGCCGGTTGGCCAGACTCCGGGAACCAGTACATTGTAATTTAATTGTTTTAACACACGGCACGCTGCAATGGCTGTTTCCGGTTCATGATAGTTGGTGAAAATATCCACCAGCAAAAGCACCTGTTTCCCGGTTGGATTGGCAATCTCCTGCTGATGTTTTTTAAACCATTTTTCGAACGTTTCCGATGCAAAATCCGGCAGGTTTCTTCTCGAGTCGATATGCAAAACCGCTTCATACAATTTCTTTACCGGCTTCATGCGGTTGATGGCATTGGTGATTCCCGAAAAAAACGATGCCAGCGGATAGAGTTTTTCCGGGTTGCCGAAAAACCGCTCGCTGAGAGTCGTTCCGTTTTGAAAGTGCCAGCCGTGGGTGAACTCCGCTTTCATTTTGGCCATGTCCACATTGGCGGGACATTCGCTCTTGCACGCTTTGCAGCTCAGGCAGAGTTCGAGCGCCTCCTTCAGCTCTTCGGAGCTGAACGCTTCTTTCTGCTTTCCGGAAAAGAGCTGCCGAAACAGGTTGGCCCTTCCCCTGGTGTTATCTTTCTCTTCGCGGGTAGCGTGGTACGACGGACACATCGTCCCGCCGCTTTCTGCCAGTTTTCGGCACACTCCGGCCCCGTTGCACTGTTCAATAGCCCCGGCAAAACCGCCCTCATTTCGCCAGGCGAATGTGGTTTCAACAACAGGACTTTTATAGGCCGGAGAAAATCTCAAATCGCTGTCCATCGGTTTCGGATCCACAATTTTCCCAGGATTGA
>SKYV01000135.1 GCA_007127745.1 Balneolaceae bacterium
GTGAACCAGGTTACCGCATCAGGCACGGTTGAGCAGCCGCTCGAAGAAGATGCCTTTTTCTCCCTTGAACTCGACGGTGATGTGGACCTTGCCACTGTGAGCAGTTTTTACCCGATAGATGAGCTGGGAATTGAAGATCTCGCCGGCCTTCTGAAGGCTGCCGCAACGGCTACGGGACGAGTCGATGAACCTGAAAATGCCACATTTTCGGGGATTTTTGATCTTTCAAACGGGTTACTGAAATACGCTGATGTACCACGGGCCATCGAAAATATCAACGCTAAAGTTGATGCCAACCAGGATCGGATTCAGATTTCCGAATCGGGTTTTACAGCCGCCAACAACCAATTCCGGCTCTCGGGAAGCGTCCTCAGGCCACTCGATGAAAACGAACGTTCCGTGGATGTAACGGCAAACATCAATTTTGACCTGGCCACCATCAAAGATTTTTATCCCATTGATGAAGATACTCTAAGTATGAGCGGAGAACTAATTGCAGAAATAGCACTTCGCGGCAAGCCCGATCCCGACCAGATCGAAACACTCCTTCAGCAAAGTACCATCGAGCTGACGAACGGTTATCTGGCACACAGTATCGTATCGAATCCGCTTGAAGATATCACATTTCGGGCCGAAGCAAGCGGGCGGCGGCTTGCCATCAGTGAGGCACGGTTCAAAACCGGAGAAAATGCCCTCTCGATGAACGGAACCGTGATCAATTATTTGAGTGATAATCCCGAAGTGGATCTTACATTCGACGGAAATGCGGTCTTCAGCAGTATCACATCCTACTATTCACTCGAACCGTGGATTCAGGAGCTGACCGGTGATGCCGTGATGAACCTGAGTGTGCGCGGGCCTGCAAATGATGTCACCCAAATTGCCCTAAACGGCTCACTTGAAGTGAGTGATGTTTCTGCCGCCGGTGATTCTCTCTTTTTGCCGGTTACAAACCTTTCGGGAAGAATGAGCATCACTCCGCAAAATATGACACTCGATCGCTTTTCGATGAACTATGGAGAATCAGACGTCAACCTTGAAGGATCGCTGCGAAATTACATGAGCTTTTTGGATGAAAACAGTACTTCCGAAAATATGCCGTCTATCACGGGCCGCTACCACAGCAGCCTGCTGAATATGGATGAGATGATCGACTGGGAGGAAGAATCCGATGAACCCATCCCGATTGACCTGCCCAACCTGACGGCCAATGTGGATGCCGCTATCGACCGGCTGGTTATTTTTGGACTGCCGATTACTGAAATTCAAGGCAGCGGACGCATCACACCAACGCTGATTCGCGTGGATCAGGCCGAAGCCAAAATGTTTGACGGTGTGGCCACCGGCCGGATGGACTGGAATGTACCCGATCCGCTTGCCACGAACATCCTTTTTGAAGGCGATCTCACCGGTCTTCAGGCAGAAACGTTTTTCCGCGATACCGGCTTTTTGGGTGAAAACAGTACACTTCACCAATACCTGAGCGGCGAGTTCAGCAGTGAGGTGAGATATGCCACGGAAATGACTCCGGAGCTTGATCCCGACATCACTACAACCGACGCCGAAGGAACGTTCGGGATGGGGCGGGCCCGGCTGCAGGGGCATCCGATCCAGGTGCAAATTGCTGATTTTTTAAACACCCCTGAGCTGGAACGGCTGACTCTCGACGAATGGAATGCCAATTTCAGCATTCAGGATACGGTTATGACACTGGAAAATTTCAGGCTCACAAGTGGTAATTTGGGTATGGAGTTGGAAGGAACGCTGCACATGGTTTCGGACCGTATCAACTACAGGGCCACGCTTTTACTTCCTGAACGGTTCAAACGGGGTATTGCCACGGTAATCTCAAACCGCGCCGCCGATGCATTGCAGCTCGAGGACGGCAGGATGACCGTTCCGATACGAATTACCGGCACAACGGCATCACCTCAAATCCGTCCGGACAATGAAACCATTGAGAGGATTATGAGAGATGCCATCGAAGACGGTGCCCGCGATCTGTTGCGAAGGCTTTTTTGATGAATCGATTGGTTTTGAACAGATCGCAGATCTACAGTTCAAACTCGTCTCGGCACACTGCTCCGGGACGGCAGAGCAGTCCATTGCCGTACCCGGTTATTCTGAAAGTATAAGTCCGCCCGATATCCACGAAATGACTGCAGCAAAGCACTGTTCCTGTATTCTGAAATCTGATTGAACTCTGTGCCATATATTCAATGTATTTCCCCTTCCCCTTTCGTATTTTCATGATTGATTAACATTCACGATGAACCGATTACATGAATTCACAAAGCCATTTTATTTGGGATGCTGATCCCGTTATTTTCAGAATTTCAGAATTTGACCTGCCGATTTCTATCTCTATCTGGGGACTTGTTTTAGCCGCTGTGCTGATTTGGTTCGGCCTTCAAAAAATCAACCCCGCTACCGATAAAAATAGACAGACAGAACCTCCTGCATGGCAATTTTGGGGAATTATATTCGGCTCACTCATTATCGGCCAGTTACCCTTTTTCGTGATTGGCGGGCCGGCATTTTCTTCCATCGGCCCAATTGAACCCCGCTGGTACGGAATGATGTTTGCACTTGCTTTTATCTCGGGATATTTGATCGGCTTCAAACTTTTTAAAGATGCCGGCAAGCCGCAGGAAGAGCTCGACCGCCTGCTAATTTATGTTTTGGTTGCTACGATCATCGGCGCCCGCCTTGGCCATGTGTTTTTCTATGAAGCGGAGTTTTATCTCAGAAATATCCACCTGATTCCACAAGTGTGGACGGGAGGGCTTGCCAGTCACGGTGCTGCCATCGGGATTATCATCGCCATGTATATTTATGCCAAACGAACAGCCGGCGTTACGTTTATGTGGGTGGCCGACCGTGTGGTGCCTGGTGTTGCCATCGGGGGTATGTTTATCCGGATCGGAAATTTTTTCAACTCAGAGATATTGGGTATGCCGACAGATCTTCCCTGGGCCGTTATCTTCGCCAATATTGATATGCTGCCGCGCCACCCTTCCATGTTGTACGAATCTGTACTTTGCATCATTGTACTGATTGCACTGGCGATGATTTATTACAAATATGATAAAAAGCCACCTGAAGGATCTCTGTTTGGCGCATTTTTAGTTATGCTATTTTCCGGCCGCTTTTTGATCGAATTTTCAAAAGAAACCCTTGCCGATTTCCTGGAAGGTTCGCTTTTTGATATGGGGCAGCTGCTCAGTATCCCCTTTGTGCTGATAGGCGCCTGGCTGCTGTGGAAAAAAGTAAACTGGAAAAAACCCGGTGCTCCCATGAAGAAGAGGTAGAAAAAGATGCCTTCTAAAATTGCAAACCTTTTTTCCGGGGAGTTTCTAACGGTTGATGATGTCATCAAACAACTTACTGAGCTCGAGAGTCTTTGTTTGTCTGGTGATGATTTACGCGGCGTATTTGCAACCGCCTATCTCCATATCACAAAATCAATTCAGGCAGAATTCACAGGAAACAGATTCCGGGATAAAGAGTGGGTAGAATCTTATCTGATTCGTTTCGGAAACCTATACCGTGAAGCGCTGGCAGATTATGAAAACGGGCAAACAAAACTGGTTCCGAAATCATGGAAGTTCTCTTTTGATCTTGCCGCGCAGAAAGAAGGGTTGTTCATACAACACCTGATGCTCGGGATTAATGCACACATCAACCACGATCTTGCCATCGCTCTTTTTGATGTGGGAATTGACCCGGACAGAGATGACAAATATGCCGATCACACAAAAATTAATCAAATTCTGGAACAGGCAACGGACACGCTGAAAAAAGAAGTCTCCGTAAAATATGCCCCAATCCTGAAACGGCTGGATCGCAAAACCGGATATGTGAGTGATGAGGTCACCAATTTCAGTATACCGAAAGCACGCGAGCATGCCTGGTCGTTTGCCATCGCATTAACACGTGCAGCCAATCAAACCGAACAGCGAATTTTAAGAAAAGCATTGGATGACCAGGCCGCCGTTCTTGCCCGGCTGATCATGGCATCTCCCACCCGAAATCCGCGCTTTACGAGAAC
>SKYV01000034.1 GCA_007127745.1 Balneolaceae bacterium
CCCATGAAGATGATGCTGCCGAGGAGTCGGTCACTATCCGGTCGGCCGAGGCCATATCCATCAAACCGCGCCGGAGCGTATTATCTTCCAGCAGACGGATCCAGTTGGAGGGGCGTCCGTCCCGGCGGCGCAAAAAAGTATCGGCCATTTGCAGCGTGCCGGAACTCATCCCGTCACTCACCAAAAAAATGACATTCTTTGTTTTTCCACTTTGGCGGATTGCCTCACAACCTCCGGCAACGGCCACTCCCGAACCAAGTAATAACGTTGACAGGGCTCCGGTTTTTAAGAATTCTCTTCTGGTTTGTTTACTCATAAAATTACATGCTTTGGTTTAATTGAATATTGATATACAAATTTTTGAATTTGTTTTGATGCCAATTTGGGGTTTGAGCAGTTTTTAAAAATCAAAAATAGGACCTTTTATAAAACCGGCTCCAAAACGACAGCAAACTGTAATCTACTATTTTTATATGTGAATGTGGAATTCCGGACTTTAACGTTTTGTAAAACCGTATTAAATGAAAGAAACCGATGTTTTTTTAATTTTGTTTTCCCTGTTAATTTTCAAATATCGATTCCAGAATTTCACCATCCGCATCTTCCATCACCAGGCCCAGAATTCTGGCTGCAGTTGGTGCAACAGAACGATTATCTACAGCGCCAAGCTCCACTCCGGATCGAACTCCATGACCCGATGCTACAAAAATGGTTTTCATTTCTGAAATATCACTGAGGTAGCCGTGGGTGCCGCGAACCCGGTCATGATCTTGAATATGGTTTTCACCCACCACAGCATTGCCAAATGAAACATGTTGTGAGGCATTAAGCACCAGGTGCCCCATATTCTTATTGTCCTCCGGTTGTGGCAGGCCATATTTGTGATATTCATCAGGCCTTAACACGTGGGAAATCCCTTCGGCTCCGGATAAAACGGATCTGGCCTTTTCAAGATCTTCTTCTTTGGTTTCCGGGTTGAGTGAAAACACCATGGCACTCCCACCGTTCGAGACCGCATAAACCTTCGCATCTGTTACATTTCCGTTTTCATCGGTTTCGATCAACCCATTCTTATGCAGTAAAATATTGGGATGCACTTCTCTGGTAACATTCATAAAACCGTGATCCGACACCAGAAATATTGTCGTCTGCTCACGAATACCGGCCTTATCAAGAGCATTCAAAATCCGTTGTACATGAGAGTCCGCCAGAGTCAATGCCGTAAAACCGGGATGGGTCCCCTCGCCATATTGATGATGTGTTCCGTCCACATTTAAGAGGTGAAAGAGCATTAAATTTGGTTGATGATTCAAAATCAAATGTTCGGCTGCGGCCGTCCAGATTTCATCCCGGTTTAAAATGGTTCCCGATCGAAAAGTGGTATCCGTATCATCCTTCAGGATGCCGGCTTCCAATAGTTCATCCAGAAATTGAGGCGTTGTGTGCCTGATAGCACCGGGGGCATCGGGCAGGCTGAAATGCAGCGTTTCTGTATTACGTGTTACCGGCCAGTTCACTTCAGCTGTTATGAGGCCCGCCTCGTAAGCTATGTCATAAATAGCTGGATAACTGGTGAGTTCTGACCGGTCAAGATAACTGTACCGCCCCACTCCGCTATGGGTTCGCACAAACCGTCCATTTGTTAAAACACCGTGTTTATCTGAGAAAACTCCGGTTACAAGAGTGGTATGATTCGGCCAGGTTACTGTGGGAGTTGAAGGTATCATCCGGGTTGACCAAACGCCATTTTCAGCCAGCGAACGGATTGCAGGAAGCGGAAACCGGTCATCCCAAAGTGCCTGGGCAGGTACACCATCGATACTGATAATAACAACATAGGTATCCTGGCTTGATGACTGAGCTACAGACTCCTTTGCACCTGACCATAATTCTGTTGAAAAAAGAAACAAAGCCATTAACAATGCTAAGCGTATAAATCTCACGATATGAAATGATTTAGATACAAACTTAATTCTATGAGTAATATAAAATATTCATTTACAACTTCAGGGAGACTTTGCAGAGCCCATCAGACGGTTTGGTTTACTGTCGGATGGGTACCTTAAAAGAGTATTTTAATCCGACTGTCCGGAAGAAGCAAAACACGAAAGCCGTTTTGTGTATGATTTCATATCCGCAAAAAAAATGGCCCTGATTTGTTCAGAGCCATCTTTTAAGAACATTCAATATGACATAGAGATTATTCCACAGAATGAGATTTAATCACAGTCAGAGCTGATTGAGTATCATCGGAATAGGCAGTGGTTTGATACGGTATCATCACACCATCAGATTCCTGCCAATCTTCGGAAACGGTTTTGACAGTTACCCGCTGTCCCTGTTGTGGGTCGAACTGGCGGTAAGTGGTAATGGCGGGCAGCGATGTATTCGGATCGAGGTAGAGATTCAGGGTGATCTCGTTATTAATGCGAATATGCGCAAACTCCGCACCATCCATTTCAGCCATACCAAGATATTCTGCATCAAGGGATTCTCGGTTTAATGCCAGGTAGAGATGATTTCTGTAAAATTCAGCCATGGCCTGTTCCTTCTCGGCGGGCGGCATTGGCATTTCATTACCACCCATACTGATTGTACCTTCGCCGTCAACAATCTGCATGGTTACCTGCCCCATTGGTGCACTCACTTCGGAAATCAGTTTTTCATCCTCAAAGTTTACGGTTTGTTTTATACCAATCACAAGTTCACCCTGAGGGGTTTGAATGGTGTTATCGGCTTCAAAAACCAGATCTCCATCAAGTTCACCACCGGGAAGAGCTGCATCTGCCATTCTGTTGAGCCACTCTTGACCGGCTTCGGTATCTCCGGCTGTTATCTCCTCATCATCGCCGGGTTCGGGAATCGATATATCCACTTCGTTCACTTCACCGAACTGTTCAAGCTGATCGCCAATTTCCTCACCGTTGCCCACAACCAGAATTTGCAATGCATCGGGCCGTAAATATTTTTGGGCCACTTCCTGCACATCCTCCATGGTTACGGCCTGAATTTCTTCCACAAGCCTGTCGAAAGAATCGGGGTCGAGACCGGCATAATCAAAACTCATTCGTTCATTAAGCACACTCGCACGGCTGTCGTACTCAAAAACAAGTGAGTTTAAAAAACGGTCTATCGTATCATTCAGTTCATCCTGAGAAACCGGTTCATTCTGCAGCCTTCTTACCTGGTCAAGTATTGCGTTGATGGCTTCGGCTGTAGTTTCGCTGCGGGTCATCACGCCGGTGTAGAACATTCCGGGATAGAAGTTTCCGCTGCCATATTGGCCAAAAACCGAATAGGCAAGCCCCATCTGGCTCCTTACAATTCGCATCAGCCGTCCTGAAAAACCGTCACTCAAAACCCGGTTCATCACCTGAATGGCCGCATAATCGGGATTATCGCGCATGCCGCCGATGTGTCCCATCATCACAAAACTCTGATTCACATCGCGTTTGTCAACAAAATTTACCGAACTGATGAAATCGTAATCGATTTCAGGAAAATCCAGTTCGAGTTCTTGTCCGGCCGGAACCGATTCAAAAGCTTCACTCAGTTTTTGCTTCATCTCGTCGGTTTCAAAATCGCCGATTACACCAATCATCATGTTCTCGCCCACGAATGATTTTTCATGAAAATCAACCAGATCATCACGGGTGATATTGTCGATGGTTTCATATTCTGTGGTTCGGGCAAAAACGGATTCCGGCCCGTAGATCAGTTTTTGAAATTCGCGAATGCCGATCGGTACGGTTTCGTCATTTCTTCGGGAAATGCTCGATTTTTCCTGCGTTTTTGCCAGCTCAATCCGGTTTTCGGGAAAGGCCGGATTTTTCAGCAGATCGATAAAAACTGGCAGCAGTTCATCAAAATCATCCTTCAGCACGTTCATAGTGACCGATCCGGAAGAAAGCCCGATACTGGTTTCCATTCGGGCAGCACGATCTTCCAGGAGTTCGTTCAGATCATCGCCGGGAATGGAGGTGGTGCCTCCGGTTCGCATCACCGTTCCGGCGATGGAGTGTAGCCCGGCTTTTTCATTCGGTACCAGCACACCGCCGGTTCGAACCAAAACACGCAGGTTTACCAGCGGAAGTTCATCATCTTCCACCAGATAAAACGTAATGCCATTATCCAGCTCAAAAATTTCTACATCCGGTTTTTCGAAACTGTTCAGCGGCGGATAGTCAATTTCATCCCAGGTTTTCTGGGCATCTGCCAGTTGAAACAGGCATAATATCAGTAGTGTGTTGAGTAATAAAAACTTTTTCATATTGTACCCTCGTTAATTTTCCTGATTTGCTTCAGCAACTTCGTCATCATCTGTTCGGTTTACAATTTTACCCACTGTACGATTTTGCCGGACAAGGTACTCGTTTGCCACCCGCTCCAGGTCGTCCAGAGTTACCTGCTGCAAATCGTCAATTCGGGTGAAAATTCTTCTCCAGTCGCCCTGCTGACCGTTTGTTCTTGCCAGCCTCATTGCGAGGCCCATGTTTGAATTGAGACTTCTCACAAGATTTGCCCTGGCATTGGTGATGGCCCGGTCGAGTTCCTGCTGAGTGATATCACCATCTTTCACTTTTTCAAACTCTCTGTAGATGGCATCTTCCAGATCATCGATATCCACTCCCTGATTTGGGAGCCCGAATACAATAAACAACGACGGATATTTAGACCCCGGGAATCCAACGGATGTTTGAACGGCCAATGCCATTTCTTCATCCTGAACAAGCGTTCGGTATAAACGCGAGGTTCGCCCTTGTGAGAGAATGGATGACAGCAATTCCAGTGCTGCATAATCTTCGTGCATCTGACTTACGGCATGATAACCGGCCATCAAAATTGGCTGTGTATCTTCTTCGATGGTGAAGCGACGCTCTCCTCTCTGTTCGGGTTCTATGGTTTTCACCTGTGGTGCCTGATGGGTTGATTCAATTCCGCCAAAATAGATTTCAGCGAGTTCGCGCATTTCATCGGGATCAACATCTCCCACGATAGTAAACGTAAAATTGTCGTTGGTATAGTAGGTTTCGAAAAATTGCTGTGTATCCTGGATTGTGGTGGCAGTGATATCAGACGGCCAGCCTATCAAACTTCGCCCGTATGGATGGGCTTTAAAGGCGATACTCAAAAATTCTTCTCTCAACCGACCGAACGGATCGGAATCAACCCCCATTCTGCGCTCTTCACGAATCACCTCTTTCTCTTCATAAAACTCTCTGAAAACGGGATTCTGAAACCGGTCGGATTCGAGGCTGAACCATAGCTCAGCCTTGTTTTGCGGCAGGCTGTAAAAATAATCGGTAAAATCGTAGCTGGTTCGTGCATTCAGGCCGGTTGCCCCTTCACGGCTGATGATCTCATCAAACTCACCGGTTACCACATATTCGTTGGCCAGTTCCTGGTATTCCTCAAAATCGGCCCAGTACTGTTCCATTTTCTCTTCATCCGGGTCCGGACTGTATTTTTCTTCCAGCCAGGAGCGATAGGCTTCATCCATTTTATCGATATAGGCCTGCTCTTCTTCCCAGTTTGTAGTACCCACGGTTTTTGAACCTTTAAACACCATATGTTCAAATATATGAGCGATTCCGGTGTGTCCGGCGGGCTCATCAACACCGCCCACATCAACAAAGGTTACAAAGCTGGCAACAGGTGCAACAGGCCGCTCAACAATGATAAAATGAAGCCCGTTTTCCAGTGTAAACTCCGTTACGTTCTCTTCGAAAGCTTCCAGGTTTTGAGAAAAAAGAAAAGACGGCAGTAACAGTACCGTCATTAAAACTCCCAAAGCCCATTTTTTGGTTGTAGTCATATTTAGCTTTTTTGATTTATAGTTCACAGCTCTTTTGATACGAGAAACTGTAGTTTTAGATTCAACTTTTTCCTGATGGTGATGAATCATTTTTTATTTGAAGCTCGAATAATGCAATCTTACAAATAAAAAAACAAATGATTTTCGCTCTTAACACAAAAATATCATGTATTTACAAAAAAATACCCCGGATAACCGGGGTATGCAGATTTACCTATTCGTGATAGAACTGAATGAGTAGTAAAAATCCCCGATATCAACAAACATTTGCGTTATTTGCCAGTTCGATTGATGCTCTAATACATCAAGAATCTACTATTACCAAATCGTAGCTCAAACTCCATTGAAATCGTTCTCTTCGGGGCGAATCGTAATCACCGGTTTGTTCACATACTGTGCAACTTTTTCGGCAGTTGATCCCAATATCAAGTGAGCAAGACCGCTGTGGCCATGTGTTGCCATTACCAACAAATCGGCGCTATCGGCTGCGTAGGCTTCAATTTCGTAGTGAGCGGAAATTCCTTTTTCAATTTTCGTGAAAAGCTGAACGGTTCGGCTTTGATCTCCGTCGGTAATCACCACTTCATCCTCAAATGTTACACCGGTGCGCTGAACGTGGATGTTATCCAGTTTCCGTTTATTCAGATAGTGATTAATGCGGTCAATCATCCCTTCATAAATCGAAATCACCTCTCCCTTGGCTGGATTTCGGGGAATTTCCTCTGATACATTCCCGTATAGTTCTATGACGTGAAACAGCGTTAAATCGGCCTCAAACGTATCGGCAATTGAAAGCGCGAGTGGAAATGCCGATAATGACAACTCGGAGGTATCGGTGGTAAGAACCACGTTCTTCAGTTTATTTTTATCGAACCGGCTGTCGATTGAAAATACAGGTACTTTTGATTTTCTGATGACCCTTTCGTTGGTGCCACCCCTGATCAGGCCCGATTCATGTTTACCCTTCGATCCCATGATAATCATGTCATAGCCATTTTTTACCGCAAAATCGGTGATGGCCTCTGCCGGGCGGCGCTCCACTTTTATAATATGCTTGCCTTTATTTCTCTCCTTCAGGTATTGATTCATCGCCTTGCTGATCTTTAACTCGGCTTCATCGATAATCTGCGGATAAACATCCTTGTTCATGTCCAGTGGCACACCCAACCGCTTCAAACTCTCATTAAAATATTTGATGGTTGGAATGATGTGAATAAAATCGATGACACCTCCAAATGTATCCGCAATATTTTGGGCTATCGGGTAGGCAACTTCTGCTCCTTTTGAAAAGTCGGTTGGTACTAAAATTTTTTTCAGTTCAATCATGATTTTTCACCCGTTCTTTATTGATGTTTATAGTTAAAAATACACAAATTGATGAGATTTCTTAATCGGGGTATTCATCATTTTTTAAACGGGAAATCAAAAATTGAAATGGTCAATTTTTCAATGCCCTGCTATCATCATAAAGCAGCCTTCTGTTCATCCGGCACACTTTTTTTTCGTAAATAGGAAATTCCGAAGATCATCCCAAGGCCAATAAACATCCCCGTCAGGCCACCGGATTTGTTGACTTCATCAATTTCCCGATTGGTAAACCAGGGGATGAATGGTTCGCTTGCAATAACTTTTCGGGCTACAGTCTCTATTTCTACCACCGTAAATTCTCCCAATGCCGTCTCAGAGTTAATCACCCGGCCAATTCGCTGAAACTCGGGCTTTTCGGGTGAATCTTCCCGCTGTTTTAACCCCTGTACGATCGGGTTTGAAACAGGCAGCATTTCCACGCTGAGCACAATTTCCTCATATTCACGATCCTGATAAGGCCAGATAACGTAAAGCGAACCTACCAAAAACCCAATCAGCAGAACAATGGTCAGGGTATGAAAGGATTTTAACATCCAGGAGAGAATGCGTGAAAAAATAATAAGCCCGATAATGATGCCAAGACCAAAAGGGAACAAATTCAGAAAAGCCTCCCAGGTTTGAGTTGTGCCAAGCAAGCTCAGCTGTTCAAGAATGTAATCGTACTTGCGAAAAATCAGCAGAATGTAAGAGCCTGAAATACCCGGCAAAATCATGGCCGAGATGGAGACCGACCCGGTTAAAAACACATACCAGAATGTTTCGGGGGTATCTGCCGGTACCATCGTAACCACCCAAAAACCAAGAAGTGTACCGGCGGCCAATGGAAACAGAAATTTCCAATTTCTGTCTGAGCTTTTTATCTCGGATATCAATAAATAGATAGAACCGACAATCAGGCCGAAAAAGAGACCGTAGATAATTTCGGCATGGGTAAACATATAGACTTGAAGCGGTACAACTCTCGTGAAAAACAGAATGGCGAGAAACATTCCGCTTGCAAGAAACAGCACAAATTTCCAGTGAAACTGAGAGAAAAAATCCTCAATCCTAAATGTAACCAGGCTTTTAACCGCACTTGCATTAAAACTTTTAATGGCAAAGATCAGTCGATCATAAATTCCCGTGATTAATGCCATGGTGCCGCCACTGACACCGGGTACAATATCGGCCGACCCCATCAAAAATCCCTTGATCATCAGAAATGGTGCTTCTCTCCATCGGGTCAGATCGATGAATTCGATTAGCGGCTTATCTTTATGAGTTTTTTTCGACAATTTGGTTCTTTTTTGATGTTGCCAATCTTACACAGTAAAATGGTACTATGCAAGAGGTGACTCGTTGTTTTTATTGATTTTTACAGCGTCTGAGTGATACGTTTTTATGGCCCGATTAAAAGCTAAAACCGCGATAGTACTGCTTACTAAAATAACTGATATCATCGCATAAGAAACCGAATAGGTCCCGGAGAAAACGGCATCGGTCAGCCAGCCGGTTAATGGCGGGCCGATCCCGAAACCTGCAATACTGATCACAAACAGATAAAGCCCTCCGGCCAGTGCACGCTGATGAGAATACACGAAATATTGCAGCAGTGCGGCAGCTACTCCGTTATATGATGATGATATCAGCACACCGGCACCCATACAAAAAAATGCAATTTTCACATCAGCAGAAAACAGACCATAAAGATAAAAAGGAATTCCGCCAACAGCTGCTACAATTCCCATATAAAAACGTTTTGAAGCGTCTTTTTTGGCCAGGTGATCGGCAATTTTTCCAGATAAAATTACAGTTCCGGCCACACCGAACATAAACCACCCGTAGGATGAAATATATTCAGGTGAGTAGAACACATCAGAAAACACATTACCTGCAAATGCGAGTATGGTATAGCCCGTACAGGCCAAAGCAGCAAAACCTGTTAAATGCCATCTGATGGTAGGCTTTTTCAGCATAGCTTTAAGCTCCTGCAAAATATTTCTGCCATACA
The DNA here is from genome assembly GCA_007127745.1 of Balneolaceae bacterium. GTDB lineage: Bacteria > Bacteroidota > Rhodothermia > Balneolales > Balneolaceae > Rhodohalobacter. The sequence goes on from SKYV01000034.1 coordinate 9,174, forward strand.
TTGACGGACTGCTTTTTCGTTCGGGTTCTCTCAGGAACCACCAGGCCACCGGTGCAAGGAGGAGTCCGGGCAATCCTGCAGCTACCATGGCCATGCGCCAGTCGTACTGCATGGATATAGCGCCGCCGGCCAGAAAAGAAAGCCCTATCCCGATAAAAATTCCACTGGCATAAACCGAAAAAACGGTTGCCCGCTTCTCCGGGGTAAACTCATCGGCCATAAAAGAATAAACAGCCGGGCTCAGCATAGCCTGGCTCAGACCTACAAACAGGCGTGCCGTAACCAAAAACATGAAGGATGCCGCAAATCCGCTGATAACGGTCATCAAACTCCAGACAAACAAACCCAGGCAGATCATCAGTTTCCGTGAAGTTTTGTCTGCCAGCCTTCCCATCGGAATTCCTGCAATTGCATAGATAAACGAGAAGGCCGGCCCGTAGAGCAACCCGACCTGGAAATTGCTGAGCATCAGTGAATCGCGAATTTGTACACCCAAAACGGCCACAATCTGCCTGTCAATAAAACTGAGAATGTAAATCAGCGTTAGCAGAATTACAGTTCCATAAGCCAGCTTCTTACTCATGACCTGGTATATATTCTGAATTCAAATAACAATGTGAGGGTTATTTTGTTCGTTAAAAGATTTTTGCAAAGATAAACCTTATAGTGACAAGGTACCACGCAGATTTACATCAACCGGATTGTAAATCACTTCATCAAAAATTTGTACCCGTGAACACTATTTGCGAACTTTGATCAAATAAAAAATTGACGTCATTCCAATAAAACGTGCCTAAATTACCCAAAAAATCTGCCCAACAGAAAAAGCGGGCTATGGAGATTTATAAAGAACTTCTGCAGCACTACCCCAACCCGCGATGTGAACTAAATCACCGGAATCCTTTCGAACTGTTAATTGCCACCATTTTGAGTGCGCAGTGCACTGATGTTAGAGTAAATAAAGTGACTCCGGAGTTGTTTGAAATGTATCCTACTCCCGATGCCATGGCCGAAGCCCCGCTGGAACACCTTGAAGAATTGGTGCGATCCACCGGATTTTACAGGAACAAGGCCAAATCTCTGAAAGAAGCTTCCACAAAAATCGTTGATGATTTTAACGGCACGGTTCCCGACACGATGGATGGCCTTTTAAGCCTGCGCGGTGCAGCCCGAAAAACGGCTAATGTAGTGCTTGGAAATGCGTTTGGAATCAACGAAGGAGTGGTGGTTGATACGCATGTTAAACGAATTTCGAATCGGCTGGGATTGACCAAAGAGAAAAAGAATACCAATAAAATTGAGCGCGATTTGATGGCTTTGTTTCCCCGCGATACATGGACCAATCTCTCGCACCTGATGATCCATCACGGACGAAATGCGTGTAAAGCCCGGATTTCTGAACCACCGGATCATCCGGTTTGCATCAAATATGGAAAAAAGTGCGAATGCTGGAAAATGAGAGGCCAGGGCAATGGAAAGAAATGATCAGCTTTTCAACAGCATGACCCGAAAAATTCCTGAAATCAGGCCGGATTTGCAGATTATTCAGGTTCGCGATCAAAACCGTGACGTGCTCGTTTTTTACGATTCCATGGGATACGTACCCCAACATTTTGCCCTGGATGCAACAGTGCGTCCGCTGCTTTCGCTTTTTAACGGGGCGTTCAGCCTGGAAGAGATCAGCCGACAGATAAATGGGGATCTGAAAAAAGAAGAGATTCTTGGTTTTATCCAGTTGCTGGATGAACATGCCATTCTCAATTCACCAAGATATCAAAAACAAAGGGACCAAACTGAAACGAAATTCGAACAGTCCGGTGTGCGACCGGCTGCACTTGCCGGGGTAAGTTATCCCGAAAATTCAGAGGAGTTATCGGATTTTTTAGGAATGGATGATGCCATCACGTCAACTCAATCCGGCACTCATTCTGATATTCGAGCTCTCTATGCTCCGCATTTAGATATCAACGCAGCAAAAAATCAGTATGTAGAGGCTTTCTCAAAAATAAGCCATCTGAAACCTTCGAGAGTCCTGTTTCTTGCTACAGCTCATTACGCTGGATATTACGGCCGGTTTTATGATGACTATCCGTTTATCGGTTCCAAAAAAAGCTTCGAGGTTGCAGGACGCACATTTCCTGCAGACCATGAAATTCTGGATATATTGCAGCAGGATAGCCTGAACAACGGTTTTACCCTCAAAGACAGAGCTCACCGTGTGGAACACAGTATTGAAATTCATTTGCTCTATGCATCACAAATCTGGCAGCACGATTTTAAAATCATCCCCATCTTAACCGGCAGCTTCGATGAACTTTTCTATCACACCAGCGGCGATCTGGCAACGAAAATAGACCGTTTTACCAACACTTTGTCCAGTTTGATAGATGAGGACACATTTGTTTTGATCAGCGGTGATTTATCTCATGTAGGTAAAAAATTTGGTGATAAAAAACCTGCATCACAAATCAGAGAAAGTGTGGAGAAATACGACCAGCAGTTTTTGAATCATGCAAGCAAGGCCGATTCAAACAATTTATTAAATTACATTTCTGAGGATATTGATGCCACCCGAATTTGCGGATTCCCTCCCTTATATACTTATCTGAATTTAGAACCAAAAAAATCCGGAGACTTGCTCAACTATTACTGGTGGGATGAAAAAGATACCGAAAGTGCAGTCTCAATCGGTTCCATTTTGTTTTAGAAATATTTTTATGAACCGGTTTTAAAGAGAACCGAACATACTCTTAAACTTCAGACTCCAGACTCTCCAGACCGCTTCTCTCACAATTGTCCGGGACATTTTGGAAACACCCTCCTCCCGCTCTCTGAAGATGATGGATACTTCTTTCAATTTGAATCCGGCCTTCCACGCCCTGAAGTGTATTTCTATCTGAAATGCATATCCGTTGGAACTGATTTTATCCAGATCCAGAGTTTCCAGAACTTCACGGCGAATGCATTTAAATCCAGCGGTAGTATCTTTTATCGGCAATCCGGTAATTGTACGTGCATACAAATTTGCACAATAGGAAAGAATCAGCCGGGAAAGAGGCCAGTTCACTATACTGATTCCCCTGGAATAGCGAGATCCCACGGCAATGTCTGCCTCACCGTTTTTTACCGTTTCAATAAGATTGGGGACATCTGTTGGGCTGTGCGAAAAATCGGCATCCATTTCGCAGATATATTCATAATCTTTTTTAAGAGCGAATTTGAAACCCTCAACATAAGCAGTTCCCAACCCCAGTTTTCCTTCGCGTTCAATCAGCCAAATTCTGTCTTCATACTCATCCTGTTTAGATTTAACAATCTCTGCTGTTTTGTCGGGAGATCCATCATCCACTATCAAAACATCAACCCGGTATGGCAACTGCATGAGTTGATCAACCATTTTGCCGATATTATGGGCTTCATTAAAAGTTGGTATGATTATGAGGGCGTTGTTTTTCATAAAGATAACGAATCAATCAATATTGGCTTTCAGGCATTTTTTAATGGAACAAAATTAAAATAAACAATTATTTTTTGATTGGGACTGCAGCACGATACTATTTGAAAATTCGGGTTTCAAATCTTCAATGTATCATTTATTCCATCCTGTTATTTACCTTATCTTCTGTTAATATTAAAACCAATTTAGAAGAATAGCGAGTTATTATAATCATCATTCATCCCATAAATGGGATAATTATTTAAATATTGTTGCAAACATAAAATAAACGAACTTATTAAAGTATTTAAAAATCATTGTTTCAATTAAAGAAAACTTTATCACAGACAAAAGCGCGTTCTGGCCAAATAACAACAGACCACGGTAGTATCAACACCCCAATTTTTATGCCAGTGGGTACTTTGGGTACCGTTAAAGCCGTAAACCAGGATGACCTACTGCACAAAATTAAGGCACAAATTATTTTGGGGAATACCTACCATCTTTATCTGCGTCCCGGAAATGAAATTATGCAAAATGCCGGAGGTCTCCACCGGTTTATCGGCTGGGATAAACCCATTTTAACAGATTCCGGGGGATATCAGATTTTTTCTCTGGCTGAAATCAGAGAACTCAAGGAAAAAGGCGCCACATTCCAGAGTCATCTTGATGGATCAAAACACCTGTTTACACCTGAAAATGTTGTAGAAACTCAGCGAATATTGGGATCCGATATCATGATGATATTGGATGAATGTCCTCCGTGGCCGGCCGAGTATGACTATGTTAAAAATTCAATGGAACTCACTCATCGCTGGGCAAAAAGAGGACGAGATGCATTTTTGAAAAGTGGATCTTTTTATGGACACCAGCAATTTCAGTTTGGAATCGTTCAGGGTGGGACTTATAAAGATTTGAGAAAAGAATCTTCTGAATACATGTCTTCCCTCAATTTTGAGGGACTGGCAATTGGGGGCTTGAGTGTGGGTGAACCAACCAATTTAATGTATGAAATCACCGATTTTAATACTGATTATTTACCTGATGACAAACCCCGTTATTTAATGGGCGTTGGTACACCCGGTAATTTAATACAATGTGTTGCTATGGGCATCGATATGTTTGATTGTGTTATGCCTACCCGAAATGCCCGTAATGGAATGTTATTTACCCGAAACGGTATTATTAATATCAGAAATGCTAAATGGAAGAATCACCATAAACTTCTCGATCCCGACTTTCCTACAGAAGTATGCCAGAGATATCGTATGAGTTATATTCATCACCTATTTCGATCAAAAGAAATCTTAGGGCTTGAATTGGCATCAAAACATAATTTGACCTTTTATCTGTGGCTAATGGAACAGATCAGGAAAAAAATCCAGGAAGATAAATTTCATTTCTGGTATCAGGAAATGATTAAGCAGGTTGAGAACCGGATATAAAAAAAGCCTGTTACGGATTGATGTAACAGGCTTTGATAAAAAAGAAGACGAGGCGATGACCTACTCTACCGCGATTGCAGTACCATCGGCGCTGCGGAGCTTAACGGCCGTGTTCGG
>SKYV01000286.1 GCA_007127745.1 Balneolaceae bacterium
TAGAGCGCCTTGGCTTCGGAGAACTTGTCCTGGTACATATAGACCTTGGCCAGATACGAGGCGGCTGCCCAGTTGTTGGGGCGGCCTGCCTGTCCCTGGGTCTCCGGCAGGTTCTCCCAGGCATACTGGAAGTCGGCTTCGATCATCGGCCAGACTTCCTGGTCGTTGGGCTGCGGGGTAATCGCATCGGTTTCTTCATCGATCCACGGCACACGGTTGTAAAAACGCCGCAGTTCAAAGTAGAAGTGACCGCGGATAAACCGCGCCTGGGCCTCGATTTGGGCACGATGGGTTTCGGTAAACGCATCGGTGATCTCCACATCGGGCAGCACCCGAAGTACGGAGTTGGCACGGGTAATGCCTTCGAAAAGCCCTAACCATTTTGAGTTGATAAACCCGGTGGCCGGCGAAACATTCATCCCGCCCAGGGTGTTCATCTGCGGCTGGTCGCCGGCGTCACTTCCTTTGTGCGCCTCGGTGCCCAGCATACTGCCGTATATCCAGTTCGACGGGCAGACTTCCCAGGCACCTCCGCCATGAACGCCATCGCCCCAGCCGCCGCTTCCGGTCTGGCTCAAGGCTCCGTAGGCGCCCATCAGCAGTGTTTCCACGCCGGTCTGATCGGCCACCACATCTTCACTCAGCGAGCCCATCGGCGGGCGGTCCAGAAAATCATCCCCGCACGCTTTGGTAAACATCCCCGCTGTTACAATCATTACTACAATGATGAGTACATTTATTGTGTTCTTCATAATTAGACCTCTGTCTATTTAATTTCTTTAAAATCCAAGATTCACACCAAACAGGAACTGCCTGGAGGCTGGGTAGGACCCCTCATCCACACCAAAACTGGTGGTACTGGCATTGGCTGACTGCGTGTTGCCAATTTCCGGATCCGCCCCGGAGTACCCGGTAATGGTAAACAGATTCTGCGCCTGTACGTACACGCGTAGATTGTTCATGCCAAAGCGGGATATCATCTCCGGAGAGAAGGTATAGCCTACCTGAACGGTGCGAAGCCGCAGGTACGAGCCGTCTTCCACATAGTAGGAGTTCGGCACCAGGTTGGTCGCTGTCGATCCGGCATTCTCCTGAATCGGAGCAGTCGCATCGCGGTTGTCCGGTGTCCATGAATCATACAAGGCTGTGGTGCTCTTGGCTCCCTGGAAAGAGGGATAAAAATCGGTCCACCACTTTACCTGGTTCCAGATATCGTTGCCCTGCGAGCCGTAGAAGAACGCACTGGCATCGATGTTGCGGTAGTTCATCGTCAGGTCCAGCCCGTAGGTGAAGTCCGGATGCGGATCACCCAGGCGGGTTCGGTCTGCCGAGGTTACGCGCCCGTCGCCGTTCACATCAGCGTAGCGGAAACGTCCAGGGGCAGCCTCTTCCTGATAGACACCACCTTCGGCGCCGGCGTTGGCCTGGTCAATTTCGGCCTGATCGTTCCAGAAACCTTCAATCTGATAGCCAAAGAAACTGGAGATCGGCCAACCTACCTGGTTGCGGACAATCGGGTTGCCTCCGCCAAAGCGGCGGCTGGTACCGTCAAAGTTTTCCACACCCTCGGCAATCTTCCTCACCTCGTTGTTGTAGGTGGTGAAGTTGATCGTGGTGCTCAGGTTCAGATCGTGGCTGATGGCCCGGCGTCCGGTGATCGACAGGTCCAGTCCGTGATTGCGTACATTCCCCACGTTGACAAATGGCTGCGAGGCCAGTCCGGCGTGGCCGGGAAGCTCCGGATCGTAAAGCAGATCACGTACATCGTTTTGGTAGTAGTCCACATCAATCTCCAGGTTACCCTCAAACAACATCGCGTTCACACCGATGTTCATCGTATGGGCTTCCTCCCAGCGGGCAGCCGGGTTGCCGATTCGCGACTGGGCAAAGCCCTGATGGATGGACGGGCCGCCGGTAATCGGGTAGAAGGTCGATAGCTGGTTGCCGCCAAACAGCGAGTAGGCGTTGGCAGCCGCTACGTTGAGCTGGTTGCCCATTACACCGTAGCCAAAGCGAACCTGAAGGTTGCTCAGCCAGTCCACGTCGCGCATGAACTCTTCCTGGGAAATCCGCCAGCCGATACTACCGGAGGGGAAGACCCCGTAGCGGTTGTCCAAAAACCGCGATGACCCGTCGCGGCGTACTGTGGCGTTGAGCAGGTAGCGGTTGTCGTAGTTGTACTCCACCCGCCCGAAGATCGAAAACAGTGCGTTCTCGTACTTCCAGCTGTAGTTGGTCGGATCGCCCGCACCGGTGCTCAGGTTTACATAGTTCGGGTTGAACGAGAAGTAGTCGGTTCGCGTACCGCCGCGCTCACGCCCGGAGTCTTCGTTCGCCTCGGTTCCCACAACCACGGTGATGTTGTGCACATCGGCCAGCATATCCGAGTAGGCCAGGGTGTTGGTCCACGTCCAGTCGGTGCCGTTCCAGGCGCCTTCTCCGTAGAGGTTCACCACAGCGTTTTCAGCGTTTTCGTACTCGGGGAACTGGAACCAGCTCCAGTTGCTCGAGCCGTAGCTGCCGCCAAAGTTCGAACGGAACGTCAGGTTCTCAAACAAATCAATTTCGGCAAATACGTTCCCGAATATCCGGGTGTTCTCCCCGGTGTTGTTCATCGTACGCTCGCGCTGGGCTACCGGGTTGGAGGCGTTGCCAAGCGGGGCGCCAAAGTTTCCGGCAAAATTGCCGGCAATGTCATAGACCGGAATAATCGGCTGCTGGCGATATACCATACCGGTGGCCGTACCCTCGTTCAGCGATCCCGACTGCGGGTTCTCCCAAATAGCAATTGAGGTGTTCTGGCCCACGCGGATGTTATCGCGAAGGTTGAACTGGGTGTTCAGCCGCAGGGTGTAGCGCTCGTTGTAGGTGCGCAGCAGCGTGCCTTCCTGGTTGATGTAGTTCAGTGAAAACAGATACGTGGCATCATCGGTACCGCCGCTGACCGACAGCGTGGAGTTGTTTGTCCAGGCCGGCTGAAAGATTTCGCGGAACCAGTTGGTGCCCTCTTTGTTGGCCGGGGTAATGCGGAAGAAACTTCCCAGATCGCCCGTATCGGTATAGAAGGGGTTCACGTAGTAATCATCGTGATCCACCTCGCCGGCCATCGCACCTGCAGGGGCAATATAATCCGGCAGGGTCGGGGTGGCACCGCTTCCATACAGCGGAGACGATGGGGTTAACCCGGAATTTTGAAACGCCAGCCATTCCAGCTCGGCATGCTCCATCGGGGAGGCGATGTTAAAGGGATTGCCGTGGTGGCGAGGGTTCTCATAGCCCACATAGCTGTCAAAACTCACGCTCAGGCCCGGCTGGCCCTGCTTGGTGGTGATAATAATCACACCGTTGGAGGCTCGCGCCCCGTAAATAGAGGCGGCTGAGGCATCCTTGAGTACCTGAAGTGACTCCACATCGCGTGGGTTCAGATCGCGAATACTGCCGGTCGGCACACCGTCCACCACATACAGCGGGTTCACATTGCCAAAGTTGCCAACACCGCGAATGCGGATCGAGGGCTCATCGCCCGGCTGACCCGATTGCGATACCGTCACTCCGGAAACCTGTCCCTGAAGCTGACGCGAAATCGACGACTCGGCTATGCGCTGCATCTGCGGCACGTTGGCCACACTGATCGAGCCGGTTAAATCCACCCGGCGCTGCGCCGAATAGCCGGTCACAACCAGGTCCTCACCCATAATGGCCGATACCTCCAGCTGCATATCGATGGTCGAACGACCCTCAACATTCACCACAACGGTCTGGTAGCCGATGTAGGAAAATTGAAGATCACTGTCGCCACTGGGCACCGTCAACGTATAATTGCCGTCCACATTCGATGTCGTACCAATGGTCGTGCCCGGCACAACAATGTTCACACCTATTAAGGTCTCTCCGGTAAAGGCATCTGTCACCGTACCGGTTACTTCCACTTCTTGCCCGTAAGCCGTCGCGCTTACAAACAGAAACAGAATCATGCACATCCCAATCGAGCGTAA
>SKYV01000162.1 GCA_007127745.1 Balneolaceae bacterium
AATAATTATTCAGGGTTCAACTCGACAAATTTGATGGGATGAAAAATAAAATTTTACTATTCGCTTTCTGTTTAGGGTTATTTGCACTATCGGTTCATTCTTGTGACAAGATTTATGATCCTATCAATATTAGAGGAAAAGTAATTGATCAGGATACGTCTCAACCTGTTTCGAATGCAAATGTATCTATTATTTCACCCGAAGATTTAGCCGCTCAAACCATCAGTAATGAAAGTGGAGAGTATCTATTTGAAGAGGTAGATGTTGACAGTGTTATTGACGTGACAATCCAGGTGGCCCGAGAAGGGTTCTCTACCGAATCGATTACCGTTCTTGCTGCACCGGAACGTGAACTTGTTGTACCAGATATCAAAATAAGAGATTTACAGGCAGATGAAAACGGAAATGGTTTTGAACCAGGCACAGGAAGCGGAGCCGCTGAAATACAATTAAATGATATTGAATCATACACAATTAACATTGCTGAATCCGGTGGGGGGGCTACAAGTGCTTTTTCATTTGTTGTACTTGATTCCACAGGTGTTCCGCTTGGACCTGAAAGTGCTGTTGATGTAGAATTCAGGATTACAGAAGGCCCTGGCGGAGCCGAACACATTTCACCAAGTACTGTTCGAACTAACGAAAATGGGATGGTAACATCAACGATATTTGCTGGTAATATTGCCGGTAATATGAAAATTGAAGCCAAAATTGAACGACCTGAACACAATCTTACAATCCGGTCATCACCAATTGCACTTACTATACATGGTGGTTTCCCCAACCTGGATCATTTTAGTATAGGTCTTGTGGAATCTTCACCTTATAATATTCCATCTTATCTTCTTGATTATAGATCGCAGATAAAAGTAATACTCGGTGACAAATTCAGTAATCCTGTTAAACCTCAAACGCCAGTTTATTTCAATACAAATGGTGGAGTAATACAGGGATCAGGAGAAACAGATTCTGATGGCATTGTTATCGTTGATCATATTTCAGCCAACCCTTTTCCACCGGATGGATATGCAACTATAAAAGCTCATTCTTTTGATGAAAATGAAAATCAATTATCGAGAGAAGTACTCTTACTCTTTTCTACTAATCCTACATTTGATAATATCAATTTATCTCCCTCCAATCTTAATTTCAGTCCCGAGCAATCAAGGATATATACAGTTACTGTAACAGACACCAACGGCAATCCCCTGCCATACAATACAGAAGTATCTATAGAACCATCTAACGGGATTACAATTAATGAAGAGAGTTTTTCAGTCGGAAACTCACTCACCGGTGGTGAAAATATAACGGACTTTGAATTCACGGCAACAGCATCAGATGAATTCAGTGGAGCTGCTTCTTTTAGAGTAGTTGTTACGGCACCCAGTTTAAATCCTGTATCCAGACGTTTCCCATAAAAAGCATTTTTACAATAAAATTAATCAGACAGCTTCTATAAAAAGCTCGAATGATATGTGCGGTTACATGCTTTCTTAATTTAAAATTCAGCAAACTTTTAAGAAGCAAATGCGTTGTAATTTCAAGTTTTTTAAATGCGGCTGATATTCCCGTTCTTCTTTCATCACGAAGATTATTATCTTTATCGCAATTCAGAAATAACCGTTTTCATCTATGAAGATTGTATCAGCAGACCGGGCTGTAAATCTGGTCAATTCCGGGGACAATATTTATATACATACAGCATCTGCAGCCCCGCAGCAGTTAATTAAAGCACTTACCAGCCGACATGCTGAGCTGGCCGAAATCACTTTTTTCCACCTTCACACTGAGGGAGAAGCACCTTATGTGAATCCGGAATATAAAGATGCCTTTCGCACAAAGGCTTTTTTTGTGGGGAGTAATATCCGGAAGGCACTCGAAACCGGTCAGGCCGATTACATTCCCGTGTTTCTCAGCGAAATTCCCAATCTGTTCAACAAAGGCCTCATAAAAATTGATGTTGCCCTTGTTCACGTCAGCCCTCCAGATAAACACGGGTACTGTTCGCTGGGTGTTTCTGTGGATGCATCCAAAGCAGCCATTTTGAATGCAAAAACAGTTATAGCCCAGGTTAATCCCAACATGCCGCGGACGCACGGCGATGGGATTGTTCATGAAAGTAAAATCGATTTCGGTGTGGAGGTGAATGATGAACTGCCCGAACATGCACCTGCCGAACTGACGGAATCGGAAAGAAAAATCGGGAGAAATTGTGCAAATTTAATTGAAGATGGTGCCACCCTTCAGATGGGGATCGGCTCCATTCCGGATGCTGTACTTGCGGCACTGGGTAATCACAAAAATCTTGGCGTTCATACCGAAATGTTCTCAGACGGCCTGATTCCTCTGCTGGAATCGGGTATTGTAAACAATTCGAATAAACGGATTCACCCTAACCGAACCGTCTCTTCTTTTTTGGTTGGCACGCGCAAACTCTACGATTTTGTGGACGATAACCCAAATGTAGCCCTTCTGGATTGTGCATACGTGAATGATACTGCAGTAATCCGCCGAAATCCCAAAGTTACTGCCATTAACAGCGCTATTGAAGTAGATTTGACAGGACAGATATGTGCAGATTCTATCGGGGTGAAGCAGTATTCGGGTGTTGGCGGACAAATGGATTTCATACGCGGTGCATCGCTCTCTGAGGGTGGGAAGCCCATCATCGCCCTTCCGTCTGTAACTCGCAAAGGCATTTCCAGAATCACACCTGTGCTGAAAGAGGGTGCCGGAGTGGTTACAACCCGGGCTCATGTACACTATGTAGTTACTGAATATGGCATTGCACATTTGTACGGTAAAGCACTGCGCGAAAGAGCCAATGAGTTGATTAAAGTTGCACAACCTGACCATCGCGAATTCCTTGAACAAGAAGCATTTAAACGTTTCAAAAAAATGTAACTTTGTACCACTGCCACATATTTTAATTCCTTTAATTCATTAATACCATTTGTACCTATGGAAAAGAAAAACGGAACTGCTGTTTATTTACATACCGACACAAAATTAACCTCCTTTCTCGATTCTCTTCCTGATGTTGACCTGGAAGCATCATACTATCTTCTGGTTTTATCCGGCCCCAACAAAGCCGGCAAAAAAGAGTTTATGAAGAAGCTCGAAAAAAAGATGGGGGTATTCGATAAAATTGATCTGGGTACTCTGATTAACCAGTACGAAGAAGATTCGTATCAAAAAATTAACGAAGTATTCACCTATATCGGCGAAACTGAAAAAAATCTACTGCTCACAAATGGTGATGTTCTGGCCGGTGAATATACAGGTTTCACATACTCCACGGTTCGATACGCCACTCCACAGGAAAAATACCTGCTCGAAAAAATCAAAGGGAGTGAAAGGTTTTTTGTAATTGAGATTCAGGAGTTCGAAAATATTGACAAAACCCTTGAACGGTATTCGCAAGCCATTGTCCGTTTTCAGCGGCCGGATACGTTCTTCGGTAAACTCTTCTGGAACCTGCGTAACATTACAATTCACGGACACAGGTTTGCCAATAAACGGCCATCCTCCCCGGCGGGATAAAATTTCACCAGGCCCTGAAGCCTGATGAAACTGAGATTTACTGAATCGGTCGGTTCAGACAGAAACTTTACTTTCCTGCCTTGGGTCAAGGTCGTAGAGAGAAGAGACGGTTGCCTGAATGGTTTTATACCACTCGTTGCCAAATTTGTCGTTAATCTCGTAATAATCGGCAAAATCGGGGCGGCGCAGTTGCATTTTCCACTCCTGATTTTTTGCCTTGAAAACCGGGTCTATGTGCAGCAATTCGTGATAGAGAAGCATTTTTTTGGTGTCTTTGTCCAGCATATCCCATAGTTCACCGGATACTTCAATCAGATAGTCGTTTCCCGAATAATGTTTTACTTCGCGGGTGGCTTTCATGCATTTTGCCGCTCTCTGCTTGGAAATATTGGGATAGACCAGCAGGTACCCGATTTGCGCCGGCCCCAGATCTA
>SKYV01000117.1 GCA_007127745.1 Balneolaceae bacterium
CCCCAGGTTTTCAAGCAGGGCAGGCAGTGCGTGCGACCCGGCACCGTTTACGGCATCCACGGCAACGGTAAAGTTTTGCTGCCGGATGGCTTCCCGGTTGATATATGGCAGGTCCAGAATTTTTTGGATGTGATAATCAGTCAGCTCCTCGTCATAGGTAACCGAGCCGATTTCATCATACATTTTATATGAGAATTCTCCTTTTTCGGCAATGTCAAGCACAGCACTTCCCTGGTCTGAATCCAGAAACTCACTTTTGTTATTCAGCAGTTTCAGCGCGTTCCATTCGGCCGGGTTGTGGCTTGCCGTTAAAATAATTCCGCCTGAAGCGCTGTGTTTCAGAACACCCATCGCCACGGTAGGGGTTGTGGCAATTCCGGTTTTTACCACATTGCAGCCCACGCTCTGCAGGGTGGCACTAACAATATCTTCGCAGATTTGTCCGGTTATGCGCGAATCCCGGCCAACAACTACGGTGCCGCCATCCAGCCATGTGCCGTAAGCTGCAGTGAAGGTGACAAGGTTTTCGGGGGTGAGGTGGGTTCCGAAAATTCCGCGAATTCCGGAAACAGAAATCATTAAAGCCATAAAAATATTATTTATTAATCAATTAGGTTAGATGTCAGTTCGGAATAATCATTCATCAAATATCGAACTCAACTTTTGTTAAGATCGGGGCAGCCATTTTGTTTCCTGATTACCGGCTTCCCGGTTCTCAAATCTGGCGAGTACAAAAAGCAGGTCGGAAAGACGGTTCAGATAAATAACTGCATCATCCGAAACGGGCTCAGAGGTTTTTAACTCTACCGTATGGCGCTCTGCCCTTCGGCAAACGGTGCGAGCCAGATGCAGCGCGGCACCCTGTGCAGAACCACCCGGTAGTATAAATGACGTCAGATCTGGTAACTGCTCGTCCAGTTCATCAATCCAGCCTTCGAGCTGTTTTATCTGCGTGGATCCAATTCGTTCAATTTTTGATTTTTTTGACGGCAACGTTGCCAGATCGGCTCCCAAAACAAAAAGCTGTTCTTGAATATCGTTGAGGATGTCGCTGCCACGGCGGCTTACCGGATTTGAAAGTGCAATACCCAGCACGGAATTGAGTTCATCGACCGTCCCGTATGCATGAATTCTGGCACTGTTTTTGGGTATGGTTGTGCCGCCAAACAGTGATGTTTGCCCCTTATCGCCTCTTTTCGTGTAAATTTTCATGATGAGAATGTTTAATGGTGATCGAAAGCAAATTTTGGAGTTGAAAATTCCTTATGATATCCAAAATCGAAAGAAAGGTAAAAAGCTTGTACGTGTTTATCAGAATTTTATTTCACGATATGAAATGTCTCCCCGGTAACATCAATGTCATCGAACAGATGGGCTGACTTTTTTAGTGCTGCAAGAAAACGGTTGGCTTCCGATACGGGACATCCACATTTCAGGGTTACTTTTTCGAGATAGGATGAGTCCAGTTCAATCCAGGTAAAATCGTGTTTTAATTTGTCGATCAAACCCTGGTGCGGGTAATCATACACAATTTTGAATGTTTTCACCGGAAGGATTTTATACAGCTTTGCCTGTTTAATGGTCAATTCGGCGGTATGGCCATACGTCTCAATCAAGCCGGCTTTACCGAGCTTGGTGCCTCCATAATAGCGAACTACAATCAGTACAATGTTGATCAGATTGTAAGCTTTGGCAGAGTTCAATATTGGGAGGCCGGCTGTTCCTCCGGGTTCTCCGTCATCGGAAGCAAACTCATCCGGTTCGTTTGGGTTTATCCGGTATGCATAGCAGTGATGTGTGGCTGTCGGGTGTTCTGCTTTGATGTTATTCAGGAACTGTTCAGCCTCATCGAGGGTGGTGGCAGGGGCCAGATATCCCAAAAACTTTGATCCTTTAACACGGTAGTCCGAATGCCAGGTTTTTGTAACTGTATCCATCTGAACGGATTAAATTATTTTTGATAATTGTTTGGCAATTTAGACCCTTTCTGAATAAGCTATTTTGGATAAAATGGTACGGTTATCCTTGCCTTTTATGGCAAAAGAAACGAATTTATTACTCTAAAACATAGGGGATTAAAAAGAAAGTACCCTGTTTCTTTAGAGTTAAAAGAGTCATTGTTTCACATCAAATAATAAAATATGCCATCTATCATCGAAGCGTTTCAGTCTCAGGTTGGCCGTAAAATTTTAACAGGTATAACCGGATTTTTACTTGTCTTTTTTATCATTTTTCATCTTGTCGGAAATCTTGCCATATTTGGCGAGCCGGATGCCATGAACAGCTATTCGCATTTTTTGCATGAATTTGGTCCGATACTTTGGTTCGCCAGAATCGGGTTATTGGCTGTATTCGTCATTCATGCCTGGATTGGTATTTCCATCTGGCTGAAGAAAAGAAAGGCAAGGCCCGTAAATTATAATGTTTACAGCAGTAAAGGTGGGCCCAGTAAACAGGGGTTAAGCTCCCGCAGCATGGCGTTTACCGGAGTAGTACTGTTGATCTTTGTAATTTTTCACGTAAACACATTTGCCTTTGGAGATATGGGAACCGCCGAACTTGCCGACGGTACTCAGGTGCACGATATCAAAACCCTGGTGCTCGATACATTTCAAAATCCGTTGTATGCCTTCGGATACACATTTGTCATGATCCTGCTGGGTGCACATCTCGGGCACGGTATCTGGAGTGCATTTACATCACTGACACTCAAAAGCAAGAAAGCCTCGGCTACCATCTATACGATTGGAATTATCGCTGCTGTAATTCTTGCAGTTGGATTTTTGTTTATTCCTCTCTACATCTATTTTGGCGGAGGCTGCGAAGCTGCGCTCATCCAATGTAATTAACCAGTTTGTAACTTACAGATTTTTCAGATTATGAAATTAGATCCAAAAATACCTTCGGGACCATTAGAAGAGAAGTGGGACAGGCACTTAAAAGATATTAAGCTTGTTTCCCCAAACAATAAGAGAAAACATAATATCATTGTGGTTGGAACCGGGCTTGCCGGTGCCTCGGCCGCAGCAAGCCTTGCAGAACTGGGCTACAACGTGCAAACATTTTCGATCATGGATTCGGCACGGCGGGCTCACAGTATTGCTGCTCAGGGCGGAATTAATGCAGCGAAAAATTATCAAAACGACGGCGACAGCGTTTGGCGTCTTTTTTATGATACAATTAAAGGCGGCGATTATCGCAGCCGGGAAGCCAACGTTTACCGGCTGGCCCAAAACTCGAACCACATTATAGATCAGGCAGTGGCACAGGGCGTGCCGTTCGGACGTGAATACGGAGGCCTGCTCGATAACCGCTCTTTTGGTGGTGCTCAGGTATCCAGAACGTTTTATTCCCGTGGACAAACCGGCCAGCAGCTTCTTCTTGGAGCCTATCAGGCCATGATGAAAGAAGTGTATTCCGGGAAAATCAAAGATTATCCGCGCCAGGAAATGCTCGACCTTGTTGTGGTTGATGGCGTAGCGCGTGGCATCATCACCAGAAACCTGGTTACCGGTGAAATTCAGAAATGGGAAGCCGATGCCGTTGTACTCTGCACCGGCGGATACGGCAACGTTTTTTACCTTTCCACAAACGCAAAAAATTCGAATGCAACAGCCATGTGGAGATGCCACAAACGCGGTGCTGCATTTGCAAATCCATGCTTTGTGCAGATACATCCAACATGTATTCCGGTTTCGGGCGACTATCAGTCCAAACTGACACTGATGAGTGAAAGCCTTCGAAATGACGGCCGAGTGTGGGTGCCCAGAAAAAAAGGAGACAAACGCCCGCCTCACGAAATCCCCGAAGATGAGCGCTATTATTATCTTGAAGAGCGCTATCCGAGTTTCGGAAATCTGGTGCCGCGTGATGTAGCCTCAAGAAATGCCAAACTGGTAACCGACGATGGCCTCGGTGTTGGAGAAACCGGCCTTGCCGTTTATCTCGATTTCCGGGATGCCATTAAGCGTGATGGAATTGAAGTGATCCGTGCCAAGTACGGCAACCTGTTTGATATGTATGAAAATATCACCGATGAAAACCCATACGAAACCCCGATGAGAATTTTCCCGGCGGTTCACTACACCATGGGCGGCCTTTGGGTGGATTACGACCTGATGAGTAATATTCCGGGACTATTTGTGGCCGGTGAAGCCAACTTCTCCGATCACGGTGCCAACAGGCTCGGAGCCAGTGCACTGATGCAGGGACTCTCCGACGGATACTTTATTATCCCTTACACAATCGGAGACTATCTGGCCGGTACCGAACTGCCTAAAGTTGACACCGATCACGATGCATTTAAAGAAGCAGCTGATTCTGCTTCCGGCCTTCTCGATAAACTGCTTGCCGTAAAAGGCAACAAAACCATTATCGAATTCCACAGAGAACTCGGTAAAATTTTATGGGACAAAGTTGGAATTTCCAGAAGCAAGGAAGGACTCGAATCGGCCATTAAAGAGATTCGGGAACTGAGGGAGGAGTTCTGGCAAAACGTGAAAGTTCCGGGCGAAGCTAACTACTTTAACAAATATCTCGAGTATGCATCCCGTTTGGCCGATTATTTTGAGCTTGCTGAGCTGATGGCACTGGATGCATTAGACAGAAACGAATCCTGTGGCTGCCATCTGCGTGATGAGTATCAGACCGAAGATGGGGAAGCCATCCGAGATGATAAAGATTACGCCTTCGTATCGGCCTGGGAGTTTGTGGATGTAAATGGAGAACTCGAAACCAAACTTCACAAAGAACCTCTTGAGTTCGAATTTGTGGAAATGAAACAAAGAAGTTATAAATAACAGGATTTTTTATGAGTGAGATGACAATCAACCTGAAAATTTGGCGACAAAAAAACGCAGACGATCCTGGCCGTTTTGAAGAATACAGGCTTCCGGAAGTGAACGAGCATATGTCGTTTTTGGAAATGCTGGATGTACTGAATGAAAAACTGATTAAAGAGGATAAAGATCCTGTTGAATTTGACTACGATTGCCGTGAAGGTATCTGTGGTTCGTGCAACCTGGTGATTAACGGCCGGGCACATGGCCCCAAGCACAAAACGGCGGTTTGCCAGCTTCATATGAGAAATTACAGCGACGGCGACACCATCGTAATCGAACCACCGCGGGCAGCAGCATTTCCCGTTATCAGAGACCTGGTGGTAGATCGAACTGCATTCGACAGAATCATTGAAGCAGGAGGATATATCAGCGTTGGAACAGGGGCAGCTCCGGAAGCTAACCTGATTCCTGTGCCGCGCGATACTTCCGAGGAAGCTTTTGACTACGCCACCTGTATCGGCTGTGGTGCCTGTGTGGCGGCCTGCCCGAACTCTTCGGCAGCACTCTTTACAGGAGCAAAAATTGCCCATCTAAACCTGTTGCCACAAGGGTCTCCGGAACGGGAGAAACGCACCATTGCAATGGTAGAACAGATGGAAAATGAAGGCTTTGGCGATTGCTCCAACTATGCAGAGTGTGAGGCTGTTTGTCCTGTGGGTATCAGTATTTCAGCCATTGCACAGATGCGGAAAGACTATATGAAGGCTGTTTTTTAGCAAAAAGTCTTGACAAAACCTGTCTGCCTGATAGTGGCAGACGTCATTAATTTCAAAAAAAGGGTGTGAGCAGTAGTTCACGCCCTTTTTTGTGGATTTGTGTTTGCCAGGTAAAAAATTACTTCATTCGTTATAAATTCAATGCAAACAGAGAAAAAGCCAAAATAAAACTTGAACAATCCACTGATTTTCTCTTTTTTAACTTCGACTGCATATAAAATCTATTAATTAAAAGGGGATGTGTTATGAAAAAGGGGTTGTTATATATACTGTTTACTGTTCTGTTGTTTGGTTTTTCTGATATCAGAGCACAGGAGGTTCAGTTCGGGCTGGATTTTCAGGTCGGAGTTCCTCAAAACGAATTTAGTGATCAGCTTGGTGACCGGCTCGGAGTTGGCCTGGGCGGTTTCTTCGGGTATCGTTTTGGAAATACCCCGGTAATGCTTGGAGCCGATCTCGGTTTTATGAATTTTGGAACTGAAACACGTCAGGAACCCTGGAGCACTACAATTCCGGATGCTACGGTTGATGTTGAAAACAGCTACAATTTGTTTCACGGAGATCTGCTGCTTCGGATCATCCCGCCCGAGCGTGCTTTCAGGCCGTTTGTCGACGGATTGTTTGGATTGAATTACTTTTTTACGGAAACCAAAATCAGAGACCGCGGCACAACAGGAGCCGATGATGTGATTGCCAGTGACACAAATTTCAGGGATACGGCGATGAGTTATGGTTTTGGGGGTGGCTTTCAGTTACGTATATATAGTGACGACGGAAGCGGAAATAATGGAGAAAGTGCCACACAAACTCCTTATTCAGTTCATCTGCATTTTCAAGGTCGGTATATGATAGGGCAGGAAGCCGAATACCTAAGAGAAGGCTCGATTAATATTGACAATGGAACTGTCACCTATGATGTATTGCAATCCGAAACCGATTTGTTGCATTTCCAGGTAGGGATTACCGTAAGTTTGTAAGAACAATTCATTTTAAGAGAGATCACTTTGATGTAACAAATCTGAAATCACTCTTCTGTTTCTTCTGTAATTGATTTAATATTGGGTGGTATGGATGAAGTGAATTTACAAAAGGCAGAAGAAGTACTAAAAAAGTACTGGGGATACGAATCATTCCGTGAGGGTCAGAAAATGGCCATTCAGTCGGTACTTGAGGGAAAAGATACACTGGTTCTTTTCCCCACGGGTGGTGGTAAATCGCTGTGTTACCAGGTTCCATCGTTGATGCTCGATGGGCTTACTGTTGTACTTTCCCCTCTTGTTGCATTGATGCAGGATCAGGTTGAGCATCTGAAGAAAATCGGGATACGTGCCACTTTCATTAATAGTACACTGCCGGGATATGAAGTTGAACAGCGTCTGGTTAATGCCCGGAACGGTATGTACAAAATGCTCTATATTGCCCCGGAGCGATTATCAACCAATCTGTGGAAAGTTGAAGAACCAAACCTGAACATCAAACTGGTAGCCATCGACGAGGCTCACTGTATTTCGGAATGGGGCCACGATTTCAGGCCGGCTTACCGTAATATCCGTGAAGAATTATCAAACACTCCGGAAGAAACCCGCTGGATAGCATTAACAGCCACCGCCACCCCCGAAGTGCGTAAAGATCTTCTGGAAGTACTGAAGTTTGAAAATCCTGCCACTATCACCAGTGGATTCAAAAGAGAAAACCTGCACTGGTGGGTAACAGAGAGCGAAAACAAGCAAAAGGTTTTAAAAAAATCTGTACAAAAAGCAGCAAAACTGGGCAGTGGTATTGTTTATGCATCCACCCGGCGGGATTGCAACCATTGGGCGGATTGGTTCAACAAAACCGGAGTGAAGAGTGAACCGTATCATGCAGGACTTGCAAGCGATCAGCGAAAAACCGTACAACACGCCTGGGTGGAGGGCAGCCTTCCTCTTGTTGTGGCAACCAATGCATTCGGAATGGGAATTGACAAGGCCGACTGCCGTTTTGTGATTCACCATACGATGCCGTTTTCTTTGGAGTCTTACTATCAGGAGGCAGGCCGTGCAGGCAGAGACGGGAAGGTGAGCTATCCTGTGCTTTTATTCAAAAAAAGCGATATTGATTATTTGGAAAACCGGATCAAACAATCCTATCCGGATTACGAAACCCTTCAAAAGGTGTATAATGCGCTTTGTGATGAGCTTGACCTTGCTGTAGGCAGCGAACACGAAGAGCCTGATACCGTCAGTTTCAGCAATGTTGCCAGGCGCATTGCAATTACAGAAGGCCGCCTTAATACAGCATTACATCTTCTGCAGCGGCTTGGTTTGCTGCATCTTGTGGAATTACGAGAACCGAGAGTGGGAATCAAGTTTATCGCCAGTCCCGACTATCTTCTTGATTTTGTAAATAATGCGGAACCTAAAAAAGGAGAATTTCTGGATAAACTTTATCGCATGCTTGGCCCTCAATCTGTTCATGAATTTATCTATATGCGGGAATCCGTGCTGGTTAACAAACTGGAGGTAACATCCAGGCAACTGCAAAAAGCGTTGAATGTATTTTCCGGGTACGATCAGATTTTACAGTATAAATGGCAGGGAGAAACTCACCTGGTTCAGATTGCCGAAGCCCGAATGAAGAAATTACAGATCGATCACAAATCAGCCTATCAATACAAAGATGTACTGCTGAAAAAACTCGAATACATGGCGAGATATGCTGTGACATCTGAGTGCAGGGAAGTTTTTTTGCGCACCTATTTTGGAGAAACCGATTGCAAACCGTGTGGCAATTGTGATAACTGCCGGGCAAAAAGCAAGAGAGATGTTTCCATCAGTAATCGTGATTTGGAAAAAATCATCGGGTATTTGGCCGAAGGAGATAAATCAGCACGGGAAATTGCAGAACATACCGGGTGGACATCGGAAAAACTAAAAAAAGCGGTGTCTTACATGGTTCGTGAAGAAATGATTGTTGTAAATGAGGGCAATACGGAAAGTTATCGGTTAAGAATCCGCTGACGGATGGAGTCCGGAGCTTCAATATTTTGCCTTCGGTGTTCTTCTTCGGCTTCGCTTATTTTATCTCTTTCTTCCCGTATAATCTGATTGATTCTTTCCAGTCGTTCAAGCTGTTCATCAAGGTCGTTTTCGTAATATTCGTGCGATAGAGAAAACTCTTCTTCGGTAACTCCATAAAAGTCATATATTTTTGCACGTAAATCATCTCGTGTCTGATTTTCTTCCAGCAGATTTCTGTCCATTTGATTGACAATGGCAAATTCGATGAACATCCTTTCGTAGGTCTCTTCATCAATCACATGTTCGGGGACGGAGTCGGTACAGGCAACAAATAACAGAAAAAAGGCAGAAATAGTTAAAATCCGCTTCATGATTCATCCGGGTTTTTCGGATTTAACGGACGAAGAGCAATTTCATTGACCAGAAAATTGTCGGGTGTTTCAAGCAGATGGATCAGGGTATCTGCAACGTCATCTGGTTGCAACATATTTGAATGAGTGCCTCCAAACTGGTCGAAAAAACTGGTGGCAATGGAGCCGGGAAACATGGTTGTTACTTTAATTTTATCGTATCGGAGCTCCTTAAACAGTGCTTCGCTGAATCCCCTCAGGCCAAATTTAGTGGCATTATATCCGGATAGCTGCGGATTTCCAAGCAGGCCCGCCACAGAAGCAATATTCACAATGTGGCAATGCCCGTCATATTTTTTCATCAGGGGCACGACCTCTCGTGTGAGATAGAAAACACCGTTCAGGTTTGTGTTTACCATGGTATGCCAGTCATCCAGCGAAACGTCTTCTACATTTCCAAAGAGCCCGAGTCCGGCATTATTAATCAAAATATGCGGGTTTTCATCTCCTGAAAATTGGCTTTTAATCCAGGATCTGATTTCTTCATGCCGTGTTACATCAGCCTGAATGGGGGAGAATTGATTGCCCAGTTCATTTTGAATTTCCATCAGACGATTCAGGCGTCTTGCCAGCCCGTATACTTTCGCCCCTCTCTCAATCAACTTTTTACTGAAGGAAATGCCGATTCCACTGCTCGCCCCGGTTACAATGGCAATTTTATTGCTTAAATCCATATTTACTCTTTACTATTGCTTACATTAACATTTAGAATTTGTATAAACTGCTTAGACGTTTCAAATTTAACAAACAATCCGACTGCAGCGTTTAAAATTGCAAGATCAGCGAAAAACGGATGAAATGAAACCTATTTATCTTGATATCGGAAATACGAACGCAAAAGTGACAGAATATACAGGGTCAGAATGGAGAGTGCTGTTTTCCGATTCCATCCGGCAAGTAGAGGCTCTTGTCGAAATTTTTCAAACACAATTTTCTACCCGCAAAGTGATAGCCAGCTCCGTACGCCGGGATATTACAAAGCAATTAAAACAACGGCTGCCTGATTTCAGGTTCAGGGAGATCCGCTTTAGTGATATTCCCGCAATGCAACTTAATTACAATACACCTCAAACCCTGGGAATGGATCGTTTTTTGACGTGCCTGGGAGCTGTTTCTCAAACAAATCAGTCTGCCGTGGTGATTGATGCGGGCAGTGCCTGCACGGTAGATTTTATGACGGCGGATTTTGTATTTCAGGGAGGGGTGATTTTTCCCGGGCTGAAAGTACTGAAAAGAACTTTTAACGAGGAATTACCTGAGCTGCCGGTTCCAAAGCCGGAAATACCGGATGAATGGCCGGGCAGGTCCACCGAAGATTCTATCCGGTGGGGATTATATGGCGGATACAAGGCTGCTCTGCAAAAATTTATCGATAAATACAGGGAGAATAATCCTGAGTTGACCATTTACCTGACCGGGGGGAGTGCTGCCGATGTTCAGCTATTGTTTGAAGCAGAAGTAGAGTTTAGTGTCAATCCGTTTTTATTGTTTGAGGGGATGAAAGTAGCATCGGAACGGTGGCTATAAAAACTATCAGCATAAGATCAATGCACTGTCGGTGTCGGATCTGTGCCATTTCAAGGCTTATCAACGGATAGAATTGACCGATGCAGGGCACTCTATAGATATCTGGTGTCCATGCCTGAATCAGTAGCCTGTTTGGAGTTTGAGATTTCTTCTAAATTTTGGCCAGCACTTGAAAACAAGATCCTAAAGGTGCCCTTCAATCCGTGCAATCACCATTTCAAGGGCAACATTGTTTTCACCGCCCCGGGGAATGATGATATCAGAGTAGCGTTTACTGGGCTCAACAAACTCCAGATGCATGGGGCGAACATATTTTTCATATTGATCGAGAACCCCGTCAAAATCGCGGCCGCGTTCGGTAATATCCCGTTTGAGGCGCCTGATCAACCGTACATCATCATCTGTATCCACAAAAATTTTTATATCAATCCGTTTGCGCAGTTTGGGTTCGCTGAAAATCAGAATGCCATCGACAAGTATAATTTTTTTGGGGAATGCAGTTATGGTATTCGCTGAACGGGTATGCTCTACAAAATCATAAACCGGTATGTCAATTTTGTAACCATTTACCAGGGCATCAAGATGGCGGATCATCAGTTCGGTTTCGAGCGATGTGGGATGGTCGAAGTTCTGTTTTTTGCGCTCGGAAAAAGGAAGGTGGCTTAAGTCACGGTAGTACGAATCGTGCTCTATAATCAATACTTTTTCTCTGCCGATTCCCTCCACAATTTTGTTTACAACCGTGGTTTTTCCCGAACCGCTGCCTCCGGCTACTCCCAAAATAAGTGGGGTGTCTTTAGTCATTACTGGCTGTACTGTTTTGGCGTACGGTTTTATCGTGTTCCACTTTAAAATCCCGGATTGCCCGGAAGATGGCTGAAGCCAAAATGGTTTGGCCGTATTCACTGGTCATATAACGGGCCTCGTTGGGATTGGAAACAAAACCAAGTTCAACCAGTACAGCCGGCATGGGCAGGTTCCACAGCACTACAAAGCCAGCCTGTTTTACACCGCGAGAACGGCGCTGAGCCCTTGTTCTGAACTGATCTTCAATCATGGAGGCAAGGCGTTCGCTTACGGCCATATTTCCCGCATTGGCCAGTTCGTAAATCAAAAGTTCTTCTTCGCTTAGTTGCATCGGCCCGCCGCCCTCTTCAAGTTCGATTACACTATTTTCCCGTTTCATAGCTTCCAGGGCCGATTGGGTTCGGGCAAGTCCGAGAAAATAGATCTCTGAACCGTATGCGTGTACATTCCGGGCAGAGTTGGCATGAATTGAGACAAACAGATCACCATTTGCCTGCGATGCTATACGTCCGCGTTCTTCGAGTTCTACAAAACGGTCGTCGCTCCGGGTATATACGACTTCCACTTCCGGCATGTACTGGTTGATGTAGTCTCCCACTCGTTTTGCCACTTCCAGTGCAATATCTTTTTCACGGATGCCAAGCTGGCGATTCACTGCTCCGGGATCGCGGCCGCCATGTCCCGGATCGAGAACAACCACGTTAATATTTTCGCCATTTCTGATTCGTAAAAATGAATCATCTCCATCATCGAATGTAAAATCAAACGATGGAATATCCTCTTCTTCCTGATAGTCAAACCAGTAGATGAAGTCGGAGTTCGATGCGATCTGATCAATTTCACCGGATGTGGATTGTTCGAATGCAATGAGCAGGTGCCGCCCGTTTTGATCCTGATAGGCATTGGCTTTGTAATATTGATCCTCTTCAAGAACAATATCAGTTCCAAAGCCGGAGTGGTTGTTGTGATAGGTAAAGTTCTGAACTATTTCGTGATCATCAGGCAGGGTAAAATCAACAGGGTCAAGGCCCGGCGCGTAAATCATAAACTGAATTAAATCGGGAGCAGGATGGGATATTTTGAATGAATCGGCCGGTTCGGTGAGATGGTATCTCACCACAATTCCTTTTCCGTCACTTCGTTCGGTTACCGATACCCTTTCCAGATCTGCCTGGGCGGAGAGGTGTACAGGCAATAGCAATGCGAATATACCTGCTACGACAAGAATGGCAAGAATCTGTATTCTTTCCATTTTCAGGGATTTAGGGTGTGTAACAATGTCTGGATGATATTATCTCTAATGTACTGAAAAAATTAACAAAACGATAAATATCCTCTTCAACATATAAAATTCTGTATTATAATAGTTCTATATCAGGAGCAGAGTAAAAAAAATTATGCACAATACTTCCGTGATTGGGTGACAAATTAAAACCTACACAATGAAAGGTTTCTGTAATTCCGAAGGTCCGTCAGTCAAACTGCCTGGTGCAAAAAACATGAAGATTGTTCGGGTTAATCTTTACGCTGCTGGATGAAGCGTGCCACTCTGGTTACAAAACTCCGTGGTGATATTCCTACAGCTTTTGGAATGAATTTATTTATCAAACCGTAAATAGCCACTCTTTTTCCTTTTATCATCGTCTTATAGCCATATTCGGCTATTTCTTTGGAAGTTGCAACCGGGAAACGGTCGAACAGTTTGGACTTTTCCATATTGGCTTCTTTTTGAAACTCGGATTCGGTGGGTCCGGGACAGAGGGTTGTAACTGTAACACCGGTATCCTGGAGCTCATTGGCAATGGCTTCGCCGAAAGAGAGTACATAGCTTTTGGTGGCATAATAAACACTCATCAGAGGGCCCGGCTGAAAAGCTGCTGTGGAAGCAACATTCAAAATGTATGCACGGTTTTGTTTTATCATCTCGGGCAAAATGAGATGGGTCAGATGAGTCAGCGCCCGGATGTTCAGATCGAGCATGGCAGCCTGCCTGTTCCAGTCCGATTCGTGAAAAAACCCGTAATCTCCTACACCGGCATTATTGACCAAAATCTGCACGGAAATAGCATTTTCCTGTACAAACTCAAACAATTTTGGAGGAGCTTCATGCTCGGCCAGGTCAACGGTAAAAAACATCACATCCACGCCAAATTCAGTTTCCAGTTCATTTTTCAATTCCATCAGGCGTTGTTCACGCCGTGCTGTAAGAAGCAGGTTATGGCCTTCCCGTGCACAAATCCTTGCAAGTTCCATTCCAATTCCGCTTGATGCTCCTGTGACTAATGCTGTGTTTGGCTGCATAATTTATAAGATGATTTGTTTCGAATCGGGAGTATGGTAAAAGATAACAAATCCTGAGACAGCAGTTTAAGAAAGGATTTTTAGATCCTCTGGCAGACCTGGTTTCACAAAATAAAAAAAGCAACAGGCCTCCTGCTATGAGCGGGAAAACCTGTTGCCCCAACGAGGTGTATTTATGATATTTTTCTTCTTACGATGTTTCTTTTTCTTTGTCGCCGACAAACACCAGAATCGGTACTGTGGTGTAAATGCTCATCTGTTTCGTGTGATTTTTCTCCATCAGCATGCCAACAACGGATTTTTTATACCGGTTCATTACAATCATCGAAATGGAGTATTCCTTTACAAAATCGGAGATTCCATCAAAGAAGTCTTTTCCGGTTTTCAGGTGAAATTCAACCTTTTTATACACTTCTTTTTCTGCGGTCAGCTCCTTCAACCCTCTGAATTTGATGTCGGTTGACAAGTCACTTTTTTCTGATACATGAAGCACATGAATATCAGAATCAAAGAGTGAGGCAAAATCTGCTGTTTTTTCCAGATTCCTCATATCGTTGTGCCGGAAATTGGTTGTGAACAGAATATTGCTGAAATCCACGGACGTAATATTCTCGGGAATGGCCAGCACCGGCTTATGTGATTTAAGTAAAATATCGGTTGAGACACTTCCGAAAAGTGCCTTTCTGGATGAATTTTCAGTGGCGCTGCCAAGGGTGACGAGGTCGATATTCAGGTCGTCGATGGCCTCCAGAATTTGAGAAACCGGCTTTCCGATCCGGATTTTAGAGTCTACTTTAATTTTTTCGCCTGATTTATTTTGAGTTACCGACTCCTTCATTTTTTCCAGATGCTGTTCGGCATTTTCTTGTAAATAGTCGAGCACCCCGTCGATGTTGGAAGGAAAATTAAACGGCGGATCGATTACATGCAGTAGAGTGATACGTGCTCCTACAGCCCCGGCAATGGCAGATGCATACTTCAGGGCATTTTTGGAACATTCAGAAAAATCGGTTGGAATGAGTATACGTTTAACAGATGAAATCATAGCTCTCCGGTCTTTTTTATTTTGACCCTGTTTTATAAAACAATGTATAAATTCTTTGTACGGAGTGTTATACAGCAAGGGATGATGCTGTAGTCAGGGAAAACCTGAGGAGATGGAATGTTACGAAAGCTGTATTAAGAATTATTTAAAAATTGACCGGTCAAACTGGCGTCTCTCACTAATTCTCAAATTCAGAAAGCTGGGCTTTGAGCTTTTGCAGGTTGGTTTCTGCATCGCCCATTTTTTGGCGCTCTTTCTCCACCACGGCTTCGGGAGCGTTTTCCACAAATTTTTTATTGGCCAGTTTTTTCCTGACTCCTTTCAAAAAACCTTCGGTGCGCCCGATCTCTTTTTGGATTCGCTCTTTCTCTTTTTCAAAATCGATCAACCCTTCGAGCGGAACGTAGATTTCGGAGCCGTCAACCACAGCGGAAGCAGAAGCTTTGGGTTTTATTGCGTCTATAACAAACGAAATCTGCTCTACAGGCAGCAGTTTTCTGTAAATCCATTCAGCCGATGATAACTGACCGGCAAGTACACCGTTTTTAGGTTTTACGTGGATGGTAAGCGGTGCTTTCGGAGCCAGGTTCATCTCTGCCTGGATGTTTCGAACAGCCGATATTTGTGATTGTACTGTTTTGAACAGTTCAACAGAGTCATCAAACGTTTGCCCGGTATCCTCCGGCCAGGAACTGACGGTCAGTGCTTCTCCGCTGCCACGCTCCTGAATACGCTGCCAGATCTCTTCGGTGATGAACGGCATGAAAGGATGCAGCATTTTCATCAGCAGCTCAAAAATCCCGAGTGCACGCTCCAGGTTTTCTTTCGGCATCTGTTTGTTGTAATCATCTGCCTTGCACACTTCGATGTACCAGTCGCAAAAATCGTCCCATATCAGCGAATAGATTTTTTTCAGCGCTTCGTTGAGCCGGTATTTCGAAAAATCATCTTCCATCTCACGCAATGTGGCTTGTAGCCGTCCCATCATCCATTTATCGGCAATGTTTTCGGGATCGATTTTCGTGGTTGGCTTGTAGGTTCTCCCGCTTTCCATGTTCATGGTGAGAAAACGGTACGCATTCCAGATTTTGTTGGAGAAATTGCGTCCCTGTTCGCAAAGGCTCTCTTCAAAAAGAAGGTCGTTGCCGGCGGGAGAGGAGAACAGCATGCCGGCCCGCGTTCCGTCGGCACCGTACTGCTCAATCAGTTGCAGTGGGTCGGGTGAATTTCCCAGCGATTTCGACATCTTCCGGCGCTTTTCATCCCGCACAATCCCGTGGTAATACACATTGCTGAATGGTTTTTCATCTCTAAAAGCGTATCCCGCCATAATCATCCGGGCCACCCAGAAAAACATGATTTCCGGGGCTGTAACAAGGTCATCGGTCGGGTAGTAGTAGCTTATATCTTCGTTATCGGGATCTTTAAACCCGTCAAAAACGGTGATGGGCCAAAGCCACGATGAAAACCAGGTGTCCAGAACATCTTCATCCTGGCGAATCTGAGATTCATCAAGCCGCGAATTGCCGGATTTTTCTCTCGCTTTTTCGAGGGCTTCACCGGCGGTTTTGGCAATCACGTAATCGTCATCTCCATCGCCGTAATACCAGGCCGGGATGCGCTGTCCCCACCAGAGCTGACGCGAGATACACCAGTCGCGGATGTTTTCCATCCAGTTGCGGTAGCTGTTTTTGAATTTGGCAGGATGGAATTTGATTTCATCATTCAGGACATGCTCCAGTGCGGGTTTGCTCAGCTCATCCATCCGGCAAAACCACTGAAGCGAAAGGCGCGGCTCAATCACCGAATCGGTCCGCTCGGAATAGCCGATACTGTTTTTGATATCTTCAACTTTCAGGAGCAGCCCCTCTTTCTCGAGGTCTTTTACGATTTTTTTGCGAGCCATGAAGCGGTCTTCGCCGGTATAAAACCCGATGGAATCTGTAACGGTTCCGTCAGGATTAAACATGTCCACAACGTCAAGGCCGTGTTTTAGTCCCAGCTCATAGTCATTTGGGTCGTGGGCCGGGGTAATTTTCAGGCATCCGGTTCCGAACTCGGGGTCCACATAATCGTCGGCAATAATTTTCACTTCCCGGTTCACCATGGGGATGATGGCAGTTTTTCCAATCAAATGGCTGAATCGCTCATCCTTTGGGTTCACACAAACTGCCGTATCCGCCAGAATGGTTTCCGGGCGGGTCGTGGCGATGACGACATGTTCATCCGAATCTTTCAGCCGGTACCGAACATGGTAAAATCTAGATGTAACTTCTTTGTGGATCACTTCTTCATCACTCAGGGCGGTTTGTGCGGTGGTATCCCAGTTTACCATCCGCAGGCCGCGGTAAATGTAGCCGCGATCGTAAAGATCAATAAAACAGTCAATAACCGCGTCATAGAGGTCATCTTCCAGAGTGAAACGGGTTCGCTGCCAGTCGCAGGAGGCGCCCAGTTTTTTGAGCTGTTGAAGAATGATGCCGCCGTGTTCGTCGGTCCAGTTCCAGGCATGCTGCAGGAATTCTTCACGGGAAAGGTCGCTTTTTTTGATGCCTTCTTTGCGAAGTTTCTGTACAACCTTGGCTTCAGTGGCGATGGAGGCGTGATCGGTTCCAGGCACCCAGCAGGCGTTTTTGCCCAGCATCCGGGCGCGGCGCACCAGAACATCCTGGATGGTATTGTTGAGCATGTGGCCCATATGCAATACGCCGGTTACGTTGGGAGGGGGGATGACTACGGTGTAAGGTTCGCGTTTGTCCGGTTCGGAGTGAAAATATTCGTTTTCTTCCCAATACTTGTACCACTTTTCTTCGGTGACATTGGGATTGTAATGCTTGGGGATGTCCTGTGTGTTAGTTTTTGCCATAAATAATCTGGAAGTACCAGGCACGCCAAAGGCCCGGAGAGTTACTTTATTCTTTTTCTATTTGGTAAATTCTTATTGAATGAATCCTAAATGTTACGACTTTGTACTAAAAAGGAAGGAAGTTTTTCCAATAAAAATTGTAATCAAGTTCAAAAATTCTTTTTAAAGTGCCAGATAAATAAAGTTGAGCTAAAACAAATTACAACAACTTCTTCGGTCAGTTCTCAGTCAGCAGATTTTTATCGTTCATTTCATCTTATTTGACCTGCAATCCCGAAAACTTGGGATATTGCTATCACGCTACTCGCGCCCAGCATCCCTGACCTACCGATAGATCGGGATGTCGCATTCGCGCCACCTGAACCCTGCACCTTGCCCGCTTATTTCACCCGGATCAACCGTACGCCGAAGTGGCCGTCACAGCCGTGTTGATGCGGCAGGGTTTGATAGGCAAACCCATCTTCCACAAGAACTTCTTCAGGTAAAAAGTCTTCGAGTGATTCCAACTCGAAGTTGTCATATTTTTCCAGGAATTTCTGAACCTGTTCCCAGTTTTCTTCCGGCTCGATAGAGCATGTGCTGTAAATTAGCCTTCCGTCCCGTTTCACGTGATTTGCAGCCTCATCCAGCAGTTCTTCCTGAAGTTTTACGGCATTTTCGAGATCCTCTTCCGTGCGTTTCCAGCGCAGGTCGGCCCGTTTGCTCAAAACACCGGTTCCGGTACAGGGAGCATCCAGCAGTACGCCATCGGCCAGCTTCAGCTTGAGTTCACGCACATCATCCTTCCGGATTTTGATGTTTTCGGCATTGTAATCCATGGCACTTTGAGCCAGCATTTCGAGGCGGTTCGGGTTGATGTCGACGGCCATAATGGTTCCTTCACCCTGCATCATATCCGACATCACAATGCTTTTGGTGCCTGGTGCGGCACACAGATCATAGATGGTTTCACCGGGCATCGGTTCAACAATGGTCGGGGCAAATCCTGCAGAAATATCCTGAACCAGGCAAATTCCTTTTTTCAGCAGCCCTTTTGAGATAAACGGGGCTACAGAATCTACCTTAAAATAGCCGGGAAGCCAGTCGCTCTCCTCAAATTCGATATCGAGCTTCTCCATCCGAAGTTTGAAATACTCGGTTTTGGTGCGGAGATTATTGACACGCACATAGTAGTTTGGCCGTTGATTGTTGGCCTGCATGAGCTGAAATGCTTCCCGTTCTCCGAAACGTTGTACCCACCGCTTCACCATCCATTCCGGATGAGAAAATGTGGTGGCAATCAGTTTGGTGCGATCTTCAAAAGCGGGTTTGGGGAGTTTGTTGATGTCTCGCTGAATATTTCGGAGGATGGCATTGACCAAATCGCCCGATTTGGAACCGAGTTTGAGTTTGGCAATTTCCACCGCTTCGTTGATCGTGGCATAATCCGGTGTGCCGCCCATAAACAGAAGCTCGTAAAGGCCGAGCCGGAGAATATTTTTCAGCATCGGTTTCATCTCTTCAACGGCGATGCTGGAAAACTGATTGATGATGAAATCGAGGTAACTTCTTCGCCGGAGAATGTTCTGCACATATTCGCGGGCCTGTGCACGTTCTCTGGGTTCAAGTTCATCGGCTGATGCAAAACTAAGCGAGCCGGTTTCGTCAAACGCTATTAAAATATCGATACTTTCAGATCGTGCAGTAGCTTCCGTTTCCAATGCTGTCAATAGGTTTAAAGTGTTAAAATTTCTGTCTCAATGAACTGATTTGCCCTTATTATACATCATAAAACAAGTCAGTTTTAAATATAGAGCTTTGAACGTCTTTTTGCTAATTCAGGGTTGGATTAAAAAACATAATTCCGGCGGGATTTGGAATAGAGCAAATATTAGATGCAAATGAGACCTGGAATTTAAAAAGAAATCGAAGCCACTGAAGTCAAAATGCGCCATGCACCGGGCGTTAAGCGGAATGTGGTTTGGGGCGTGTGGAGTTCTGTCCTTAAAAAAATGGGAATGTTTTTTTAACCGCAGAAGGAAGTAAGGCAGAAATTGCAGTCATCAAAAACCTCCGCGGTTACTTCCTGACAGAACTTTGGCCTTGTTCGTTTTAACTACAGGAGCCGCTGAGGTGGATAGACCAGGATATAAAAACCAATAATTACTGCTCCACGAACTCGAAGTTTTCTCCGTCAAAAAGGCCTTTGTCGCTCATCTTCAGACTGGGGATCACCAGCAGGGCCATGAACGAGATCAGCATAAACGGAGCTTTCAGGGTACTGCCCATTTCGCGGGATATTTTGCTGAGCCGTTCATATCCCCTGGCCACATCTTCCCCGGGGGCATCACTCATAATCCCGCCGATGGGAAGAGGAAGAATATTGGTTTGATCTCCGTGAACGGCCGAAATACCACCCTCATGTTCCATGATCAGATTCACAGCACGGCTCAAGAAATCATCCGAAGTTCCCACCACAATAATATTATGCGAATCGTGCGCCACGGATGAGGCAATCGCACCGTTTTTCAGCCCAAAATTTTTGATGAACCCAACCGCCGGAGCTGATTCTTCGTAGCGGTTTACCACAGCAACTTTCAGGATATCATTTTTGGGATCGGGTAAAACTTCGCCGTTCATAACCGGCAGGTTAACGACCTCTTTTTCTGTGATCAGCTCACCGTCACGGGCTACAATAACCTGCTGGGCCGAACGGTCCGAGCGCAGTTTAAAATCATCGGCTTCTACCTTGTATGAAGTGAAATTGTTGATTCGCCTGGACTCCACCTCGGGAAACTGAACCGCGTTATCTTTAAATACCGGAATCCCGTCAATCCAGGTTTCCTTCACATTCATGGATTCGGGGCTGTCCACTACAATGAAATCTGCGGGATCACCCTTTTGAAGTAATCCTATGTGCAAGTTGTAATGTTTTACGGGCAGCACCGATGCAGCGTGAAGAACATCAAACAGATCGTACCCGAGTTTGAGTGTGCGCGGCACCATTTCGTTGATGTGGCCGCGAATCAGGTCATCGGGATGTTTATCATCCGAACAAAACATCATTTTGCCGGGATACTCTCCAAGCAGGCTGATCAGTGCATTATAATTTTTGGCCGCACTACCTTCGCGGATGGCGATCAGCATTCCCTGTTTCAGTTTATCCTCAGCCTCTTCTTTCGAAAAACTTTCGTGATCGGTACTGATTCCGGCTGATGCATATTTTACAGCCCGTTCACCTTTCAGCCCTGGCGCGTGGCCGTCAACCGGTTTTCCCAATTTTCTGGCCGACTCAATTTTTGCGAACACCTCCGGATCATCATTCAGCACTCCCGGCCAGTTCATCATCTCGGCGAGATAGTGAATCTCATCTCTCTGCATTAATTCAGCCACATCATCCACATTCAGTTCGGCGCCGGCAGTTTCGAACGGAGTGGCCGGCACGCAAGACGGGGCACCAAAATAGAACTTCAGCGGCACTTTTTTTCCGTTTTCAATCATAAATTCCACACCCTCTTTTCCGCAGACGTTGGCAATTTCGTGCGGATCGGAAACAGTGGCAACGGTGCCGTGTTTTACAGCAAGCCTGGCAAATTCCGAGGGCACCAGCATCGAGCTTTCGATATGAATGTGTGCATCCACCATACCGGGCATGATGTATTGTTTGGGTACATTCTCAGCCGGTTTGATGACGGTAATTTTTCCATTCTCAATCCTGACCTCTCCTTTAAAACGCTTTCGCTGAACCGGGTCGATAATGAATCCTTTCACTGATTTCATGTCTGTTCCGTAAGTTTATGTTGATATTGGCCGGGATCGTTGCTGCTGCGGACGAATCCAACCTTTTCCAGATAGTGGTTGTGTGCTTTGTTTCCGGCCGGAGTGGTGATAGTCCGAACCCCCTGGTTTCTAAAATAATGAACCTTATCGTTAAAAAGATAGTTGCCGATTTTAAAATCTCGGTAATCGGGAATCACATAATCGAGGTCGATGGCCAGTTTACCGTTCTCATCCAGATTCCCGAGAACAAGCCCGGCCGGGATCATATTACGCAGCACAAACAGGGTAAAGTTATGATTGTTACTGACCGTGAAATCCGGCTGAAAAGTATGGATGCTCTCCCGGTGAAAGTTTAAAAATTCTTTCAAATATTCAGATTCTCCATGAATGCGAAGTAACCTGAAAAAATCTTTGTCTTTATAGATCTGAATCAGATAGTAGATGTTTATCAGCACAATGAAACCGTTCATGGCGGCAACGGGTATTGAACCAATCAAAATTCCGTACACCGAAAACGTAAAGGCGCCGATCATGTTCACGACTCTCAGTTTTACGATGGCGCTCATCATCAGGGAAATGGCTACCAGAATGGATGCCAGGTAGCCGATCAATTCATAAATAAGAGTGGTTTCCATAAATCAGGCAGTTTGTTAAGAAAGTTCTTTTTTGTTTGATTTGAGTAATTAAAAAAAAGTTTTCCGTACTGTGCCATGGGAAAATAACTAAAATAACGTGAGTTCGAGATAAAATCGTTGAAATAAGCATCCAAAGGGGCGCACAACGAGTTAATGAATGTTCGATTCCGTCATGCCGGGCTTGATCCGGCATCTCCTGCTTAAATCAAAGATAGGAGATTTCATTACATGGGTATCGCTACGCTCGGAGCACTCCGCTATCGCTGCGTGTTCAGAAAATGAGCGTATCCAGTACGGGATGACGCCCTTTTTGGACAGCCTCAGACTCATTTTTCCTTTTCTTATGTCGAACTGACGTTAAAATAAAATTATGCCCTTAAGAATTTAACCGCAGTGGGCGCAATGGAACGCTGAGGGGTGTAGAGTAAAATCACATCTATCGAAAACCTGCGCGCCTCCCCGTACGCTCGCGGTTTTTATTCATCACTCGTCTGACGATTGCTTTTTTCGTCTGACGAATATTAAGGTCCATTTCTATCTATCAAAGTGCCAAGCGCCGGGCGCTATGCAGAATGTGGTGGGATGATTTTCTAACAGACAGAACTTTAGGCTTGCCCATTTTTAATCCATTTTGTCGTGTGTTACCTCAATGCTAACCCCGCCGGCAAGAGTCTGATAAACCACACAAAAACGTTCGGTCAGTTTCAGAAGAGTTGCTATATCTTCATCAGACGCATCGGTTTGAAGCCTGTAATGAAGGCGGATATTTTTGAAACCTACCGGCGCTTCTTTGGATACACCCAATGTTCCCCGGAAATCGAGATCGCCCTCTGCTGAAACTTCGGCATCTTCAAGGTTCAGTTCTATAGCTTTGGCTACGGTATTGAGGGTAACGCCGGCACAGGCCACGAGGGCTTCAAGCAGCATATCCCCCGAGCAGGCTTGAATTCCCGAGCCTCCGGTGGCCGGATGGTGGCCCGCCTCAACAAGTGCTTTGCCCGTTTCAACTTTGCAGGAGAGATTTTCACCGATTCGCCCGGAGGCCCTTAGCGTAACCACCGCCGATTCCGGGTCCTCTTTATACTTTTGTTTGATTGGAGCCTGAATGGCTCTCAGTTTTTCAGCATCCATGGGTTTGTTTTATTGTTGAAGGATTGATGCAGTTATTGTCAGAATTAAATATCAATATTTAAGCCCCTGTTCATCTTTGTAATGTCCGGCAAGAAAAAGAGCTCCACCAGCCAGGGCGATATCTTTTAACAAATTAGGCAGTGCCTGGGGATTCTCCGCAAGAACTCCCGGCAGGTGAACCGTAAGTGCCAGAATAAGCAACATAAGGGCAAGCAGCAGGCTGGTCAGCTTTACCTGGATTTGCGCAACAATACAGATGCTTGCCGCCAGAAATGCAACTCCGGTTAAATAAATCCAGATGATGTCGCCGGGCATAAATTCGGGAACCATTCCGGCCATATCGCTTCCCATCATAAAGTGGATAATCCCAAAAATTCCAAACGGAAGTGCAAACAGCATACGGGCAACTCGGTCAGTTAGAAAAGTCATAATTTAACTCATTTTAATTAAGGTTGTAATCTGCAACGAATGTAAGCGATCAATCGTTGCAGAATCTCTGTCAATAACACGTACACAACAGATTCCGGATTGTGTGTCAGTTACGATTCACCTCAAAATAACGGCTATCCGGCATTATTT
Organism: Balneolaceae bacterium; assembly: GCA_007127745.1. Classification (GTDB taxonomy): domain Bacteria; phylum Bacteroidota; class Rhodothermia; order Balneolales; family Balneolaceae; genus Rhodohalobacter. The sequence continues at coordinate 23,617 of SKYV01000117.1, forward strand.
CAGCGTATATATTATAATTTGTTTAAGGCTCATAAGCACAAGCGGGACGCTTGCGCCATCACTTGAATGGCAATGGCGCAAACGTCTCGTTTGTGCCGTGTGTGTCTTAGCATTCGTATCTGGATGGCGCAAACGTTTCGTTTGTGCCAAATGTACCCTTATCATTTGTACTACTCTTTCACAACTCTGCCAGGATCCGAAAAAGCACGGCGCTCTGGCAGTTTGTATGATTCTGTTTTCTAATTCTTTATTCCTGGCGAACCGAGGCGTCGGGATGCCTTTGATGCATTAACCTTTGGAACTTGTACTTACCCTGTATGGTCCAGGCAGACGCTTGAACCAGATTTTACCGTCTGACATTGCATAAAAACGATCGGCCATGTTTAGTCTGCTCTTGTCGTGGGTGATGTGGAGCACGGTTTTATCTTTTGTCAGTTCAGAGACAGACTCCGAGATCTCATCGGCCATGGCGCGGCCCAGGTTCGAGAGAGGTTCATCCAGTATCCAGATGGGTGTGTCTTTCAGCAGTGCCCGGGCGATGGCTACCCTCTGACGCTCCCCGCCGCTTAGCCGCAGACCCAGCTCTCCAACCTGTGTATCCAGCCCGTTTGGAAGTTTGGCAAATGCATCATCAAACCGGACGGCAGTCAGTGCTTCAATCAAGTCGCGGTCGGTGGCATCGGGATTGGCAATCAGCAGATTGTTTCGGAGCGAGGTGTTGAAAAGGCGCGTGTGCTGTCCAACCACGGAGATAAACTTCCTGACACTTGCCCCATCAGCCATGCGAATGGACTGGTCTCCAATCAGTATGTCTCCGTCATCGGGTTCAAACCATTTTACCAGTAAATGGGCGATGGTGCTTTTGCCGCTGCCCGATGGCCCGGTTAAAAGTACGTGTTCTCCTGCACCGATTACCAGGTCGATGTGTCTGAGGACCCGGTCTTTGTTGTAGCTGAACGAAACGTTCATCATTGAAATGGAGGCGTCCTGAGGTTTAAAAACAGTGGTCAGTTTTTTGGGTTTTTCATCTGCTTTCACAGACGTTATGTCATCCAGCCGTTCGGCCGATTCCCTTGTTTCGTAAGCGTGCTGAACCGCATTTCCAATCTGCTCGAACGCCTCAAACGCCGTAAATACCCCGAGTACAACCGCCACCATTAGCAGGCCGCTCAATTCTCCGGATAAAACGAGTGGAAGCAATATCAGGAATGATGCCGGCAGGGATGCGTGGCTGACAGCGGTATAAAACCCCGATTCAAGGCTGAATGCTTTGGTGCGCCGTTTTTGTATATCCGATATATTTTCAATGGCTTTTTCCCCTTCGGCCATCCAGTTTTTGTGGCTGCCGGAATGAAGCAGGTCGGACGCACCCTGAACATGATCGTTCATAAACTGGCTTAAACCGGCAAAGTCATCGGCCAGATGATCGGTGATATCCCCGGCTTTTTTTCGGATGAGAAACGGAATAGCAAACACATTGATTACCATCAGCAGCAGGATGGCCGCAGATAGCGTGAGCGAAAACCAGGCAGTGACGACTGTAGTCAAAAGGATAAAAAAGAGTGCAGAAAAAGCAGGAGAAATTACTCTCAGGTAGAACTCCTGAAGCTGATCCACATCGTCTGAAAACCGGCTGAGCAGATCTCCCGACCGGTAACGGATGGCTTTTGCCGGCAGAACGGGTTCGACTGCATTGTAGAAACCGACCCGCAATTTCTGAAGAATTCTGAACGTAAGATCATGTGAAAAGAGCCGTTCGGTATAGCGGAACACTGCCCTTGAAATACCGAAAAAGCGCACAGCAACAAGAATCAGGATCATGTCTAAAATGGGTGGCTGCAGGGCTGCCCAGGTAATCAGGTAACCGGAAGCCGCAATCAGCCCCACTCCGGCAAGAATGGTGAGCAGTACAAAAAACAGGCTGAGGGAAACCCGCCCTTTAAAACGGTGAAGCTCTGATATGATTTTTTTCAGTATATTCATTGGAGCCTCTCAGGGTCGAATATCAGTTCATCCTTGAGGCCGGGAAGCAGCCGGTCAGGCTCTCCGGATTCCACAATCACACCATTTTTTATGACCGACAGACGGTCTGATGCCAGTACAGAGTGGGTGCGGTGACTCACCATCATTATAATACGGCCACGGCTGAATTCTTTTAACGACTCCATAATTTTCTCTTCGAGCTCGGTATTTAGCGATGCAGCCGGTTCATCCAGAAGAAGAATCGGAGACTGTTTTAAAAATGACCGGGCCAGAGCAATTCGTTGCCGTTCTCCGCCGCTCAGGTTCATTCCGTTTTCACCCAGCATAGTGTTGAAGCCGTCGGGCATATTCTGAATAAAATCAAACGCGTGGGCGGCACGAGCAGCTTCGGCAACTTCAAAGAGCGGCGCATCGGGGTCGCCGATTTTTATGTTTTCGGCCACACTTTTAGAAAAGAGGTGCGGAAACTGCGGCACATAGGTGATTTGATTTCTCCAAAGATCAGGAGGGAAGTTTTCCAGCAGCCTGCCGTTGACTAAAACCGAGCCGGAGTCCGGTTCAATAAATTTACTAAGCAGATGGAGCAGAGTGGTTTTTCCTTCACCGCTTGCCCCGGTCAGTGTGTGAATTTCACCGGGATTGAGCTGAAGGTTTACGCCATTTAATACAATTTCTTCCGTGAGGGGGTAAGAGTATTCAACCTTTTTCAGTTCGATCGTGAAGGGTGGAGAAGGTAATTTTTTTGATGCATTTGCTTGAACCGAATGTTCTTTCCGGTCTAAAAGATCAAAAAGCTGCGCTCCGGATTCAGCCCCTTCCATCCCGGCGTGATGGGCAGCCCCGAAGGTTCTGAAGGGCAGGTAAAATTCTGGCGCCAGCAACAGTACAAACATTCCGGTCTGGAAGATCATCATTCCTTCAATCAGCCTCACCCCGACTTCTACCGCAACTACGGCAGTACTGACCGATGCGGCAAGCTCCAGCACCATCCCGGACAGAAACGCGATTTTGAGTACACGCATGGTTGTGACCCTGAAAAGACGGCTGACATTGTTGATACTGCGACCGGCATATTTTTCGCGCCCGAAAAGCTTCAGCGTGTCCATTCCCTGGATGGTGTCGAGAAAATGGGCATTCATCCGGCGCAGGGAATTCCACTGTTCATGGATTTTGTCACCCGCTTTTGTGCCGATCAGGTACATGAAAATGGGAATCAGCGGACCTGTAATCAGAAAGACGAGGCCGGTGGGCCAGTCAACCCACATCACAAAACCGAAAATGACCACCGGTATGGTGGCCACCTGAATGGCGGCCGGAACGTATTGGGCGAAGAAATCATCAAGCCGTTCCACACCATTTAACTGGAGAGAGATGAGGTCACCGGTTTTTTCCTGCCTGAGCCGTACAGGGCCGAGCCTGTGCAGCTTTCGGAGTATTTTTTTTCTGTATTCAGTTTTAAGCACAACAGCCAGTCTCATGCCCAGCCAGGTTCTTATCCAAACCAGCAGTGCTCTGACCAGTATGGCTGCAACGAGAATCAGAATCCAGGGCTGCATGGCATTGGGAATCCACTCCTGAAGAAATGCAGCATCGATCAGAATACTCAGGCTATACATCTGTGCAAGGATAACCAGGCCGCTCAAAACCGAAACGAAAAAGATTGCCAGGATAAATCCGCGCTGATGCAGAGCATCCCTGAAAAGCCTCGATTGGGCTTCGGCCACTTTATGGGGATGCACGGATTTCATGAATATGGATTAACTTGTTGGGATCGAATCTCGGGTCACTCGTTGGCGGAATACATAGTAACTGTAGGCCTGATAGCCAAGGACGATTGGCAGAAAAATAAGTGCCACCACACTCATGATGGTCAGGGTCAGCTCACTGGAAGATGCATTGTATACCGTCAGAGACCAGTCGATGTTTAACGTTGACGGCATTAATTTCGGAAACAGTCCTTCGAATGCCACAATGGTTCCGAAGATGATAGTACCGCCCGTTGCGGCAAACGACCAGCCAAACCGGTTTGCCCGCAGCAGAAAATATCCGGCTATAAAGCTGATGATAGCCAGCAGCGGAAGGGTTCCGGGAATCAATCCAAATTCATCAAACAAAACGGTGTAAAGATAGCCGAGAAGGGCAAAAACCAGCAGCAAAACGCCGGAGGGAATCCAGATCATTTTGGCAACTTTTTCGGCACGTTCCATCAGCGGCCCCTCAGTTCGAAGTGTGAGGAAGATAGCCCCGTGCAGGGTAAACATGGCAGTGGAGGCAAGGCCGCCCAAAATGGCGTACGGAGACAGCAGGCCAAACAGTCCTCCATGAAAGTTCATGTCTTCCCCGATCGGCAGCCCCATTACGATGTTGGTAAGTGCCACGCCCCAGATAAAAGCTGGAATCAGGCTTCCCCAGAAGATGAAATGGTCGGCCGTTTTTTTCCAGAACGGTTTATCCACTTTTGAGCGGAATTCAAACCCGACAGCCCTGACAATCAACGCGAGGAGAATGAGCAGAAGCGGCAGGTAAAATCCGCTGAACAGAGTGGCATACCAGTGTGGAAAGGCGGCAAACATGGCACCGCCTGCTGTAATCAGCCACACTTCGTTGGCATCCCAGAACGGGCCGATGGTATTGATGCAGACCCGGCGGTCTACATCATCCCGGCTGATAAACGGCATCAGAATGCCCACGCCAAAATCAAAACCTTCAAGAAAGAAATAGCCGATAAAGAGAACGGCAATCAGAATAAACCAGATCAGTTGAAAATCCATAACATTATTTAAATCATTAATTTAATTCTATTTCAATGTGCTACTCTAAGTCGCTTTGTTCAGCACCGGTTTTAATACACGAATGCATCGGAGTCTTTGGAGTCATCATCCTCAGAAGCCTCTTTTTTCTTCTTGTTCTCTTTCGGAATTCCGGGCTTGGAAAATCTGATGATAAGAAAGACGGCAACGGCAGCCAGAAAACCGTAAACAAGTGTGAATGATGCCATGCTGATCCAGATGGATGTGCCGGTTACCGCCGGAGAAACCCCGTCGGCCGTTAACAGCAGCCCGTACACTACCCACGGCTGACGCCCCATTTCAGTAACAATCCACCCGGCCGTGTTGGCGATGTAGGGGAGGAAAATGAAGGCGATAGCTATTTTATGAAACCAGGTGGCGGTCTGAAGTTTATCCTTCCACCACAGAACGAGCCCGGTGATTGCCAGGAAAATAAACAGCATGCCAAGGCCCACCATAATGCGGAATCCCCAGTAAACTACAGCCACCGGTGGTATGTAACTTCCTTCACCGTGTATTTCTTCCATTTCGGCCTGAAGATCATTCATTCCCCTTACTTCCGATGTAAGATTATTGTGAGCCAGTACACTGAGCATGTAGGGCAGGCGTACTTCACGCATGGAGGTTCGGTTTTCCTGATCGATAATCGCAAATAGTGAAAAACTGGCCGGTTCTTCAGTTTCCCAAAGGCCTTCCATGGCGGCCATTTTCATCGGCTGGCTCTGTACGGTATCCTGTGCCTGGCTGTGGCCGGTGGTTGCTGTGAGCAGAGAAGCAACCGCGGTAAATACCAGTGCAATGCGTGCAGATTTTTGAAAAATCTCTTTTTGATTACCCCGCAACATCATCCAGGCGCTGATACCGAGCACAAACAATCCGCCCGTGACGAATCCAGCAATAATGGTATGCGGCATCTGAACCAGCAGTCGTTCATTCAGCAGAATGGCAACAAAATCGGTCAGTTCTGCCCGGCCGCCTACAATATGATACCCGACCGGTACCTGCATCCAGGAATTGGCCATCAAAATCCAGATGGCCGACAGGTTGGAGGCAATGGCCACAAGCCAGATACAGAGCAGGTGCACTCCTTTTTTCAGTCGGTTCCAGCCAAAAATCCAGAGCCCCAGAAAGGTTGATTCCAGGAAGAAGGCCATCAGGGCTTCAATGGCCAGAGGAATCCCGAAAATATCACCCACAAACCGGGAATATTCACTCCAGTTCATGCCAAACTGAAATTCCTGCACTATTCCTGTAACCACTCCCAGAGTAAAAACAATGATAAAGAGCTTGCCAAAATACTTGGTTAGTTTTTTATATGCCGTATCTCCGGTGCGGTACCAAAAGGTTTGCATGATGGCGACAAGAACCGAAAGGCCGAGTGTTAAGGGAACAAAAATGAAGTGATAAATCGTGGTAATGCCGAATTGCCAGCGGGCTAAATCTAATTCTTCCATGTGGTCCGTTAAAGTTCAATTTCGTTGACAAAAGAATCTTACTGAATGTTACAGCGGGTTTATGAACTTCGTGTTAAATCACGGAAATTATTCGTTTTTTGAATATGCAGACCGAGTATCTGTAACACTTCCAATGAGTAACTTCGGTTTATTATGGCGAGATGCCTCTGCGATTTGGATCATCATCTTTTCCCAAAGTTTGTTATAATGGCCATTTTGCAAACATGCCCAGCTCGAATGAATAGAAAATTATCACTCCTTATCGTTCTTCTTGTCACCGCAAGTATTTTGTTTCTCTTCTCTCGGCCGATAGGCCCATTGCCACCGTTAGGCACATTTTTTCATCCCGTTCAGGGTTTTTGGGCCAATGCAGAAATCAGAGAACGTTCCGGAACAATTCAAATCCCGTCAGAAAATATTTCCGAACCGGTAGAAGTTTACTTTGATGAACGGGGAGTTCCTCACATTTTCGCTCAGAATGATGACGATCTCTATTTTGCCCAGGGTTATATAACGGCACGAGACAGGCTCTTTCAAATGGAACTCCAGATCCGTGCTGCCGGAGGGAAACTTTCGGAGTGGCTTGGGCCGGATATGATAGAATATGACCGGAATCAGCGGCGTCTCGGGTTGCTGTACGGAGCTGAACGGGCAATAGAAGCCATTGAGCAGGATGAAGTGATAAAAAATGCGCTGAAGTCTTATGCCGATGGGATAAATGCTTTTGCAGAAACCCTGACATACGAAACCTTGCCGTTGGAATACAAAATTCTGGATATGGAGCCCGGCCGCTGGGAACCGCTCAATACCGCACTGCTGCTGAAATATATGACTCAAATGCTTGCAGGCCATAATCAGGATGTGCGGACAAGCAATGCACTTGCCCATTTTGGCGAAGAGTTTGTGAACCGGTTTTTGAGTACACGCTCATCGCTGATGGATCCCGTAATTCCTCCCGGCTCCCCCTGGGAATTTGAACCGATCCCGGCCGAAAAACCGGAAGAACTTTTTTTACCCGGATTTACCGACAACATTGAATTGTGGCAGCCCAATCCGCTGAACGGCAGCAATAACTGGGTGGTGGATGGTTCTAAAACGAATGCCGGATATCCGATACTTTCAAACGATATGCACCTGGGAATGACAATGCCCGCCATCTGGTACGAAGTTCAGCTCCACACTCCCGATCATAATGTGTATGGCGTGAGCCTGCAGGGCACCCCCGCGGTGATTGTCGGTTTTAATGAACATATTGCCTGGGGCTCAACAAATACCGGCTGGGATGTGATGGACTGGTACGAAATTACGTTTCGGGACGAAAACCGGCAGGAATATCTGCATGACGGTGAATGGCTGCCTGTCTCTGAGCGGGTTGAAATCATCAATGTAAAAGGGGCTGAAGCTGTACGGGATACCATTCTGTTTACCCATCACGGTCCGGTTTACGAAACAGGGCAGGAAACACCGGTTTCGCAAACCATACAGCGCGATCATGCACTGAGATGGATTGCACACGACCCCTCCAACGATCTCAGAACGTTTTATGAACTGAACCGGGCCCGAAATTATGACGATTTTCGTGAGGCTTTTCGTCACTATCAGGCGCCTGCCCAGAATATGAATTATGCCGGAACCGATGGCAATATTGCCATGCAAACGGGAGGAAAGTTTCCGGTAAAATGGGAGTACCAGGGGCGAAGTGTCGGCGACGGCTCTGATTCTCGATACGACTGGCAGGAATTTATTCCATTTGAACAAAACCCCTATTCACTGAATCCCGGACGTGGATTTTTAAGCGCAGCAAACCAGTATCCGGCCGATGTGGATTATCCGTACTACCTGGGAGATTTTTTTGCGCCATACGAACGGGGAAGGAGAATCAACGATCTTTTGCATGAGATGGAGAACATCACAATAGAAGATTTTAAAACCATGCTGATGGATAATTTCAGCTACCATGCATATAATTTGCTGCCGGTTTTGCTTCAGCGAACCGACACCTCGGAGCTGAATGAATCAGAACGTGAGTTGTTCGGGATGCTTGGCGACTGGAATTATTGGAATGACGGTGAAAAAATTGAACCGTCCGTTTTCAGAGCCTGGTGGAGTGAAATATACAGTGCCATCTGGGACAATAAATACGATACAGAATATCCCATGCGCCGGCCAACCAGAGATATTACACTGGATCTGATTATGGAAGATCCCGATTCTCATTGGTTCAACAATATCCAGACCGACACAACGGAAACACTGGATGACCTGGTATTGATGTCGTTCAAAAGCGCCGTTGAAGAGTTGACCGGACGATATGGTGACCCCGGAGAAACCTGGCAGTGGGGATATGTGAACAACACCAATCTGAATCATATTGCCCAGATCCCCGGATTGGGTGTAATGAATGTATTTACCGGCGGCGGGCCCGAATCGATTAATGCAATATTTGGAAGCCATGGCCCGTCGTGGCGAATGCTCGTGGAGCTCGATCCTGATGGCGTACGGGGTTACGGGGTTTATCCCGGTGGACAGAGCGGCAATCCGGGCTCAAAAACCTTCGATGAGTTTGTCGAAACCTGGCGTGCCGGTGAATTGTATGAGCTGAAATTTCTGAGTGAAGTTCCGGAATTCGGCGAAGATTTCTTGTTGGTAATACGGTTTGATTAATCCCACAATAGTGATTGGTCCAAAGATAATTTTTGGATTAAATTATTTAGAAAGAATTAGCTTTTAAAGCCTGAAAAGAATGAGAATTGAACGATTCAAATTCCCGCCTGTTAAAATAAATTCTGCGGGAGAGCAACGCAGTGTAGGGTACGAATTTGAATTTACCGGTGTAGATATGGAAGAAGTGGCCTTGATAATCACAGATCTGTATGGCGGATCGGTTGTGAAAAAAACCGCTTATCTGTTTGAGATTCAGAATACGGCTTGTGGCACCTTCAAACTGGAGCTCGATGCACAGCTTTTGCGGGATAAGAAATACGAAAAAATGCTCAAATCTGTAGGTATTGATCTCAATAAATTCAGGAAAAAAGATACCATGGAAGACTCCATCCGCGATATGGCGTCTGCCATTGTGCCATTCGAGATTATTACGCCACCGGTCAGGCTTTCAGCCATGAAGGTTCTGAACAAACTGGTTGATGCGCTCCGTGAACACAAGGCAAAAGGTACGGGGAGTTCGGTGCTCTATGCATTTGGCCTTCATTTGAATCCCGAAATTCCGGATAAAAGTATCGAAAGTTTGCTGAACCATCTGCGGGCCTATGTGATGCTCGACCCGTGGATTCGCCGGGACGCTGACATCAACATCAGCCGGCGATTAACACCGTTCATTAACGAGTATGAAGAGGAGTACATTCAGCACATCCTCAATCCGGATTACCGGCCGAACCTGGAAAAATTGATACGCGATTACTTCAAATATGATAACTCCCGAAATCGTCCACTCGACATGCTGCCTGTATTTATGCATCTCAATGAAGAGCTGACAACAAGCCTGATTAAAGATACCATCACCTCATCCCGGCCAACCTATCATTACAGGCTGCCAAATTGTTCACTCGAAGATGAAAACTGGACCCTGGCCGCTGAATGGAACCGTTGGGTGTTGGTAGAGAAAATGGCGGCCGATGAAAAGGTTTTGAATCAATATTCAAGAGCCTGGCTGAAAATGCGAAAAGACACCCTGATCGGGTTTGAAAACAAATGGGTTGAACTGATGAACCGGTGGGTGAAAAATGCCGTTTAAACAAAGGCCGGTTATAGGAGTTACAGGACCTGATGAAGGCGGCACCGGCGCATGGCTGTTTACGGCATTATCTGTACGATTGGCAGGAGGAAAGCCGGTCAGGGTAACGGTAGAATCACCCCGTAATATTGATGAACTTGACGGTTTGATACTCGGCGGCGGGGCTGATGTGGAACCTTTAAAATACGGTCAGGAACGCATAGAACGGGCAACCCTCGCCAAAGATGCCAGAACCATTTTTGAGTGGATTTTGTCCATTCTCTTTTTTCCGGTTTACTGGCTAGCCCGATACTTCCAGCACACCAAATCGGCTCCGATAGATACCGAAAGAGATAAACTGGAACTGAATCTGCTGGAACAGGCGCTGAACCATGGCAAGCCGATTCTCGGAATTTGCCGGGGAATGCAGTTGATGAATGTTCATTTTAAGGGGACCCTGCATCAGGACATTAGCGGATTTTATGAAGAAACGCCGCAGGTATCATCCATCTTTCCCAAAAAGCGAATTACGGTCAATAAGGGCTCAACACTGGAAGCTATTCTCCAAACCGATATCTGCAATGTAAACGCGCTGCACAATCAGGCCATAGACCGCCCGGGCGAGGGGGTGATACCGGTTGCCAAAGAACAGAATAACAGTGTGATACAAGGTGTTGAGCACCAGGATTACCCGTTTGTGATTGGTGTGCAGTGGCATCCGGAATATTTGATTCAGATTCGAAGGCAGCGCCAACTTTTTAAAACGTTGGTTAAAGAAGCGAAAAGAAGTTTTTTATCGTTACATTGAGTGGAAGTTTGGTATTGTAAATAATGGATAAATCCGTGTTAAAATAAATTTCTAGCATATAAAATAGCACGGTATGTTATTACTGCTTTTTTTCAAAAAAACATTTTCAGCACCATCTGATCGCAACATCATAGGCCGAGCGGACAGTATTACAAATTGCTCTGATTTAATAGATTATCTTATCTAAAGATCATTTCGAAAATAAACTATAGGTAAGGATGTAACTAATTGCCGGATAATGATTTCTTATTGCAAGGAATATGACTGGCAGAGGGTTTCTGATGAGGGGGCACATGACTCTCAAGATTTTGATTGGAACAGAACCTGGTATAGACATTTTTTGGAAAAGGTAAACTATGTCAAGCTATATATCATATAATCAATTACCGTGATTTCCCAAATTATGTAGCTGCATCCGGTACTGTTCAATTTGGTTGTACAGAGGATGTTGAGGCGTGCCAACAGATTCAAGCCGTTTATCTGCCTGGTCCAGGATTTCAGCAGCTTTTTTAAATTTGTCCAAAGCCGCATAACCATTAGCAAGCCATATTTTTCTGTTTACCGATGAGTAAATTTGTCCAGGCAAATCATGAGCTTCAAGAGATGCGGTCATTTCATCTACACTTAATTGATAATTTCCCGATTGGAAATGGCAGATGGATCGGGTTTCAAGCAGATTTGCTTTATCGTTTGGATACTCAAGGAATTTTTCTCCATCGTTATCTGTCATTTCATCGAGTAAAACAAGCCCCCGATCCGGATCTCCTTTTGAGCAGTAAGCCCATGCCAGCCAAACTTTTGATGCCGCACCGATATATTGGTTTTGTCGTCCCGTTTGTTCTGTGATTTCGGCAACTCGTGAAAAGTTTTCAAGGGCATTGTCAAAATCATTGAGCCACATGAAGTACCGGCCGCGTACAATGTAGTGTGAAATCCAGTTTTCAAATTCCTGACGGTGAAATTCAGCCCATTCGCGATTAGCCTTTTCCGATTCTTCGAAAGCTTTCTTTGAGTGCCCCATCAAAAAAAGTGTTTCTGCCATGGCGTTTCTTACTGAAGCCCTGTAATCTCGAGGTTCTTCATAAATTTGATCATAGAGCGCAATCGCTTTTCGGGCATTGGTTATTGCCTGATCAAAATTGCCAAGATTGCGTTCCAGGCTCACACTGTTGGCAAGGCTCACGGCATACGGCCTGCTTTCATCACCGTGATTTTGTCTGAAACGCTCCGTTGCCATACTTCTGTGTTTCGATGCTTCCTCCAAATTACCCATGTTTTGATACATACTTGCCAGCCTGTCGAAAAGCAGTGCTTCGGTATCCGGATCTTCGCTGAGATGATTACTGTAATTGGCGTAAACATCCTCCAAAAGTTCTAAAGCGTTATGTGGATTGCCGCGGTACTGTTCCAGCCAGCTGCGGGAAATGCGTATTTTTGCAAAATCGGATACGTACTGATCCGGTTCTGATTTCAAAGATTCGGCTTCCAGCAGTTTATCTTCAACTTCATCCAAATTGTTGCCAGCAAAAATGAGATTTTGGGATTTCTGTTGGAGTGCACGGGCAAGATCTTCCGGGCGCAGGGAGTCTTCGTTGCGGGCAAGCTCAACGGCGGTATCCAGTAAAAGGTTTGTTTTTTGCTGGCTTGGCTGCGAATAGTAGGAGTAGACACCTGCAATGGCCAGTAATATTTCAAAACGCTCTTCAGGAGATGCCCCATCGGGATCCAGGGCACGTTCAGCGCCAATTTCAAGAAGTTCATCAGTTGTTGGAAGCTGATCGCGGGGCTGATCCGGTTCTGCTGCACGAAACAGATCAAGCAGAAAAACCTGCAACGCTTCTGCTCTGCTGAGGGCCTGTTCTGCCCGTTCGGTTTCCTGTTGTGCCTGTAAAAGTGCTGCTTGTGTTTTCTGCGAATGCCAGGTGATGGTAGCCGCGTAACCAATAAGCAGCAGTACAATGGCAGCCGCCGAAATTACGCCGACAGTGTGCCGTTCAAAAAATTTTTTGCCGCGATAAATTACAGAATTGGGATGGGCAGAAACCGGATTTCCGGTGAGATAATTCTCAATATCCGATGCCAGTTTTTCGGCCGATTCATACCGGCGTTCCGGTTCTTTGCGCAGAGCTTTCAGTACAATCGTGTCCAGATCTCCCTTCAGGTGCTTTTTCAGCTGATCCGGTTTCGTTCGGCCGGCCGCACTGACCTGTATTCCTGTGGCATCATTTTTCTTTTGGTTCGACGGAGTTTTTGTGATGGCCGTGCTCGGGCGGGTGGGTTCTTCCTGGCAGATAATCTGCTCAATTTCGCTGGGAGAACGTCCGTTTACTTCATAAGGCCGGCAGCCGCTCAGCAGTTCGTAAAGCACCACGCCGAGCTGGTAGATATCCGATGCGGTGGTGATGGCGTCGCCGCGCACCTGTTCGGGACTGGCATAGGCCGGTGTGAGCGGCAGCAAGCCTGTTTGGGTAACCGGCAGATCTGTGGTATCAGTAATTTCCGGGTTCAGGATTTTTGCAATGCCGAAGTCGAGTAGTTTAACCTGTCCGTTATTTGTTACCAGAATATTCGATGGTTTCAGGTCGCGGTGCACCACCAGTTTTTGATGAGCGTATTGCACAGCACCACAAACTTTTCGGAAAAGGTCAAGCCGTTCGGCAATGGTTAGCTGCTTCTCATTGCAATAGCGATCAATCGGTTTGCCGTCGACATATTCCATGGCAAACCAGGGCTGACCGTGTTCGGTGATGCCGCCGTCGAGCAGTTTGGCGATATGGCGGTGGCTGAGGCTGGCCAGGATCTGGCGTTCGGTCAGAAACCGTTGGGTTTGGTTTTGGGAGGTGATGCCGCCGGGAATCAGCTTGAGTGCCACCTGCTGGCGGAACTGTTCATCATCGCGTTCGGCCAGGAACACCGTACCCATCCC